>NZ_JAAORA010000007.1 GCF_011601315.1 Candidatus Chlorobium masyuteum | reverse complement strand
AGTTACGTCCAGCCTCAGTTTTGATGTCATCATATCACTTACGACGATTGAACGGTGGTTCACTTGTGTTCGTCTTCCTTGGTTCACATCTGACATCTTTTGATGCCTTTTCTGTAACGCTCACGACAATAGCTTTTGACTACAGCCGCTTACAGTGGTTTGCAATCTGCTCCTGCAAGCCGATTGCGAGGGGCCTACCCTCATCTCTCGCGCCGCTTATCTGCGGCACACGGACGTAAGTGACAGAGGTAACAATACCCGAGTAAAACGTATTCCCCAAAACCTCCGGCTTAAACCTGCACAAACAATACGACCTTTCAAGAGTGCTGCTGCTGAGTGAATTCCCGTGATATGGTTCTTTTTTATCTCCAAACCGCTTATCTTTTCCCGTGAAGCTCTCACCTTGTAGGGTCAGGTATAACACTTTATCCTGTAAGCCGGAGGCTTTTTTTATGCGCAATCGATCAAGCCAGGCTAAATAATCATGTACATGCCCCGAACAAGTTCAAGCGATTCAGCGCAAGTAACCGCAAAATTCAAAAGTGCGTTATCATTTCATCAACAGGGAGAACTTGCTCAGGCAGAGGCGCTTTACGAGGAGATTCTGACAATACAGCCAAAGCAGGCTGACTCACTGCACATGCTTGGAGTTATTGCTTTTCAGAAAAAAGAGTACCGGAAAGCTGTTGACCTGTTCGGAAAAGCCATAGAGATCTATCCCCGCCATTCCGCCTTCTACAACAACAGAGGAAACGCACTCTATGAACTCAGGCAGCTGGATGCAGCGCTTGCAAGCTTTGACCAGGCCATTGCGCTCAAGCCGGACTTTGCCGATGCGTACGCAAATCAGGGCATGGTGCTCTATGATCAGGGAGAGTTCAAGACCGCTCTTGCAAGTTTTGATAAAGCTCTTGATCTCAAATATGACATTGCCAAAGCCTACTACTATAAAGGAAATATACTCCATCACCTCAATCAGTCTGGAGATGCTCTTTCGTGCTTTGATCAGGCCATTGCGCTCAAACCGGATTATGCTGAAGCTTACGCTAACCGGGGGCTTGTACTGAAAGATCGAAAAGAGCTGGATGCTGCGCTAACAAGCTTTGACTCTGCGATCAGACTCCAGCCTGACCTTGTTGCTCCCCGGGTTAACAAAGCAATAACCCTGCTCCTCAAGGGCAACTTCAAAGAGGGTTTCGAGCTTTTTGAGTATCGCTGGAAAAACGAGAAGTATCCATCCCCGAATCGCCACTTTTCGCAACCACTTTGGCTTGGAAAAGAGTCTCTGAAAGGAAAAACCATACTGCTCCACAGTGAACAGGGATTGGGCGATACCATCCAGTTCTCCCGGTACGCCAAATCCGTTGCTGATCTCGGGGCACGGGTCATCATGGATGTTCCTCTGTCGCTCATCGGTTTAATCAGGGAGATTGACGGGGTCTCCGAAACCGGCATACCCGGATCTCCATTACCACATTTCGACTTTCACTGTCCGTTGCCGAGCTTGCCTCTGGCATTCAGTACCGAGTTAGAGACCATTCCTTCCCCGCAACACTACCTGAAAAGCGATCCCGGCAAGGTAGCGCACTGGAATCTCAGGTTAGGGAACCAAACCAAACCCTGTATCGGTCTGGTTTGGAGTGGAAACACTGAACCTTACCAAAACCGGAGCATTCCCCTCTCATCACTATTGCAGTGTCTCCCATCAGGGTTTCACTATGTAAGTCTCCAAAAAGAGCTCAGAGAGCCTGACAGGGAAACACTGCTTGCTCATCCGGAGATAGTGCATTTTGGCGACGATCTGGTTGATTTCAGCGATACAGCGGCCCTCTGCGAGCTGATGGATATCATCATCAGTATTGACACCTGTGTGGCGCATCTGGCCGGTGCTTTGGGCAAAACGGTCTGGATAGTTCTGCCATTCGCTCCTGACTGGCGCTGGTTACTTGATCGACCGGACTCTCCATGGTATGATTCCGCAACGCTCTACAGACAGGATAGCACAGGAGATTGGGAGGGGGTATTGCAACAGCTCAACGCAGATCTGATCACCGCTTCTACCCGGCTTGCTTCATCGCGCCCCTCAAACGACCTCACGGATGCACAACTTGATCTAACATTCCGGCAGGCGTTAACGCTGCATCAGCAAGGCAAGGTCGCACAGGCAATGGTGCTTTACGAGCAGATTCTGGCAGTTTCACCAAAACACGTTGATGCACTTCACTTATCCGGGGTAGCAGCGCTCCAGTCAAGAGAGCATCAGAGAGCTGCGGATCTGATTGGCAGGGCTATTGTGCTCTCTCCGCATAACGCAACCTTTTACAGTAATCGCGGCATAGCGCTTAAAGAACTCGGGCTGCTGGATGCGGCTGTAGAGAGCTATAACCGTGCCATTGCACGTAAACCGGAGTACTCCGAAGCCTACTCGAATCGAGGTCTGGCTCTCCATGAACTGAAAAAGTTTGCGGATGCTCTTGCAAGCTTTGACAAAGCCATAACCCTCAAACCGTATTTTCCCGAAGCACTCTCCAATCGTGGCAATACCCTGCAGGAGCTCAACCGGTTCGAGGAGGCTCTCGACAGTTATGACTGGGCAATAGCCCTTAAAGCGGACTATGCTGAAGCGCTCTCGAATCGAGGCCTTGCCCTCCAGCAGCTCAACCGGTTCGACGAAGCGCTCATCAGTTTTGAGCTGGCGATTGCATTGAGAGCTGACTTTGCCGACGCATGGCTGAACAAGGCATTCGCCCTGCTCCTCAAGGGCAACTTCCAATCCGGCTGGGAGCTCTATGAGTGGCGCTGGCGGTATAGTAGATTCAGCTCCCCGAAACGCGACTTTGACCGGCCACTCTGGCTTGGAAAGGACTCTCTTGCAGGAAAAACCATTCTTTTGCACAGCGAACAGGGATTGGGCGATACCATTCAGTTCGCCCGTTACACCCGCCTGGTGGCTGAATCGGGGGCCCGTGTAATTCTGGAACTGCCTCAACCGCTCTACAGGTTACTCAACCATCTGGAGGGTGTTACGCAGGCCGTGCAACAGGGTGATTTGTTGCCCCGGTTTGATTATCACACTCCCCTGCTCAGCTTGCCGCTGGCCTTCAAAACAACGTTGGACACCATTCCCGATGCCGGCGGCTACATCAAAAATGATCCGCTTAAACTCAATTACTGGAGAGAGCGGCTCGGAGAGAAGAGCGCTCCCCGTGTCGGCCTGGTATGGAGCACTGCGGTGAAGCCTGACCACAACCGCAATATTGCGCTCTCCCTGCTGATTGAGCAGCTCCCTGGAGGCTTTCAGTATGTCAGCCTGCAAAAGGAGATAGAGGAGAGTGACAGGGATGCGCTCAACTCCTGCACCGATATCGTGCACCTTGGCGATGAGTTGAAGGATTTCAGCGATACGGCTGCACTCTCTGAACTTATGGATATCGTCATCACCATCGACACCAGTGTCGCCCATATAGCCGGCGCATTGGACAAAGCAGTCTGGATACTCCTGCCCTATACACCGAACTGGCGATGGCTGCTTGACAGAGCGGACTCTCCGTGGTACAATTCAGCCAGACTCTACCGCCAACAACGCTTTGGCGACTGGAAAAGCCTGCTCGAAAACGTCACGCTTGATCTGGTCACGGAATACGGGAAATAATTGCATAAAAAAAGCCTCTGTCCCGTTAGAGAGAGAGGCTTTCCTGTTCCCTTGAACTTCAGAGGAAATCAGACGAGCTGATCGTCTATTTTTTTGGCAATCTGGTTTTTCGGTACTGCTCCAAGCAACTGGTCAACAACCTGACCGTTCTTGAAGATCAAAAGGCTCGGGATGCTTCTGATGCCATATTTGGCAGCGGTGGCAGGGTTCTCATCAACATTGAGTTTTGCAATAACCGCCTTTCCCTCATAATCACCGGCAAGTTCTTCAATAACCGGGCCAAGCATCATGCATGGTCCGCACCATGCAGCCCAGAAATCAACAAGAGCCACTTTCGATGAATCAAGAATCTCGGCCTGGAAATTCTGGTCTGTTGCTACAAGATATTTTCCGCTCATTTTGTTTTATGTACCGGTTTGAATTAGTAATACTTGAAACGTTTCTGCAAGAGAGCCGATAAGTGATGAAAGTAATAAAAAAAACAAATTTCTCTACCCCGAAATCCTGACATTATCAGGTCCAAGTATCTTCTCAAGCTGTTCAATAGCGCTCTCGGAGGCCTCGACAGGGGTATTGCGGGCAAAAACCGTTATCATCTCAATATTATCTCCCGACTGCGCATTCACTTCGAATTCAACCGGAGTGCCCCCTTTATGTGCTTCAAATACTTTTTTTACTCCCGCAAGACGTTCAAGCTGAAGCTGGTCATCGGCATCAATTTTCAGAACAATTTTTTTAACAAGGGAGTTTCTCACCTTTTTAATCGGCACAATCTCCCTGACAAGCAGTTTGAGCATACCGCCGCTCACCTCTCCTTCGGCAATCAGCATCAGCACCTCTTCGGGTTTTATCAGATGCCCGTACTGCTCAAAAACGCTGGCAAAAACGGTAAAATCCGCCTTTCCGGTAAAGTCCTCAATGGTGCCGAACAGCATCTGTTTGCCTTTCCTGTCCTGATAGGGCTTTACCGATACAATGACACCGATAACCTTGTACTGCTTTGCCGCAATAATCTCCTTTGCATTGAGCTGAAGCGTCGTAAAAGCCTGCCAGTCGCGACGGTAGGGTGAAAGGGGATGATGGCTCAGATAAAATCCCACAAGTTTCTTTTCATGCAGCAGTTTTTCTGCTTCCGCCATCGGTTCGGCCTGATCCATATCAGGATAGTGCTCCTCTTCAAGCAGAGCACCCTCTTCAGCGGTAAAAAAGCCGCACTGGCCAAGCGTTACCGAACGGTTCTGCATCTGGCCGAACTTGATAGCCTTGTCAACATTGGCAATCAACCGTGCCCGATGCTGGTCAATCTCATCAAAGGCACCGGCAAGGATAAGGCACTCAAGAGCCTTGCGGTTCATGACCCGAAGATCGACCGAGGCTGCCAGGTCAAAGAGGTTCTGAAAGTCCCGCTTCCGGCGAAGCTTTGAGGTAACAACCGCCCGAGCGGCACCGCCGACCTGTTTGATGGCACTCAGCCCTACTCGAATGGAGCATGAGCGGCCATCGTCGGAATCTTCAACAGAAAACAGGGCATCACTTTTATTGATCGAAGGCGGCAGGGTCGAAATACCAAAACTCTTGGCCTCATCGGTCAGGTGTTTCATCCGCTCGGTATCGCCAATTTCGCTGTTCAGCACTGCGGTCATAAACTCAATGGTGTAGTGAGCTTTCAAGTACCCGGTCCAGTATGCCAGAACCCCGTAAGCCGCAGAGTGACTTTTATTGAATCCGTATCCGGCAAACTCGGCCATCAGCTCGAACACCCTTGTGGCCAGGGTATCATGCACACCTTGCGCAATCGCTCCCTGAACAAAATCCGCCTTGTACTTCTCCATGATCTCGGGCATCTTTTTCCCCATAGCCTTGCGGAGATTATCCGCCTTGGCCAGAGAGAATCCTCCCATCACCTGGGAGATCTGCATCACCTGCTCCTGGTAAACAATAACACCATAGGTCTCCTTGAGAATCTCTTCAAGCATCGGGTGCATGTAGTCAATCGCTTCGCGCCCATGCTTGCGGTCAACAAAAAGATCGACAGCATTACGCTTCTCATCGATCCGTGCGTTAAGTGCACCCGGCCGGTAGAGGGCACTCATGGCTATGATATCACCGATCTGGGTTGGCTGCAGTCGGGTCATATAGCTCTGCATTCCCGATGACTCAAACTGGAAAATGCCGGCCATCTTCCCTTCCTGGAAAATCTTGAACGTCTTGCGATCGTTCATGGGAACTTTCTCAAGCTCAATATCAAGATCGTAACGCCGCTTGATCATGCGAAGCGTTTCATCAATAACGGCAAGGGTTTCGAGGCCGAGATAGTCAATCTTGAGCAGTCCAGCCGTTTCGATCCAGTTCTTGTCGAACTGCGTAACGAGCTGCTTTTCGTCAACACCGTCGGAACCCTTCATGCTGCCAGGAGCGGGTTCGTCAAGATCAATCTCATCAGCGAATTTGCGAACCTCGGTTTCGATCTTGTTGGAAACATAGAGAGGAACCTGCTCTTCGAGAGGACCGGAAGTAATAACAACCGCCCCGGCATGCATGGAGACGTTGCGGGCTCTGCCCTCAAGAGCACGGGCATAGCGTACAAGCTCCCGGATTTCGGGTGAACTTTCAGAAAACTGCTTCAGCTCATTGCTTTCATGCAACGCCTTTTCAAGCGTAATGCCCGGCTTGGTCGGAACAAGTTTCGCCAGCTTGTCTACCAGTGGAAGCGGAACCTCCAGCACCCTGCCTGCATCACGTATCGCCGCTTTGGCTCCGAGCGTCCCGATCGCAATCACTTTGGCAACACTCTCGGTACCATATTTTTCAACGGTGTATTCAAGAACCTTCTGCTTGCCCACCGGAGTAAAGTCAATATCGATATCGGGCATCGACGAGCGTTCAGGATTCAGAAACCGCTCAAAAAGCAGCTTGTACCGAAGAGGATCAATCCTTGTAATACCGGTAAGGTAAGCCACAATACTTCCTGCAGCTGATCCGCGTCCTGGCCCTACCGAATAGCCGAGGGTACGGGAAGCTGCAATCAGGTCACTGACTATGAGAAAGTAGGAGCTGAACCCCATTTTCTCAATCACGCCAAGTTCAAGCTCTATGCGCGACTTCACCTCCTCCTTTGAAATACCTTCGGCTTCCGAATCAGCATATTTCTCCTTTGCACCCTCCCATGTCAGATGGCTGAGATAGGCAAACTCGTCATGAAACCCCTCCGGCAAAGGAAAATGCGGCAGCACCGGCTCTTTCTGGCAGAAGGTGTAGGTACACTTTTCTGCAATCAGCAGTGAGTTGCTTAGCTCACGATGCTCATCACTGAAAAGACGGCTCATCTCATCTGATGACTTCAGATAGTGATCAGAACCGGCCAGTGCCTGGAGGTTCTGACTGGAGAGCTTCTCCTTGGTTCGGTTGGCAACCATCGCCCGGTAACAGCCGGCATCCTTTCTTTCGAGATAGTGAACATTGTTGGTGGCAACAAGTTCAATCGATAATTTTTCAGCAAGCGCTATGGTGTCCCGGTTGAGCTTTTCATCAAACGGTGCCTGGTGTTGCTGCAATTCGAGATAGAAGTTATCACCGAAAATCTCCTGGTAGTAGGCTGCAAATGTTTCCGCTTCATCAATCGCACCGGCCAGCAGAGCTCGACCTATACGTCCCGAACTGTAAGCGGATAAACAGACCAGCCCGTCATGATACTGTTCAAGCAGACGGCTCTCAATATGCGGCATACCGTTGACAAAGCCGTCTTTTGCCGCCCGTGAGAGCAGAATACAGAGATTGCGATAGCCGGTATCGTTCTGGACAAGAAGCACAAGGGAGGGTGACGTGGGGGTGCGGCTGTGCTGGTGTGTATCGGATTCAAGCAGGAGGAGTTCACTGCCGATAATAAGCTTGATACCGGCATTTTTTGCTTCATAGAAAAGCTCCGGCATATTGAAAATAGCGCAATAATCAGTAACCGCGACACTCTTCATACCGAACCCTGACGCTGCGGAAAAAAGTTCACCCGGAAAAATCGGACTGCTCTGCATTGAATAGTGCGTATGAGCATGCAAATGAACAAAATCCATAACGATAAAAACCTTCAGGGTTTGATTGATAGCCAGGGAAAAGAGCGGACAGAGAGCTCCGCCTGCCGGGGAGCTTGTGAAGATGAAAATAGCAATTTTTTCGGTATCTCAGCCGCTCTCTCCTTCATCCTGCAGAGAGTCGACGGGTATAAACGATTCAGCGTGATCCACCGCTCTTTCAGGAAGAGCAATAAGGGAGCACGGTCAACCGGTTAACCTCTATTTTGTAGGTTTTCCTGTAGAGGCTCAAAGGGACTGTCGTCTCTTCTTCGGAACGGATCATGACCTCTACCCTGTCATGATAAACCGTAACGTCAACCGCCCGCTCTCCCCATCGTACATTAAACGAAAGGCTTTCCCATTTTTTCGGAAGCCACGGTTTGAGCACCAGGCGATCGGACTTTATCGAAAACCCTCCGAACCCGTAGATTGCCGTCTGCCAGGTACCACCAACCGCAGCAGCATGAATGCCGAGCGCACTGTTCTCATGGAGGTTTTCAAGATCGAAGAGAGCGGTCTTCATAAAATAGCTGTAAGCGCGTGTTCGCCTGCCGGTAGTAAGACCCATCATGGCATGAATACAGTGACTCAGAGAGGATTTATGCACGGTACGCCGCTCGTAATAGTCATAATTGGCCATTTTATCCTCATCGCTGAATGCATGAGGAAAGAGCAGCATCATGCTCATGACGTCAGCCTGCTTGATAAGTCTTGTTGACTGAATATTGCGGTAATGTACGCCCCGGGGAAGCACCGGATGACCCTTGCGGTCAAATGCGGTGATTACATAATCCCTGAGTGAAAAGTAACCATCAAACTGTTCATAGATCTTTGTTTCAGCGTTATAGGAGAGCTTGAGATTGCGGCTGATATCCATCCAGGAGTCCACCTCCTCACCCGCCAGCTCTATCTTCGACGAAATGTTCCTGAGCATCCCTGCGTCATTGCGTACCATATACTTGTAGAGCATCGCAGCAAGACGCAGATGCCATTTGACAATAAAATTGGTATAGGCATTGTTGTTGACATGCTCATGAAACTCATCAGGGCCTATAACACAGTGGATTTCATACTGCTCACCGATTTTCACAACACGCGAAGCCCAGAAACGGGCTGTCAGAAAAACCATTTCAAGCCCGTAATCGATCAGAAAACTTACATCGCCGGTGACCCGGAAATACTTTTCCACGCCGTATATGACGTCGGATACAATATGATCCTCCTCGGTACCGGTGTAGATGAGCCTGATGGTCTTCTCGAGCTTTGAGGCAAATCTCGGCGTAACATCCTCTCCGGTAACTGCCGACTCCCATGCATATTTAGCCCCTTTATAGCCCATTTTCCGGGCATTTTCCTTTGCTCCGCCAAGTGTATTGTAGCGGTAGAGAAGCATGTTCCGGGCAATTTCCGGGAAATTGTAAATAAAAAAAGGAAGAATGAATATTTCGGTATCCCAGAAAACATGTCCGAGATAGCCCTCGGAACTGAGAAATTTTGCCCCGATACCGGCCGGGCGAACCGGGCCGTTGATAAGCAGTTGATAGATATTGTAGCGCAATGCATGCTGAGCCTCATCGTCACCCCTGATAACGATATCAGCCTGCTTCCACTTCTCACTCCATGCCGTAAGATGTGCCGTTATTTCACGCTCGGCACCACTGCGGACAAACGCTTTAAGCTTGCAGATCGAACCTTTGAACATCTCATCCGGCTTTATCTCCCTGCTCGTGGTAACAACCGCCAGCTTTTCAAAGATATAGCTCTCCCCTTTTTTTGCCTCGATAGTGATTTCGCTGGTAAACTTCTCTCCGTAAATTCTCGGCTCCCACTTCAGGTAGTGGAAAGAGGGCGAAACCAGACGCCATGAAGCCGCCTCCGAAATCCGTATACCCCGCTCACGGGTTTTCATCTCCAGATACATAAAAACCCTGCCCCGCTCAATTCTTTCAAGTTGAAGATGCTTGAGCATTTCGCGAGGGAAAAAACCCCTGTTGCAGACATCTCCGTTCAGGCCGGTCAGCACCCGGATCGGTCCGGAAAAATTACGGGGAGTAATTTTGACCTGCATATATCCCAGATGCAGGTCATGCATAAAGACAAGGCGAACAGTTTCGAGGGTGATGACCTTTCCGGCAGGATCCCTGAAGGTGGTAATGCGGTGCAGTGTCCCTTTTTTCAAATCAAGAATCTGCTCGTGATGCAGAGCCTTGCAGCTTGAAAGACAGAATTTCTGACCCTCGACCCATATTGACAGATCGGTCCACATCGGACATTTGACCAGCTCTTCAACATCGGCCTCCGATTTATCGTAGATGCCATTCAGATACATTCCGCCGGAGTGTCCCGGCGGAAGCTCCTCAAGACTTCCCCTGATATTGAGATAACCGTTTCCAATGGTCAGAAGGGTCTCGTTGACCTGGATACTTTTTTCGGATTTCCGAAACCCTTTTCGCCTCAACAGCCACTCCTCACCCGAAAGCGTGAGCAGCTTGTCCGGTATCGTTCCGGCAACGTTTCCCGGCGTTAACGCAGGGTTATCCATAAAAGGCTCCTCTCGGTAGATATCCTTTATTGAGGACTATACATCACTGAACACCGGCCCAGTTTTCGCCAATAAACAGATTTGCTTTAACAAACAAAGAACACCGGTTACTGGCAATTAGTTTATTCATCGTCAGGCCGGTAAGGTAAGGTGAAATAAAGCGTAAAATACCTGCATGAATTTTCTCATCCTGTATGGCGGTAACGCTTTTTTTCTTATTATTTAATAATATTCCACCCTTTCTCTTAATCAACGCAAGATGCCGTATAATTTTGGAGCAAAACACCTATAATCAGTGCCCGGTTTGCAGTTATCCGCTCACAGTGCAAAGTGCAGTATGTCCCCGATGCGGAAATGACATACTTGAAGATATCACCTCACTTGACGAGCAATCACAGGAACTTCACCGTCAGCATACAGAGGAGAAAAAGGCTGAATGGTATACCCGTTGCCTTACCGAAAAACTCAATTGCAGTCCAAACCATCCAGCTGGTCCGCCGGTTGAACAGCCTCCAAAGGATAATGGACGGCATCTGTATTGCCAGTCTGATGAGATTGAATACCTTCGCACAATCTCAAGGGCAGAGCTGCTCCGTGAGAGCAGTGCTCGTAAAAAGTGGTGGCAGACCATGACTGATGAGTGGAAAGAGATCATCAAAACCACTCTGAAAGTTGTCCGAGAACCTTCCGATCAGGAGCTGCTTGATTTTCTTGAAACCACACACCTTCGCTGTGACAACCGGAGAATTCACGACCTCCTGCCTGTCAGGATGCTTGAAAAACTTCAGCAGCTCCGCTGCGATGAGTCACCTGTTTCAGATCTTGAACCGCTGGCTCATCTTGAGAAACTGCAGCGCCTCTATGCTTTCGACTGCGACTTCTCGTCACTTGATCCCCTGCGCAACCTGACAAGCCTCAAACTGCTCTGGATTTCAAGCACACAGATCACGACACTTGAACCGGTCAGCAAGCTCTCCAATCTTGAAGAGCTCTACTGTTCCGAAACACCGATCAATGACCTTTCGCCTCTGAAAAAGCTTTTCAAGCTTGAAAAGCTGAGCTGTTACAAAACCGGGATCTCCTCCCTTGCCCCGCTCAGACATCTTGAAAATCTCATCGAACTTGGCATCAACAGCTCCTACGTTACCGACCTGTCGCCACTCTCCGGACTCAGCAACCTCGAATATCTCCGCTGTAACAAAACAGCCATCGAAAATATCGAGCCGCTGCGTTCACTTGCCGGTCTACGTGAACTGAGCCTGGCAAACACCCATGTCATGACCATCGAAGCGCTTGAAGAGCTTACCTACCTTGAGGAGCTTGACATCTCAAACACGCTCGTCTCGTCCATCGACCCTCTGATGCAGCTTCAGAACCTTGAAAAAATAGAGCTTTCGCCCGGCAACATCCCCCGTGACGAACTCGAACGCTTCATAGAGCTCCACCCCGAGTGTGAAGTAATTCTCAGAAAGTAACGCATGACCCCTCTCCCCTTGTAACGACAAAACCCCCGATCTCTGGGGGTTTTGTCGTCTGCGCAGTAGATTTATATTGAGGCTATCCGATGGTCATCATGATCTCCCCCATGCCAATGGTATCACCCTTGGCGACCGTAATGGAGAGAATTTTCCCTGCACAGGGGGCCTTGACCGGATTTTCCATTTTCATGGCTTCAAGGACGGCCACCTCTTCGCCCTCCTTCACATCATCGCCAACCTTGACGGAAATCGAGAAGACGTTGCCGGGCATGACTGCAAGTACCGGAGTGCCAGCGGCTACTGCCGGAGCGGCGGCTGGTGCCGGTGCAGAAACAGCGGGTTGCGTTGATGCTCCCTGGGGGTTGATGGATGAACCTTCGGCAAAGGTCACATTAAACGGTGATCCATCAACATAGACGGTAAAGTTACCGGCCATGGAGATCACCTTTGGCACAGCGGATGCTGCCGGAACCGTCTCTGTCGGGGCGGGTTTTGAGAAGAGCTCCTCAAGGCGGTGGGTAACCTCCTTCTGATGGATATCGTGCTTGTGCGCTTCGTGGTATGCGGCAACCACCTCAGCTTTGGTTTTTGCCTTGATTTCAACTGCAATATCAGCCTTGTAGCGAATACCGGTTGAGCAATCACCCTGAAGGAAGGCAATACCCTTGGCTCCGCAGGTCGCGGCGATAAAAATGTTCTCGTCAGTTTGCGGAATATGGGCTTTCTGAAGCAGCGAACGGTTATACTCGATGCCAAGCTCCGGGTTGCGGTCGTTGATGTCGTGCACATCCTCCGTTGTCGGCTCAAGACCGAGCTGTTCGGAGGCAAGCCTGACCACTTCGGGATCAGGGGCAGACGGGGTGCGGCCAAAGTAGCCGAGCACCATCTTGCCATATCCGTCGGTGATCTTTTTCCAGTCACCCTGAATGGTATTGGCAAATGCCTGCTGAACATAGAACTGTGAAACCGGAGTTACCGATGCGCCGAAACCGCCTTTGACAACCACTTCGCGCATGTTCTTGATCACATCCGGAAGCAGGTGAAGCGTGTTGTTGTCGCGCATCATCTGGGTGTTTGCCGTAAGGGCACCGCCGGGCATGGGTGAAAAGGAGATCACGGGATTGACCGCCGTTGCTTCGGGCGGCATATAGTATTTGTACATCTGATCGATAAAGAGCGCCTCGACCTCAAGATATTTTTCATGATCGATGTCAAGGGTATATTCGGTACCGCGAAGCCGCTGCCACATGGTGAGAATATCAACCTCCGCTGTTCCTCCGCTCACCGGAGCCATGGAGAGGTCTATAATGTCGGCTCCGCCGGTGATGGCGGCAAAGTTGCAGGCCACGCCCATTCCTGCCGTATCGTGGGTATGAAACTGGATGATGGTCCCTTCTGGCAGCAACTTGCGAGCCCCCTTGATGGTCTCGTGAACAACAGCAGGCGTTGTGGTACCGGAAGCATCCTTGAAGGCAACACTGTCGTAGGGAATATCGGCATCAAGAATCTCCTTCAGCTTGTCGAGATAGAACTGGGGGGTGTGACAATAGGTCTCGTTCAGACCAGGAGGAAGTCCCATCATGGCCACAACAACCTGATGCTTCAGCCCGGCATCATGGATACACTGGCCGGAGTAGGCGAGGTTGCGGATATCCATCAGCGCATCGAAATTGCGGATGGTGGTTATGCCGTGCTTCTTGAAAAGTTTGGCATGCAGGTCGATAATATCGCGTGACTGTGAGACCAGACCGACAACATTGGCTCCGCGTGAAAGGGTCTGAAGATTGATATCCGGCCCGACAATCTCCCGGGCGGCATCCATCATGGTAAAGGCATCCTCTTCACAGTAGAAGTAAAGGCTCTGAAAACGGGCACCGCCACCTATTTCAAAGTTATCGGTTCCGGCATGAACGGCGGCTTCCAGTGCAGGCAGAAAATCCTCGGTCTTGACCCTTGCACCAAAACATGACTGAAACCCGTCACGAAAGGAGACGTCCATAAACCTTATTTTTTTCATATACTCCGTCCTCTCAGTTAAATTCTTCAATTATTGGTAATGCCCTGGTAATCCTCACCTCCGGACAGGCAGGAGAGAAACTCCACGGTTAAAACGTTTCTTAAACAGCCATGCCGCAATTGCCGGAGAGCTCAGTGACTCTCTGTGGCAAATTTGCCGAGGCGACGCAGCGACTCCTCATCAATCTTGCTGTGCAGGCTGTTACCGTGCGAATCCATGGTCACAATAGCCGGAAAGGCATTTACCTGCAAGTGCCACATCGCTTCAGGCACGCCCATCTCCTCAAGAAAATCAACACCGGTAACTTTTTCAATACATCGGGCATAGTACTGGGCCGCGCCACCGATCGCGTTCAGATAGACTGCGCCATGATCCTGCAACCCCTTGAGGGTTTTCGGACCCATACCCCCTTTACCGATGATCGCCCTCAAACCGAGCTTCTTGATCACATCCGCCTGATATGGCTCCTCACGGCTTGAGGTGGTCGGCCCCGCAGCCGTAACACGGTAGCTGCCGTCTGCATTTTTCAGCACAACCGGACCGCAGTGAAAGAGCACTCCCCCATTGGTGTCAAGATGTTCGGGAAGGTCGTGATGCATGATATAGTGATGGAAAGCATCGCGGCCTGTATGCATTTCACCGTTGATGAGCACCATATCGCCGACCTTGAGGCTGCGGATCTGCTCTTCGGATACCGGAGCTTGGAGAACAACCTCCTTACCGGTGAGAGGAATACCTTCACCCCTTGCCATCCGTTTGATCTCATCGCTGTCACGATACTGCCAGTGGACAATAGAGCCGTTTTCAGGGTCAAGCAGTACACCAAGGCGGCGGTATGCCCAGCAGTTATAGGCCACCGAAACATAAAAACTTGCAGGAACCCGGTGTGACTTGCCGATTTTACAGCCAAGCAGCGTGGTCTTGCCGCCGAACCCCATGGGGCCGATCTCCATCGTATTGGCTTTCCGGAGAATATCCTGCTCAAGCAGGTCGAGCTCACTGTCTGGGTTACGATCGTCAATGCGGCGAAAGAGCTGCTTCTTGGCAAGCTCAAAGCCGCTGGTACGGTCACCTCCAATGCCTACGCCAATAAACCCAGGGCTGCACCCCTGCCCCTGCGCCTGATAAACCGCATGCAGCAGACATTTGCGTACACCCTCCAGATCACGTGACGCACTCCCCAGTCCGGGGATCTCCATCGGCAGCGAATACTGAATATTTTTGTTCTCACACCCACCACCCTTGAGAATCAGCTTTACCTCTATCTCACTCTTCTCCCATGGTTCAAAATGGATCACCGGAAAATGGTCACCGAGATTATTGCCGGAGTTTTTTCCCGTAAAGGCATCCACCGCATTCGGGCGAAGCTTGCCGGATCTGGACGCTTCAGCGATGGCCTCCTCTATCTCCTTTTTCATCTGAAGCTGATCAACACCGCGAGGAGTATGAATAAAAAAGGTCGGCATACCGGTATCCTGGCATATCGGCGAAATATTGTCAACAGCCATATCGATGTTAACCGATATGGTAGACATGGCAAGACCGGCCTGGGAGCTTGGGTCTTCCTGATCAATTGCTCTTGAAATTGCACAACGCACGTCACTCGGCAGATTTGCCGAAGTTTCAGTAACAAGGGTAAGTATGGACTCCCTGAAGTTTTTCATAGACTATTATAAAGCTATTATTTACAAGAATTTATAGTGAAACATATACCTCAGCCCCCGACTCGTCGGGAATACAACTATTGCGACCGTAACAGGTCAGGGATGAAGAAGAGAGATGCGATATTCAGATGTACATCACTCGACAACAACTTTGTCTGCAGCACTCTTTTTAACCAGGAGAACAGGAATATCAGAGGAACGGAAAACATCTTCAGCAACACTGCCCATCATCAGCCGTTGCAGACCGCTTCGGCCATGGGAGCCCATAATAATGAGATCAGCACCCCAGAGGCGGGCCTGTTCACTGATCACTTTGGATGCCTCTCCCCTGAGAATGCGTATATCGGCACTCAATCCCTTTTTTATCTCCGCCATCAGTAGCGTTGAAATATTTTCAGGGATAGCATCATCCTCTTCCGGTATAAGGCACTCCGGCGCATCACCTTCCGGCACCTTCACGCAGGGAGCCTGCGGAGTGACGATATGCAGAATCCTGACATGAGCACCAACCTGCCGGGCAAATTCAATTGCGTAGCGAACAGCATTGTCAGAAGTGGCAGAATAATCGGCCGGGCAGAGTATCTTGGAGAGATGGATCATAAACGTAAGGTTAACCCGCGATGATAAGATGCCAAATATCCTTTCCGCAAAATTTTAATGTACATTTTTTTTCTTAATCCATGAGCATCTTCAGCCACAAGAGATGTATACCGGGCAGCTTCCGGTCATTGATTATTCAGGTCAATCAGCCTGCTCACCTTTTCTGTCAACGGGGCTATATTGCATGGAGCGACTCTTTACGACTTTCGAGGCAAATATTAAAATCCACCCCTTATGGAACCGCTGAGAGAAGCACTTTCACACCCCGCAGCATACCGCCATGATACCGGTACCATCGAGGTTGTTGAAACCCATATCTCCTGGATTTTCATCACCCGCGACTTCGCCTACAAGGTAAAAAAGCCGCTCGATCTCGGATTTCTTGATTTCTCCACCCTCGAAAAACGCCTTCACTGCTGCCGTGAGGAGCTGCGGCTCAACCGGAGGCTCTGTCCTGAAATTTACCTTTCTGTAGTGCCGATTATCCGCCATGGAGAGCAGCTGCTGCTTGATGAAGATGGAAAAAGTGAAGGCGATATTATCGACTACGCTGTCAAAATGGTACGCTTTGACCGTACCATGGAGCTCGACCGGATGATGGCTGCCGGAAAACTTCGCGGTGAGCATATTGACACACTCTCGCTCCTGATTGCCCGTTTCCACGAGGCTCTCGCTCCCGCTCCGCCCGAAAGCGGATTCGGACTGCCGGAGAATGTGATCAAACCGGTGCTCAACAATTTTCTGCATATGGAGCCGGTGCTCGATATAACCGGGGAAAAAGAGCGGATTGACGCCCTCAAGGCATGGAGCCTTCAGGAGCATCAAGCGCGCCATCAACTCTTTCTGAATCGAAAGCGTAACGGTTCAATCCGCCAGTGCCATGGCGACATGCATACCGGAAACATGGTGCTCTGGCGTGAGCAGATCCTTATTTTTGACTGCATCGAGTTCAGCGACATGCTCAGTATCATTGATGTCATCAGTGATCTCGCCTTTCTCTTTATGGATCTTGAGCATGCCGGACTTATTGCTCTTGCGTGGCGCCTCCTGAACGGCTATCTGGCAGAAACCGGCGATTACGGCGCCCTGCCGCTGCTGCGCTTTTACGCCATGTACCGGGCAATGGTGAGGGCAAAAGTAACGGCAATCCGTTACAGCCAGACAACCGAGCCTGCCGCTGCGGCAAAGAGCCTCGAAGAGCACCGTTCATACCTTGAGCTTGCGGAAACGTATACCCGGAAAAAGAGCCCCCTGCTCTGCATAACATTCGGGGTATCCGGCAGCGGAAAAAGCCATCTCCTCACCGCTCTCGCTCCGGAAATCCCGGCAATCCATCTGCGTTCGGATGTTGAACGAAAAAGGATTGCCGGCCTCAAGCCGCTTCAGAGAAGCAAACAGGAGGGTACTCTGTCAATCTACACCGATGAGATCAGCCGGGCAACCTACACGCGCCTCTTTGAACTTGCGGAACTCTGCATCAGTGAAGGTATTGCGGTTGTGGTGGATGCCACCTTCCTGAAGAGAGAACGACGCAAGGTGTTCATGGAACTTGCAGCTCTTCGAAACACACCGTTCAGGATTCTTCATGTTCATGCTCCGGAAATGCTGCTCTTTGATCGGGTGCAAAAACGATTCCGTGAAGGGAGTGATGCCTCTGAAGCAGACAGTGCTGTACTCAAGGCACAGCTTGCATCAATGGAGCCGCTCAGTGCAGAGGAAGAGGCCGTAAGCATATCGATAGATACCTCTCAGGAGATCGATACAGGAGCCATTGCCGAGCAGTTGCGATTGCTGAGAAGCTGAATAGATGATATGAGGGTGTAATCTGTACTTTATCACTCATGTCATCTCGACCGCAGGGAGAGATCTCTCGCCCCCGGGAGATCCCTCATCTATTATTCAGGAGGGATTCGGGATGACAAAATGTCACATGGCAGATGCATTTGGCTGAATGCAAAAAGCCGCAGCACAAAAAAGCATTGTGCTGCGGCATGGAAAACAGAGTGAGCGGGAAGTGACCGGTCGTTAGATGACAACCCCGAATGCGTACCGTATCGCATACCCTGCAAGGAAACTCAGTGCGGCCACGCTGAAACTCAACCCGATCATCTCAAGGAAACGGCTCTTGAACGGCTCATCACGCACCACGGAGATATAGTAGTTGAAAAACCCGATGATGCAGATTGCCGCAAAAAATGCCAGCCCGAGGCAGATATACAGGTCCTCAAGGAAGAGATAGGGCAGAATCAGCAGAAGCACCGTAATGATATAGGCAATACCGGTATAGAAGGCGGCAAGAAAAGGATTTTTTCCGCCCGGATCCGACTTGGTTGCCAGATACCCGGATGCAGCCATGGAGAGGGCTGCGGCAAAGCCGGTAATGGCTGCCGTCAACGCAACAAGTGTGGTATTCTGCAGGGCAAAAGTCAAACCGGCCAGCACACCCATCAGCTCAACCAGGGCATCATTAAGACCAAAAACAATCGCACCGGTATATTTGAGGCGATCTTCATCAAGAAGAGCAATAAGCGCCTGTTCATGCTCCTCCTCGTCACGGACAATACCGTTGATCTCCTTGAATGAACCCGGAATCCGGCTGTAGGTGTCATGCGCCCGGTGCTCCCCCTTCTCCATCAGTTTAAGGCCGAAGGTGAAACCGAAGAGCATGCTGACAAACGAGTAGAACCACACCTTGAAGCGTCCGGGAGCAATCTCTCTGCCGGTATAGCTCTTCCATACATTGTAGTGGCGCATCTCATCGTCGGCAATCTGGCAAAGGATGCGCCGGTTCTTCACCCCGCCCACCTTGTCGGAAAGATTCTTGTAGATGTAGTGCTCGGTTATCTCGTTTTTCTGAAAAACCGCAGCGGCCCTTGCCTCGAACTCCCTTCCTTTTTTCACAGAGTAACTTGTTAAAAAGTTTGTAATTCCTCTTACCTTGAGAGCGTTGCCGCCTCTATAAGCTCATTCATTCTCGATAAAAAGTCTGTTGTCGAGTCAAGACTTCCCTCAACAAGCAAGGCTCCTTCATAAAGCTGTCGAATTGCCGTTTTGATCAGCGGATTCCCGGCGTTTGCAATAATCATACCGGCAATATTGCGAATAATGGGATGTGCAGTATTGACCTCAAGAATCCTCTTACCGGCAGGCATGTTTATCCCGCCCTGCATCATCTTCATCATCTTCTCCATCTGGCTGTCAAGCCCGTCCTTTCCGCTAACCAGCGTAACCGGAGAGCTGACCAGACGGTGAGATTCGATTACATCCTCGACACTCTCACCAAGCGTATCACGGAAGAGCTGGAGCACCGGCGCAAGCAGATTTTCGGCAAGCGGTTCTTTGTCATCCTTCTTCTCTTTTGAAAAGTCAATATCGGCTTTTTCGAGCGATTTCAGGGGCTTTTTGTCATACTCATGAATTGAGGGAATAACAAAAACGTCAACCGGATCGGTGAGCAGCAGCACCTCTATCCCCTTCTCCTGGAAGTACTCAAGATTAGGGTGGGCAAGCAGTTGACTGCGGCTCGCCCCGGAAAGGTAGTAGATCTCTTTCTGTTCGCTGCCCATTCTTTCCGTGTACTCCTTGAGGGTCACGTAGGCATCATCAGCGGTTTTTGTACTCTCGAATCGCAGCAGCTCAATAAGTTTATCGCGATTGGTAAAGTCCGTATTCAAACCGATTTTAATAATCGGGCCGAACGCCTTGTAGAAGGTTCTGAACTTTTCAGGCTGCTCCTGGGCCAGAGTTTCAAACCATCCAAGAATCTTGCTGGTAAGAATCTGCCGGATTTTCGACATCACCGGGCTTGACTGCACAACCTCCCTTGAAACGTTGAGTGAAAGATCTTCGGTATCAACCACGCCTGAAATAAAGCGAAGGTACTCAGGAAGAAGATCGCGGCACTCATTCTGGATAAGCACCTTTTTCACATAGAGCTGCGGGCCACGATTCTCAAGCTCACCCTGACGGTAGAGCAGCTCGGGAGGTGCCTCGGAGGGCAGAAAGAGCAGCGCCTTGAAACTGACCATCCCTTCAACCGAGATCGGCAGGTAATCAAGCGGATCCTTGTAGTCATTGGCGATGAACTTGTAGAACTCGTTGACCTCTTCATCCTTCAGCTCATTTTTTGAACGCTGCCAGAGGGCGGTAATGCTGTTCAGCTGCTTGTCAGCCAGATAGATCGGGAAATCAACAAAGTTGGAGTACTTTTTGACAATCTGCTCAACACGGTACTCCTCGGCAAACTCCTTGTAATCCTCTTTCAGCTTGAAGGAGATTTTTGTGCCCCGCTGAGCCCTCTCAATTTTTTCAATCGTATAGGTTCCCTGCCCGCTTGAACGCCACCGGTAGGCTTGCGAATCAGGCCTTGCACTGCGGGTTTCAACCGTTACCTCTTCGGTTACCATAAATACCGAGTAGAACCCTACACCGAACTGGCCGATAAGATTGCCGTCAAGCTCTTTCTGCTGCTCTTTGAGCGACTGCATAAAACCGAGCGTGCCCGACTTGGCTACCGTACCGAGATTGGCAATCAGCTCCTCCTCCGTCATGCCGACACCGCTGTCTTCAATGGCGAAGGTCAGCTCTTTGGAATCGATGGAAAGACGGATGGCGAGCTCAGACTCCTTGTCAAGAATGTCCTGATCGGTCAGGGCATTGAAACGCACCTTGCTCAGGGCGTCGGAACCATTGGAGATCAGCTCCCGGAGAAAAATTTCAGGGTGGGTATAGAGTGAGTGGACAATAAGATCCAGAAGCTGCTTCATCTCAGCCTTGTATTCAAACTCCTGTACAGGTGCGGTATCGTTTTTGCTCTTCTTGCTCATGATTGCTTTACGTTGTTTTTTTGACTTGTGTTCCGGAAATCCCGGATAGATGTTCTCATATTTCAGTGTCGCACGGCAGCAGAACTGCACAATCCCCGGCTGAAAAAACAGGCCGGATAAACGACGGGTAAATTTAAGGGAGGAAAAGAAATATAACAAGCACCCGGAACAATTAATAGTGATGGCCGGGTAACAGATGTAGATGCTGAATCAGCATGAATAAAAAAAGCCGGAACTGGTTTATTCCGGCTTTTTTCATGCTTTACTTTCCCGATTTCAGGATCGGCGCAATTTTTTGCGTGCCGCTGCTTCACCCTCATAGACACGCTTGACGCCGTCACCGAGGGCTTTTTCAATATCACGGATGTTTGAAACCAGTCGCGACATACCCGATATCTCAACCGAAGCCGCCTGGTCGGAACCCCACATCGCCCGGTCAAGCGTAACATGGCGTTCTACAAAAGCCGCACCGAGGGCAACCGCCGCCCAGGTGGTGGAGAGGCCGACCTCATGACCGGAGTAGCCGATCGGCACTTCAGGGAAGAGCGATTTATAGGTCGTGATCATCCGGAGGTTCAGCTCCTCAATCGGACACGGGTAGGTTGAATTGGTGTGGGCAATCATCAGATTGTCACGTCCAAGCTCCGTAATTGCCTTTTCTACCTCTTCCATGGTTGACATACCGGTGGATATGGCAAGCGGCCTTCCGGTGGCCTTGGTTTTTTTCAGCAGCCCGAGGTCGGTCAGCGAAGCTGAAGCTCCCTTGTAACAGGGCGGATTGAACTGCTCCATAAAATCAACCGAATCCTCATCCCAGCAGGAAGCAAACCATAAAATCCCCTTCTCTCGGCAGTAACGGTCAATTTCAAGGTACTCATCGCGACCGAACTCAACCTTGTAGCGATAGTCGATATACTTCATGCGACCCCAGGGGGTATCACGCTCAATATCGCGCTGATCTTTCGGAACACAGAGCTCGGGTGTACGCTTCTGGAACTTCACCGCGTCACATCCGGCAAGAGCTGCGCCCTCAATCAGCTTTTTTGCAACCTCCATCGAACCGTTATGATTGATGCCGATTTCAGCGATAACAAATACAGGATGGCCGTCCCCTACTTTTCTGTTTCCTATCGTTAATTCTGCCATAAACAAGTAATAAATGATATGATAAAACGAGCCTTGCCTTTGCCTTTGAGCGTATGCACGGGAATCGCAGTTATAAAAATATGCTCTCTTTACTGGTAAATACCTTCTATCCGTCGGCTGTAACCGGTCAAAATCAGGAGACTCTGAGATCAATCAGCCACTCGGCAAAATCCCTGAATGCTCCGTGACCTCCATCAACTTTTGCCCGATAGTGAACACAGTGCTCTACAAAAGGAGTCCCGTCCTGGGGGCACGCCGTCAACCCTTCCGGAGCAATAACATTCATGATCCCGATATCGTTTACATCGTCGCCAATATAGGCAATTTCACACAGTGCAAACCCTGTTTCCGCCTGCACGGTATCAAGCATGGAAACCTTGTCCTTGATGCCAAGATAAAGGTTGCTGATCGCAAGTTTATCCGCCCGTTTTTTAATGCTTGGTGAAAGCTCGCCGGTCATGATTCCGGTTTCGATGCCTTCAGCCCTGAGCCGCTCAACCCCCATGCCGTCCCGGATGGAGTAACGCTTCATCTCCTCTCCCCGCTCCGAATAATAGACCCCGTTATCGGTGAGCACGCCGTCATTATCGGAAAGCACCAGCTTAATCCTCCCGGCTCTTCTCCTGAGCTCTTCGATCGGCAGTGTCAACATAGGTTAACCGGAAATTGGTTTTGAAAACAAAACAGTCGCCAATATATCACTTTTCCACCATATCACAGGAAAAAGCCGTAAAAAGATACATTTCCGATTCTTTTTCAGATAAGGACTCCTCTATTTATTGTCGTGAGAAGCCCGAGAACAAGGCAGATGGAGCGGAGAAACCGGAGTGTACGCGAGAGTACATGAGGATTTCGAGCACCACCCAACGCAGTAACCGGGTTTCGGAACAAATACATAGAGGGGGCCATAGGTTATCAACAATCTGTCAACAAATGATTACGCTTCTTTCACCGAGCGCAAACAACCGCAACTGACGCGGCCCGCAGAAAAGCGGTAATTTCAACTTATTATTTTACAACAACATAATATTTAACTGCAATCAAAACAGGAACATCACCATGTTAACGCTTACAGCTTGAAGTTCAAGGAAATCAACACTTTTCAACACATTCCGCCACATGTCAACATATACTATAAAATGAGCCTCTGTTTCTTGCCATGAACACCTTTCAACCGATCATTTTCCCTGGATCCACCCACCGGTCAAACTCCTCCGCTGTAAGATATCCTGACAGCACTGCTGCTTCGCGCAGCGTTATGGCCGATTCAGCCGCACGCTTCACTATTTCAGCCGCCCTCTCATAACCGATATGCAGATTCAGGGCCGTTGCAAGCATGAGCGAGCGCTCCAGATGAGCTGTAATACGTTCCTGTTCCGGCTCTATCCCCCTGACACAATTGATGGCAAAAGAGAGGCAGGCATCCCCAAGCAGCTCAGCCGACTGAAGGATGTTGGCAATCATGACCGGCCCGAACACATTGAGCTCAAGATGACCCTGCATGCCTGCAACGGAAAGCGTAACATCATTGCCTATAACCTGAGCGCAAACCATAGTGAGTGCCTCCGCCTGCGTAGGATTGACCTTGCCCGGCATAATCGACGAGCCCGGTTCGTTTGACGGGAGGCGAATCTCGCCGATGCCGCATCGGGGACCGGAGGCAAGCAAACGGATATCGTTGGCAATTTTCATCAGGCTGACCGCCGCCTGCTTCAATGCCGCATGAGTTTCAACCAGAGCATCGTGTGCGGCTGTAGCCTCAAACTTGTTCTCCGCACTCACAAAGGGGTGGCCTGTGAGCTGGGCAATGGTCCTGGCCACTTTTTTGGCATACCCTTCCGGAGCATTGAGCCCGGTTCCCACCGCCGTTCCGCCAAGCGCAAGCTCGGTGAGATGCGGCATGGTATTGCTGATGGCGGCAAGCGCATGATCGAGCTGGGAAACATAGCCCGAAAACTCCTGTCCGAGCGTTATCGGCGTAGCATCCATTAAGTGCGTACGGCCGGTTTTGACAATATCCATGGTGGCTTCCGAAAGCACCGAAAGCTCATGGCGAAGCTGTTTTATGCCCGGAATGGTATGGCGGCCAATCATGCCATAAGCCGCAATGTTCATCGCCGTCGGAAAAGCATCGTTTGAGGAGTGCGAAAGGTTGACATCGTCATTGGGTTTCAGCAGCCGCTTCCCCTCCCCGAGTCGTTTGCCGGAAAGAATATGGGCCCGATTGGCTATCACCTCGTTGACATTCATGTTGGTCTGGGTACCCGATCCGGTCTGCCAGATCACGAGAGGAAAGTGGTCGTCAAGCTCCCCGGTAATGATCTCATCGCACACCATGGCAATGGCGTTCATCTTCTCCACATCAAGCACGCCAAGCTCACAGTTGGCAATTGCCGAAGCTTTTTTCAGATAACCGAACGCCTCAATAACCGCCTTCGGCATCGAACCCGGAGGCCCGATCCTGAAATTCTCCAGCGACCGCTGGGTCTGAGCCCCCCAGTAACGATCCGCAGGAACCCTCACCTCGCCCAGAGTATCCTTTTCAATACGGTATGTCATAGCTCTGTCGTTTAACCTGTTTAAACCGCATAGCTTTGCATCTAAATAAGCATAAAAAATACTATCAGTTAAAAAAATAACAATGGTTTGAGATCACTCATCCCCGAAGTTTCGAATTGTTTCTTTATACTTATTCTTGTCGATTTTCGAAAAACATTCAAATGGATCTTCATCAATTTCAATAAAATACTTTTTTATTTTTTGACACCTGACTGATCGTTTATCATATTCTTCATATCGCGAATTTTGATCAGCATGAATTATATCGCGAGGCAAATATTTTTCAGAAAATTTTTTGCAAACGTAGTTATGATATCTTGCTAACGATTCATATTTCTTTTTAACTTTAGAGTTATTACGGAATTCAGCCAAGCCTTTTAAAATACTATTCCTGTGACAGCCAACTTTATTAAATATAATTTCATCTGAATCGCCATTTTCAAATCTTGCAAATGAGGTTTGTAGATAATTTACTATTATAGAATCTTTGTATTGCAAAAGGTCATTGTACTCAGTAAATACAAAATACTTATTCTCAGCCCACTTTGCCACATACTTATCAAATAATTTCACAACAGAATCGTGTAAAAAAATAAATGGTGGGTCTCCTTCTTTATCACAATCAAGGGCATCCAGATAGGCCTTACCAAAAATGTAATGTTGGTCCATGTAGTGCTCACCGTAGGACAAGCCTCCCCTGATAAAATAACCTGCATTAGCAAGCTCTAACTGATATTCAGACATTATATGTACTGCTATATTAAATTCACCTTCAGTAGACTCTAACCTGTCACTACGCAAAGGAAGTCCGATGATAATATTATCAGAAAAAAATTTAATATCATATATCGAATATATGTCCGGACTAAAATGCTTCCATTCATTATCAACTTTATTGTAAATATCTGAAGTAGATTTAATCAAATCCTCTAAACATTGCTGAGCAGAGCTATCATTAAAAGAATTATTTATTTTCTTTTTAAAACCCAATATATCAGCATGACAAACAATGGACCGGCACATTTTATGCTTATCTGACTGAACATATGGATTTTTCTTTTTTTTCATCATGGGTAGACACTAAATAATTAACTCTGACTATACAGTTTAAACTATACTCGACAATATAATAGCATCTCAATATTAAACCGTTTTACCTAAACAATTTAAACTTCCTGCAGTAATCACAACTTTTATGCGACGACAGTTTGATAAGCTAAGAATACTGCCGGAACCTCTGAAGAAAAGATAACGAACTACGGTAATTATTCTGCTATCCTTCACGCAAAGGAAATTCTCCTCACAAACGCAAAAAAGGCGGGCACTGCGTGAAACAGTGACCGCCTTTCTGACGACAGTCGAATAAATGAGCAGTTCAGTGCAGCGAAGAACCCAAGGGGCCAATCTATCCCGGAAAATGGATAGAGGCCAGATTACGGAGCTCCGGTTCCGGTATCATCGTCGTGACAGCGAGTGCCCACAGGTCGAAATAGGGAGCACTTCGCCTCCGGAAGGCAACCATGGTAAATCCCGCAACCCGCAGCGTTCCGGTCAGCACCTTTTGCGTAAATCCGCAGCGATGGGCCATGTACTCCTGACCCCTGGCAAGGGAGGGACGATGACCATAGAGGATGTCAAGAGGCGAAATCGGACCTGCCGGTGAAACATAAGCCTGATCGGTAAGCTTGTCATCAGCGATCAATGCGGCAACCGATTGCAGATCCGGACAGGTAATGACAGCAAAGCCCTCAGGATTGAGTACCCGCCTGAACTCAGCAAGTGCAACAGGAACCTGGTGAGCATAGAGATGCTCGATGCTGTGACTTGAGAAAACAGCATCAACTGAAGCACTCTCAACAGCAGACATATCCGTCATGGTACCGATAATATCAGGGGAAACCGCTGAATCAATATCAAAACGCAGCTCTGACCATTCCGGAGTATTGAATCCGCGAGTTGTCTGGCTCTTCTTGCGGGGTCCGCATCCGACGTGGAGAAAACGTTTCATCGTTGTTTGGAGATGGTGGACTGAAGGATGATGGATATAATCAGATCAAAAGCACAATAAAAAGAAATCAATTCTCAAGCAAATCAAACCGTGTTCCGGTGATTGCCTGAACCAGGTCGGCAGGTTCGGCAATCAGTACGGCAAGTCAAGAAAAAAGCGGTCACTGCATGAAAACAGTGACCGCCTTTCTGATGATAGTCGAATATATGTGTGTGCGCAAGGGTATACCTCATCTGGTTCCGCTAATTTATTGTCGTGAGCGGTTTGAGTGCGAGGCGGACGGAGCAGAGAAACCGGAGTGTACACGAGAGTACACGAGGATTTCGAGCACCGCCCAACGAAGCAATCAAATCGCGCAACAAATAAACAGTGGGACCCTTAACAGAATACCTTGATATAGTTGTCAATCGAATGCTTCACGCACTCACGGGCGACCGCTGCATCCTGGAACTCTTCAACAAGAACCGTCTTCTCTTCAAGCGCCTTGTACTCTTCAAAGAAGTGCTTGAGCTCGGAGCCGAAGTAGGGAGGCAACTGGTCGATGTTGTGGACGTTGCTCATGCTGATATCATCCTCGGCAACTGCGATGATCTTGTCATCACCTTCGCCATGGTCAACCATGCGCATAACACCGATAACCCTTGCCCGTACCATACACATCGGAACAATGTCACACTGGGAGATAACAACAATATCAAGCGGATCATGGTCATCACCAAGTGTTCTCGGGATGAAGCCGTAGTTTGCAGGGTAGAAAATCGAGGAGAAAAGAACCCGGTCAAGCTTCAGCATTCCGGTTTTTTTGTCGAGCTCATACTTGGTTTTACTGCCTTTTGAAATCTCGATAATGGCGTTGACAACATTCGGCTGACCCTCTCCAATCTCAACGTCGTGCCAGGGATTAAAATTCATGGTATGACTTGCTTATTTGATTAATAAAACGGTGAGCTATTATAGCATTTTTTTTAAAACCTCAAGGGGTGAAAAATCCGGAAATCAGGATTATGCTGTGAAACCCGCCAAAGCTCTCTTTTCAGGAGTATCTGAAAAATATGGCAAGCAGAGGACGCTCACGTCAGTTCAACAAGAGAGTCAAGCGGTTCCTGTCGCCTGCTCTCCGGTATTCAATACTCCCGGTCATACTGCGGATATTGCTCAAGCCCTGTTCATCCGCTAAACCGCTGCTCTCAAGCGGATTGACCTCTGCTCCCCCGCTTTCAAACAGAAGCTCAACACTCTGCTTCTTTTCCGAATAGGCAAGGGTTATATCCAGCGGTGTGGCAAGAAGAAGAGGGGTGTAGATGCGGAGCAGCTCTTCAACAAGCAAAGGCAGATTCTGGCGGGTTGTTAATGGCAGGATCTGCTTTTCACAAAACAGCTCTATCTCGGCATTCATGGTAAAAAGGTCATATCTCGGGGATGTGATATGATAGTGGATGCTTCGTATCCTGTTGATGAATGCCCTGGTCTTCTCCTTTTGCGGATTATCGAATATTTGCTCCGGTGTCCCTTCCTCGTAGATGATCCCCTCATCCATATACATGACCCGGTTGGATACATCCCGGGCGAAATCCATTTCATGGGTAACAATGAGCATGGTCAGCCCCTCTTTTGCCAGACGTCGAATAACCGACAACACTTCGCTGACCATGGTCGGATCGAGTGATGAGGTCGGCTCATCAAAGAGAATAATTTCAGGATGCATAGCCAGACACCGGGCAATGGCAACCCGCTGTTTTTGACCGCCGGAAAGTTCATCCGGAAAACTGGACGCTTTTTCAGCAAGCCCTACCAAAGAGAGAATCCTCATGGCGTTCTCTTCAGCCTCGATTTTACTCCGGCCAAGCAGTTTGATGGGGCTGATGGTCAGATTGTCGATAACCGGGAGGTGGGCAAAGAGATTGAACGACTGAAAAACCATGTTCATCTTCTGGCGGATTTTCGGCACGTCCGTACGCGAATCGAGTATATCTTCGCCATCGATAATAATTGAACCGCCAGTCGGGCGGTCAAGCAGGTTGATACAGCGCAGCATGGTACTCTTGCCGGTTCCGGAGGGACCGATTATTGAAATAACCTCTCCTTCGCGGACTTCAAGATTGACATTTTTAAGTACAACGAGGTTCCCGAATTTTTTCGAAAGATGCTCTACCTTTATCATGCGCCTTCAATCTGCTTTATTTTTGATCTCGGATCCACCCGTCGTTCGATATACTCAAGTGAAAGCATGAGTACCCAGGATATGAGGAAATAGAGAATTGCCACCATGACCAGGGGGAAAAAAGCATCAAACGTACGACTTCTTATGATATCACTCGCCTTTGTCAAATCCTGCACTGCTATGTAGCCGACAACTGAGGTCATTTTGACAAGTGAAATAAATTCACCTTTGTACACCGGAAGAATACGCTGGACCGTTTGAGGCAGAATAATATAGATAAAGGTGTTGACCCTGGTAAAGCCCATGGCAATCCCTGCCTCCGACTGTCCTTTGTCGATACTGTTGATACCCGCTCTGTAGATCTCGGCAACATAGGCGGCAAAATTCATCCCGAATGCAATAACGGAGACAATAACAGGATCAATGTCAACGGCAGCAAAAACAACATAGAACATCAGCATTAAAAACACCAGCACCGGTGTTCCGCGCAAAACCGATATGTAGGCCTTTGCAGCAAGACTCAGCAATCTGTTCCGGGACATTCGCATAAAACAGATGAGCGCCCCGAGCAGAGTACCGAAGAGTGTTGCAAAAATCGAGATCACGGCGGTCGTTTTCAGGCCGTCAAGAATGAGCAGATAACGATTATCCTGAATAATGTTGTTATGAAAACTACTGGCTAATGATGTAACCAGTGACAATAATCCACCTTGCTCCATAGATGCCTTATTCAGTTGGATGAACGGGATGTTTACCGGCAAGGCAAACATCCCGCGACAACCCGTTCAGGAAATAGTGTAATCCAAAAACCAACCCGAAAGCGTTCAGACTTCCGCTATGAATTGTCTTAAGCGGTTTATTGTTCAAGCCCCGGAGGGGCGAAATATTGGTAGCACAGTCCCGAACCGTTCGGGGCCGGGAGTGGATTTCGAGCACCGCTCTACGAACTGATCGAATCGCGGAACAAATTAATAGCGGTAGCATTCACTCTCTGACAAGTGCTGCAATACCGCCGACATAATAGGGATCAGAAAAAAGAACCTGCTTTGAGCGTTCATCGGTAATGGTAATGCAGGCTGCAATCATGTCAACCTTGCCCGAAATCAGCGCCGGTATCATACCACCGAAATCCATATTGACAATCTCAAGTTTTCTGTCAAGCTTTTTGGCGATATAACGTGCCAGTTCGATATCATACCCTACAATTTTTCCGGAACCATCGACAAACGAAAAGGGCTCGGTTACGCTTGATGTACCAAGCCGCAATACACCCTTGCTGCCGGTTGAAGTGACTTCAGGCATAGAGGCCGGGTTTCCCGATTTGGGGAACCAGCGGCTCAACATGTTGTCAGTTGTTCCATCTTTTTTCAGGTCACTGACAACCGTGTCTATAGCTTTTTTCAACTCCCTGTCTGTAAGCCGGACAGCAAACCCGTAGTTATCGACCGTAATCATATCCTTGAGAACGACCAGACCGCTGTTTTTTGCGGCAATGTTTTTCAGGATAGGTTCATCATAAGCCGCAGCATCTGCCTTGCCGGCTTTAACGGCAAGTGCTGCATCCATGACGCTGTTGAAATATTTGAATTTTGCGTTCGGCAGTGTTGAAAGCACCAGCTGATCTGCAACCGTTCCGGTCGGAATGGCGAACTCTTTGCCGTCAAGCTGTTTAAGTGAGGTGACTTTCTCTCTTTCACTGCATCCCGATAGGATCAGGAAGGAGCAAAAAAACAGTGCCATGATAACGCTGAACCTGTAGCTTCTCATAATAATTTTCATTTTTCAGTTAATACTTCGTGACCGGAAGCCGATAATCCAACCTGCTGCGGCTCTATGAAGGTGAAAAATAAGGTATTGCATGATAATCTCCGGAGGAATTGTTCCGGAATCCGAAGATTCTGTTTTTAAACCCTATCTTTGTATCTTTGCGCCACTCATAGAAATGCTCTCATTCCGGCAACGGAAGAACACTCAGAAACAAGCAATGGATTTAATAAAGGAAACCGCCCGGCGGAAAACGTTTGCCATTATCAGCCACCCGGATGCAGGTAAAACCACACTGACCGAAAAATTTCTGCTTTTCGGGGGCGCCATCCAGACTGCCGGTGCTGTAAAAAGCAACAAGATCCGCAAAACCGCCACCAGTGACTTCATGGAGATCGAAAAGCAGCGCGGAATATCGGTTGCCACCTCGGTCATGGGGTTTGAATATGCCGGAAAGCGGGTCAATATTCTCGACACTCCCGGCCACAAGGACTTTGCTGAAGATACCTACCGCACCCTGACGGCGGTGGACAGCGTTATTCTCGTCGTGGACTGCGTAAAAGGTGTTGAAGAGCAGACCGAGAAGCTGATGGAGGTGTGCCGCATGCGCCACACCCCGGTCATCATCTTCATCAACAAGATGGACCGAGAGGGGCGCAACCCCTTTGAACTGCTTGATGAGCTTGAAGCAAAGCTTCAGATCAGCGTCAGGCCGCTCACCTGGCCGATCAGCCAGGGGCAGAGCTTCAAGGGGGTCTACAACCTCTACAAAAAAGGGCTCAACCTCTTCGAAGCCAATACCACAAAAATCAGCGAAAGCATTATCAAGGTCAGCGATCTGAACGATCCCGAACTGGAAAAATGGATTCCGGAGAGCTTCTGCCGGAAGCTTCGCGAAGATATTGCCCTGATTGAAGGGGTCTATGAGCCCTTTCATGAGGAGACCTATCGTGACGGCCTGCTCGCTCCGGTCTTTTTCGGCAGTGCCATCAACAACTTCGGCGTCAAGGAGCTGCTTGAAACCTTTCTTACCGTTGCCCCGAGCCCGGATGAACGTGAAGCGGCAGAGCGAATTGTCAAGGCTTCGGAACCGGCGATGAGCGGATTTGTCTTTAAAATCCACGCCAATCTCGACCCGAACCACCGTGACCGCACCGCCTTCTTCCGTATCTGTTCGGGCAGTTTTGAGCGCAACAAGTTCTACTACCACACCCGGCTGCAGAAAAAAATCCGCTTTTCAAGCCCGACCCAGTTCATGGCCAATGAAAAAAGTGTGGTTGACGAGTCGTTTCCCGGAGATGTGATCGGCCTCTATGACAACGGTTCACTGAAAATCGGCGATACCCTTACCGAAGGCGAGGAGCTTCACTTCCGCGGTATCCCGAGCTTCTCCCCGGAGATCTTCAAGGCGCTCGAAAACCGCGACCCGATGAAGGCTAAACAGCTCGACAAGGGGATACGCCAGCTCACCGAAGAGGGGGTCGCCCAGCTCTTCATCCAGCACGGAGCCCGCAAAATCATCGGCACCGTCGGCGAACTCCAGTTCGACGTCATCAAATTCCGTCTGGAACACGAGTATGGTGCCCAGTGCGACTTTACTCCCCTGCGCTTCCACAAGGCATTCTGGATAACCGGCAGCAACAAGGAGATGCTTGACGAGTTTCTGCGCCGCAAATGGAACGCCATTGCGCTCGACAAGGAGGATCATCCGGTCTTTTTTGCCGAGAGTGAATGGATGATGAAAACCGCACGGGAGGACTATCCCGACCTTGAGTTCCATACCACCTCGGAGTTCAAAACCGAAGGTACCGGCTCGAAAGAAATGAAGTAAACAGATGTTTTCGGGGGAACTGCCCATGCTGAAAAAGGGTATATTTAGTGCGAACACCGTTCGTTTGAACCCTGAACCATGCCAATAGAGTGAGGTCGGAACACATGGAAACAGCAACACGCATCCGGACGCTCTCACTGGCAGCCTCGGTTATCGCCATCAGCCTGCTGCACTACCTGACGCCGCTCCAGCTTCCCTATCTTCACGACATCTTCCAGCGGCTCTACTATCTGCCGATCATCCTGTCGGGGCTCTGGTTCGGCTTCCGGGGCGGTCTCTTCTGTTCACTCTTCGTCAGCATCCTCTATGCCCCTCACATACTCTACCAGTGGGGCGGCCACCCCGGCATGGAGATGGAAAAATACCTTGAGATACTGCTTTACAATACAGTCGGAACCGTCACCGGGATGCTGTCACAACGGGAACGGGAAAGAACCGGAGAGCTTCAGAAAAGCAGCCGCGAGTTGACCGAGTCCTATCGCAAACTGCAGGAACAGTCAGCAGAGACCATCATCATTGAAGAGCAGTTACGGAGGGCGGAAAAACTCTCTACCCTCGGAGAGATGGCGGCAGTTCTTGCGCACGAAATCCGCAACCCGCTCAGCTCCATCCGTGGAACCGCCGAAATTCTCCGGGACGACTACCCAACCGGCAACCCCAAACATGAGTTCATCGATATACAAATCCGCGAGACCGAACGACTGAACCGTGTGGTGGAGGAGTTTCTGCACATGGCGCGCCAGCAGCCGATGGCGATGAAGCCCTGCTGGGTTCAGGATGAGCTGGAGACAATCGTAACCCTGGTGATGAACGATGCCCGCAAACGGCAGGTTGCACTACAGCTTCAGCCAAACTCTGTTGCGATGATCGTTATGGCCGACAGCGAAAAGCTGCGCCAGGCATTCCTGAACATCATCATCAACGCCCTGCAGGCAACGCCGGAGGGCGGGCGCGTCACCATATCCACGACAATTGCAGAGCATGCTTTCTGCGAGATCCGTTTCCGCGACAGCGGACCGGGAGTTGAAAAAGCGGCAATGGAAAGAATATTTGAGCCCTTTTTTACCACCAAGTCTGACGGAACCGGACTGGGACTGGCGATCACGAAAAACATCATTGAAAACCATAAAGGGACGCTGAAGGTTGAGAGTGAAGCGGCAAATGGCACAACCGTAACCATCAGACTCCCGTTACAACTGCCTCAGCCGGGAGAAGCAACGTGAAAGCAAAAATCCTTGTCATTGACGACGACACCTCACTCCGCAGAGTCCTTGAATATAACCTGCTTGAAGAGGGATATGAAGTAGAGGCCGCCGCCTCGGGTGAAGAGGGGTTGATGCGCCTTGAGGTGTTCGGGCCGAACCTGGTCATCACCGACATGAAAATGACGGGAATGGATGGCATGAAGGTGCTCAAAAGCGTCCGGGAGCGCTCTCCGGAAACGCTGGTGATCATCATAACCGCCTTCGGAAGTGTTGATGCCGCCGTTGAAGCCATGAAGGCCGGAGCCTACGACTATATCACCAAACCCTTCAACCGCGACTCGCTCCGCCTTACGGTCAAAAAAGCATTGCAGTTTTCCGGCCTGAGCGAAGAGAACCGCCGACTCAAACGGGTACTCTCCGACAGAGAGGATTTCCGCACCATCATCGGTTCTTCAAAAGAGATGGAAGATCTCTTTGCGGTGATCCGCAAGGTGGCTGACACCGAGGCTTCAGTACTCATCACCGGTGAATCCGGCACAGGAAAAGAGCTTGTCGCCCGCTCCCTCCATGCCGCCAGTTCACGCAGGGATGGCCCGTTTGTTACCATAAACTGTGCAGCAATTCCCCGTGACCTGCTTGAGAGCGAGCTCTTCGGCCATACAAGGGGTGCATTTACCGGGGCGATAAAGGAGAAAACCGGAAAATTCCAGCTTGCCAACGGCGGAACCATCTTCCTTGATGAGGTTGGCGAACTCGCGCTTGAACTGCAACCGAAACTCCTCAGGGCACTGCAGGAAAAAGAGGTTGAACCGGTTGGGGGCACAAAGGTTGAAAAACTTGATGTCCGGGTCATATCAGCCACCAATCTTGATATCGACCGGGCTGTGGCAGAAGGCTCCTTCCGCGAAGATCTCTACTACCGGCTCGCCGTCATCCCTCTCCATCTTCCCCCGCTTCGCGAACGACGGGATGACATTCAGCTCCTTGTCCGCTATTTCTCATCAAAACATGGAGGAGAAGCGGTCACCTTTGAGAAGAGCTCGCTTGCATTGCTGCAGCAGTATGACTGGCCCGGAAACGTGCGTGAGCTTGAAAACACCGTCGAGCGACTCCTTATCATGCGAAACAGCGATACCATAACCGCGGATGAACTGCCCTCCAAATTCCGGGAGAAGAGAACGGCTGGCCGTGCCATACTCCGGCTGCCGGAAGAGGGGTACCCGCTTGAGCAACTGGAACGGGAAATTGTGGTTGAAGCGCTTGAACGCAATGGCTGGAACCAGACCGCCGCTGCCCGTTTTCTCAGAATACCCCGCCATACCCTCATCTACCGGATTGAGAAGTATGGTATCGAACAGTCCGGGAAATAACCGGATCCGGCGTTATGCCCTGCTCTTCACGTCGCACTTCCCCTCCGGCAACTGGAGAATAGTCAACCCTGAGTGTAGAATATTCTCCATATCTTTCATCATACAGAGAACGCCCTCCCGCCTGGAACAGGCCTCGCCGGGTTTGGCACGATATCTGTTACTCTCTATACAGCTGGCAGAACCCGGCAATGGAACCTTTACCAGTTCACTACAGGTAATAGCTGATACATCTATAAACCTTGCAGTAAATCTATCCATTACCATATGATTATGAAGCACCATACCTATACAGTCAAAGGCATGTACTGCCCGGCGTGTAAAGAGATTATTGAAGAGACGCTGCTTGAGTCAGGAAAAGTTACCGAGGCCGAAGCATCCATGGCAAAGGGAACGGTAAGGGTGAGCTATGAGGGCGAAAACGTTACAGCCGGGGAGCTGAACGCACTCTTTTCCAACGGAGCCTATACCTTTTCCGACACCCCTGCACCAAAGAACAGTTTTGATGATCTCCTGAAAGCTGCTGCCGTAGCGCTGATCATAACAGGATTTGTTACCACAATCTCCTATTCCGGACTGCAAAGTATCCCGGCAATCGGCACGGCAAGCTCCTTTGGCGCGCTCTTTCTCTTCGGTCTTCTTGCGGGGCTTTCGAGCTGCGCTGCACTCGTCAGCGGAGTGCTTCTTTCGCTCTCTTCGCGATGGATGGCACAATACAAGGGAGATGAATCGCTCCTTCATAAACTTGAACCCCATCTCTTTTTCAACATCGGGCGTATTGCAACCTATACACTCTTCGGTGCGCTGCTCGGGCTTGTTGGCGAAACCATCCGTCTCTCGCCCGCATTTACATCGTTTATGATCGTAACCATTTCACTCCTGATGATTGTACCTGCGCTGCAGATGCTCGGCTTTACCTTCTTTAACCGTTTCAGCATTGCTCTGCCGAAAAAAGCTCGACCCTCAAAAGCCGCAAACAGAAAATCCACTCCACTGCAGGCCGCCGGTGCCGGGGTTATGACCATAGCGGTACCATGCGGCTTCACCATGGCAGCTGAAGGCGCAGCAGTACTCTCCGGCTCAGCATCGGCTGGAATGCTCATCATGCTCTTTTTTGTACTCGGCACCACACTCCCGCTCTTCATCATCGGTTTTTCAAGCATGAAACTCGGCAGCAGCGCCCGCACATCCAGACTTTATATGAAAACTGCCGGAATGCTCATCATCTTCTTCTCACTCTACAATCTGAATGACCGGTTTCCTGTCATCACGACGTTCACCGGAGCCGGAAGCTCCATTCCCGGGACCTCTGACCGTGTTGCAGTGGCTGCTGTAGCAAACCAGACAGAAGCTTCACTCTCCGGTGACAACACAACTGTTGTCAGAACTATCTATACCAAAAATGAGGATATTACACCCTCCGCCTTTCAGGTCAAAGCAGGCCAGAAGGTACGAGTTGTGGTTGACACCCGCGACAGCGGTTCCGGATGCATGAGCACCATCATGATTCCCGGTCTCTACGAAAAACCGCAGTCTCTGGTAAAAGGCAAACCGGTTATTATGGAGTTCACTGCAAAAAATCCGGGAAGCTATAAAATCACCTGCGCCATGGGTGTGCCGCGGGGTGTTATCAATGTGAAATAAGGGCAACTCTGTTAATCTGTTCTCACTCGATTTATAAAGCTGCCACAACTGGTTTCAATCTTTTCCTGGAAAATCAATGAAAAACATCTCTCTCTCCCTGGCCGTTGCGCTGAGTATAGTCATGGCAGTAATCGGCATCGGTGCGGGGTACTGGCTCACTCCCCAGTACTCCCTCTCCATGTATGACAAAAACACCATGAATCTTGGTCAGGCGGATAAATGGGTTGACCTGCGCTACCTTGACGGCATGATCGCCCACCACCGGGGAGCAATCCTGCTTGCTGAAAAGGCCTCGATAAGCCAGCGGACGGAGATCCGAAATCTGTGCAAGGAGATCCTGAAAAACGAGCCGGTGGCCATAGCCGAGCTCTACCAATGGAAAAAGGAGTGGTATGGGGACCAGCGAAAGGTCCGGGACCCGGAGGTAGCGAACCTCGGCAGCAGTGACAGCAAGCTGGAGCTGCGATTCCTTAATGCTCTGATAGCTCATCATGAAAATGGCGTCCGCATGACCAGGGAGATCCGCCTGAAGTCAAGCCGGAGTGAAGTACTCGACAATGCCGATGCTGTGGAGCAGTTCCTCAAGGGGGGGCTTGGCATGCTCAGGGAGTGGAGAAAAGAGTGGTATAACGTTATTGACACAAATCCCTACCTATGACAACGACCGGAACATACAGCGTGAAAGGGATGCACTGCGCAAGCTGTGCAGCCATCATCACCAAAAAGCTCTCAAAGGTTGAGGGAATCACCCGCGCAGATGTCAATCTTGCCACAGAGAAGGTCACCATTGCTTTCGACCATGAAACCCTTCCGGTTGAAGCACTCAATGATGCCGTCAGCAGATATGGCTATGCCATTGCGGCTGAGCCGGGAGCCACAGGCGCCGGGGAAATGCAGAAAATCGCAGCCTCCGGAGCTATCCGCCTGAAGGAGGAGAAAGAGCAGGCGCTTCTTGATCAGAAAGCAAAAGTGCAGTTTGCCCTGCCGATAGCCCTGCTTGTCTTTATCCTCATGATGTGGGATATCGGCTCAAGGTTTATCGAGAGTGTGCCGAACCTGCCGATTCCTATGGAGCTCTTCAATATTATCTCCATGGTTCTTGCCACCTGGTTTGTCTTCAGGATCGGAGCACCATTCCTGCACGGCATCGTCATGTTCCTGCAGAGCGGAGCCGCAAGCATGGACACCCTCATCGGCATCGGTACCCTCACGGCATACGTCTACAGTGCACTTATCACCCTTATCCCCTCACTGCGGGAGCTGCTGCGCGTGCCCGACTACACCTACTTCGACGTTACCATTGTCGTGATCGGTTTTGTTCTGCTCGGCAAATATCTTGAAGCCCGCTCAAGGATGAAAACCGGTGAAGCCATTGAAAAGCTGATTAATCTTCAGGCCAAAACCGCCATTGTGCTCAGGGAGGGAAAAGAGATGGAGATCGCGGCTGAAGCGGTCAGAAAAGGCGATACGGTTATCATCAAACCCGGGGCAAAACTTCCGGTAGACGGCATCATCATTGAAGGGTTCTCCGCAATAGACGAATCGATGGTGACCGGAGAGTCCATTCCTGCTGATAAAAAGAGCGGGGATGAAGTTATCGGCGGCACGATCAACAAACAGGGCTCCTTCACCTTCAGGGCATCAAACGTCGGCTCCGACACGGTTCTGGCCCGCATCATCCGGATGGTTGAAGAGGCGCAGGGGTCAAAAGCGCCGATACAGGAGATTGCCGACAAAATCGCAGGGATTTTTGTGCCCGTTGTGCTCATTATTGCGGCTGCAACCTTCCTGATCTGGATCACTGTCGGTTCCTCATACCTCGGTTTTTCAGTTGCACTCTCCTACGCCATATCGGGCATGGTCGGCATTCTTGTGATCGCCTGCCCCTGTGCACTCGGGCTTGCAACCCCGACCGCCATCATCGTGGGCATCGGCAAAGGGGCTGAATACGGCATCCTTATCCGCAACGCCGAAAGCCTTGAAAAACTCAGCTCGATCGATACCGTTGTGTTTGACAAAACCGGCACCATTACCACCGGAAGCCCGAAGGTTACCGATGTCACCCCTCTCTGTGAAGGAACAACTCCCGAGTCGCTGCTGCAGATCGCGGGCAGTGTTGAAAACCGCTCCGAACACCCTCTGGCAGAGGCTATTCTTGACGAGGCAAAGAGGCGCTCGATCACCCTCAGGGATATCTCGGAATTCAAAGCACTTGAGGGGATGGGGGTGTCGGCAACCATTGCCGGACTGCCGGTTACTATCCGCAAACCTGTGGCGGCTGAAAGAGAACTGGCCGAAGTCAGGAGGCTTCAGGCAGAGGGAAAGACCGTCGTCATGATTGAAGAGAACCGGATCGCTCTGGGGTTGATTGCGCTCAGTGACACCGTCAAAACCGAGGCAAAGGCGGCCGTAGCGGCACTGCACAAGAGAGGGCTGAAGGTCATCATGCTGACCGGCGACAACCGTGCTGCGGCGAACTACATGGCTGGTCAGGTCGGCATAGATGAGGTGATTGCTGAGGTTCTCCCCACAGAAAAGGCGGCTAAAATAAAGGCGCTTCAGTCTGAAGGGAGGAAGGTTGCCATGGCGGGTGACGGCATCAATGATGCTCCGGCCCTTGCACAGGCCGATGTCGGCATTGCCATGGCAACGGGAACCGATATTGCCATAGAGTCCTCCGGTATAACCCTGCTGAAGGGCGATATCAACAAGGTTGCTCAAGCCATCACCCTCTCACGCGCCACCATGAATGTTATACGCCAGAACCTCTTCTGGGCTTTTATCTACAACATCATCGGCATACCGCTTGCTGCAGGTGCACTCTACCCTTTCTGGGGAATCTTTCTGAACCCGGTATTTTCAGGACTTGCGATGGCCGGAAGCAGCGTCTCGGTAGTAAGCAACTCATTGCGCCTGAAAGCAAAAAAGCTGGATCGATAAGCACATAAAGATGGGAGTGAGTGAGGATGCGGCATTGATCCCCATACGTTGGAACCGGCAGGTAAGGCTATCTGCCTGAAGGGTCGGATTCCTCTCCGAACCAGACAACGGCGTATGAACCGGAGATGGCCACCCCGACCGCATTCCACTGAAGCCGCTCCCACTTTCCCGAGTTGGTGATTACGGCATTGTGTGCTGACGATCCCTCCCAGAGCGATAACGCATGTGATGGCAGCATCCTTCCGCTGCTCGTACAGGCCGCAACCTCAAAGCCGTTTCCGTTGTAGGAGGTCAGCTCCCTCGGCTTGCTCCACATCCTCTGTACACTCTCTCCTCCGTTGTAACAGACCGGCTGCCACGACCCATATTCCGACCAGCTGTGCAGGTTGCATGAGCCTGAAGGAGGGTGTGCCTCAAGGTCACGAACATGCAACCGGGCAACACGCGAAAGGTTTGGTGAAACAGGAATCGGAGGCTTCCCCTCACTCCTGCGGTAATCCATAAGCAGACGGTAGAGCTGGGCTTCTTCATCCGAAAGCGACACCCTTGAACTCTTTCCCGCTCCATGCGAAGCCTGAAGGATCTCTGCGTCACCGCCATATGGAGATCCATCTGCAGCAAAAGCAGTAACAGAGTGAGCGATGAGGAGAGCAACAGGAAGCACTATCCCTGCAAGCGAGCGGAACAAACTGACCATACCCTGAATCATCATTTTAGCATATCCATAAAAATAAATACGCCATAAATATAACGTAAATATGATGAATTACACTCTTAATGGGAATGACCACGCTGTTTTTTTGGCAGCAGTGATTTCAGCACAAGCAGGAGAAGCACAACAGATGCAGCAATGGAAACAATGCCTGCCTCCTCGTGAGCCCCTTTACTGACCCAATGGGTGATATCGTAGCCAAGGTATCCATACAGGTCATTGACCACTACTCCCGCAATGAGAGCGATGAGTACAATGCTCGCCAGATAGATGAGAGCCGATTTTCTGCCAAGCATTCTGAAAATCACCGGGAGCGATGCCGCATTGGTTGCCGGACCGGCAAGAAGAAACACAAGGGCGGCTCCAGGGGATATGCCTTTCAGAGCCAGAGCGGCAACGATCGGAGTCGAAGCTGTAGCGCAGACATAGAGCGGCACGGAAACGATAAACATCACGAGCATCGAAAGATATTCATTCGACAAATAGCGGCTTACCACTTCCGTTGAAACAAAAACCGAGATGAGGCCGGAGAGCAGGATACCGATAAAGAGCCAGAGCCCGACATCGTTCAAGAGATCGCCGAAGGCAAAGCTCATACCCTCCCTGAATTTTCCGGAAACCGTCAGTTTTTCCTGCTTTTTATGACCGCAGCAGCATGAAGATGCACAGGCACTCTCCCCCGGTTTATCTGCGTCAGCCGCAACATCGTTTGCGCTCTGCTTTCCGGCAAATGAAACCGCAATACCGGTTGCAATAGCCATAAAAAGCGCAATAACCGGCCGGATAACGGTCATCAGCGGATCGAGCAGCGCCCAGGAGACCGCAATGGAGTCCACCCCGGTTTCGGGTGTTGAAATAAGAAACGCTGCAACAGGACCATTCCCGGAACCCTGTTTCTTCAGGCCTGCTGCAGCCGGAAGCACTCCGCAACTGCACAGGGGAATGGGAATGCCAAATAATGACGCCTTGAAAATACTCGCCATTCCCCCGCCCCCAAGATGGGTGGCAACAAAATCATCAGGAACAAATGCCTTGAGCACTCCGGCAATAAAAAAACCGAGCAGCACAAAAGGGGCGGCTTCGAGAAGCACACTCCAGGATGCGGCCAAAACACTCAGGAAAAGGGTATAAAAATCATGCATATCAACACCTCATTTAGGCTTATCTGTAAAACTGTTATCAGGAGGCGACCTTATCCCTCTGCCAATATTTCGCTCCGCAGGAGCTGCGCTTTTAGCCTGTCACATATTCTCACATGATTATATGTTCATGTTTTAAGCAAAAAAAAAGAGCCGCTTTACCTCCCTTCCCTGATGTGTTCGGAACCGGTCCGGATAAGGGTTGAGACATGGGTGTCGTCAAGAGTGTAGAGCACATTCTTTCCCTGCTTGCGCGACTTCACGAGCTTGGCATCCCTCAGCACCCGCAACTGATGTGAAACTGCGGACTGATTCATGCCGAGAATAGAGGTGAGATCACAAACACAGAGTTCCGAGAGACAAAGCGCATTGAGAATCCGTATTCTGGTATGATCGCCAAGCACCTTGAAAAGCTGTGCAAGCTCCTCCTGCAGCGGCTCCCCCGGCATCTCTTTGCGAACACGCGCAACAACATCCGGATGAAAACACTCCTCCTGACAACCCTCAGCTCGATGTTCCTGCATATTTTTGACTCTATTATGGGCACCTCTATTTATTTATTCCGAAACCCGATTACTGCGTTGGGTGGTGCTCGAAATCCTCATGTACTCCGTGTACACTCCGGTTTCTGTGCTCCATCCGCCTTGTCCTCGGGCTTCTCACGACAATAAATAGAGGCGCCCTTATATGAACAACCACTCATATAATAACAAAAAGAGGTGATTTGTAAAATAATGCAATAACATTTACTCTCACGAAGAGGTCCCTGGAAACGAATTTGAAAACGAGCCTGTTGTTGGCTATATTCTGGCTATCGGTAGCCAGAATATAGCCAACGTTATTATTGGAGAGAAACAGATGAAAACATGGCAACTGCAACAGGCCAAAAATCATTTGAGCGAAGTTGTCAGAAACGCGCTTCATGACGGGCCGCAGACCATTACCCTTCACGGCACACCTGCTGCTGTTGTTCTCTCATTTGACGAATACACCAGGTCGGTGAAGGCCGCCAAACCAACAGAGCCACTTTCAGGCTTTTTTCATAATTCACCGCTCAGGAAAGCCTGTATTGACCTCCAGCGCTCAAAAGATACAGGCCGGAGTGAGGTGATACTATGAAATACCTTTTGGATACCTGCGTAATATCTGAACTGGTCAGACCGCTCCCTTCACCAAAAGTTATGGAGTGGATTGACCGTGGTGATGAGCAGGATTTTTTTTTGAGCGTTATTACTCTTGGTGAAATCGAAAAAGGGATTTCAAAACTCGCAGACGGCAAGAAAAAAACGCAACTGCAGGCATGGCTTGCTTATGAGTTGCCGGAACGGTTCAATGGACGAATCCTCACAGTCACAACCGAAGTTGCACTCCAATGGGGAGGAATACTCGGAGATGCAGAAAAAAAAGGAAAGGCACTCCCCGTCATCGACGCTCTCATTGCTGCAACAGCAATAACTAACGGGTTAACTCTGGTCACCCGCAACACATCTGACATGACCGCATCCGGGGCACCTCTTTTTGACCCATGGGAGTAGTCACGGAAAATGTTTATAAATCTCTTTCCTGTGCAAAAGGCGGGTAAAAACAAGTTCATTCGCGGCAAACTCTATCCCTATCCGATTATCTCCCACACGAATACGATAAAGGTATCGTAACCTTGAAGCTTTTTCAGATTTCTGATTTCGGTCAAACTGTCAGCTTCCTTGCACTCAAGAATAATTTCCCTGATTTTTGGCAACAGCCTGCTATCCCGCAGCTTTTGAAGCTCCTTTGCAAATCCATGTTCAAAAAAAACATTTACCGTGCATTGCCATCAAGAATGGCAAAAATTTCATCCTCTGAGACACATTCATTTTTTCTCCCTTCGGCAATAGCATTTGCCAACCCAACATCCTCCAAAGCCTCTATCACAATGTCATAGAAAAGGCTTTTTTTCGTGTTTAAAAGATCTACTACAACTTCCGCAAGCAGTTCTTTGGTTTTTTCATCACGTAAATGGAGTTCCATGATAATATCTCCCGCCTGCAAAATGTTAATCTCAAATTTCCCCTGACAAACAGTAACACGTACAGCATAAGCAATTTTGTTTTTAATAAACGTGCTGCATCTACTGCCTTTTACAGTATAAACATTGTTTACCCGGAAATAAACCTTCTCCACTCCTGCCAAACATATTTCGGGCCGCCTCCGGCGACCATTCCATGAATTAAATTCCTTTTCAGATTTCCAGAGAACAGAAGATCAGAAAATCAGGAAGAGGAAAGAGGACTGGAACGAACTACTCGAAAACCGATAAGGTTGAGCCAGCTGTCGGGATTGAAGTAGTTCCGGACCGAACAGCGCAGAAGCTCAGGTTTAAAGCTCCACGAACCCCCGCGCAAAGAACGGTACTCTTTCTTTTCGTCATATAAATTATCCATCCACTCCCACACATTACCGGCCATATCATACAATCCTTCCGGTGTTGCTCCTTCCGGGTAGCTCCCGACGGGTGTAGTTGCGCCAACATTTTCCCCATAATTCGCCAGCTTTGACGTTGGCTCTCCCTTCTCTTTACTCCAGGGATATTTACGACCATCTTTTCCAGCGGCGGCATACTCCCACTCCTTGTCTTTTGGCAAACGATAACGATCAGGATCAGTACCCTTGCTCTCAAGCAGCGAAAGCCAGAGGCAGTAGGCTCGGGCAGCATACCAGCTCACTCCAACAACCGGCTGATCATCCTCGTTAAAACGCCGATCATCGTCATATTTTGAACAACACCTCTTTGAGAGAAGTGGCTCTTCATCCAGATATTTCAGGAATCCCGGTACGGTACCGGCAAGTTTAAAAAGCCTGTCACTCAGAATATCGTCAGCTTTGGCATTGTCTGCGGATTGCAGATAGGTAATAAAATTTCGATACAACTTATTTGTAACAGGATATTTGGCAACATAGAGATCCCCCACTTGCTCTTTACCATCTACGGAGTGGCGGCCGTTTCTGATAAGGATGTACTGTGCATTTTGTTCAAAAGCACTAAAAAGCACCTCTGGATGCTCGTCCCCGACACCATCACCCGGCTGATCCAAGTCTGCCGGATTAACAGCAGGTACGGCGACTTCATCGGTTACAATCACTTCATCAGCTTTTCTGAGCAGCTCCGTATCAGCCAACGGGCTCAGTGTCTTGAACCGTTGTGCAGTCTCAACCGCCTGTCGGGTACCTACGGTTTTCAGGCACTCCAGAAGGTAATACTGTTTATTGCGTGGTGTGTCAGGATGAAGCAGTTTATCACGAAAAGCATCTACAGTTTGCGGTGCCTTGCGGATTAATTTCTGCAAGAAATTCAATGTTTTCGGATCAAGAAAATCACTTTTTGGTGAATCAAAAAATGCCAGCATGAACTTGTTGAACAAGAATGAATCAACCTGCGCAGCAAAAAAAAGCAAAGGTTCATCCCACCATTCGTCTCCTACCTGCCCAACCAGATTTTCTATTCGATCAGGTTCAGATGTAACACTTCTAACGAGCTGCAAACCGGCAAGATACTCCCGGAATGTCTTATGACTGAAAACATAGGTCGAACCTGATATCCCAAGAACACCGGCTCGTGAAACAAGGTTATGGCAAATCTCCTCAGCCCTGTATTTGCTTCTATACTTGTAGTCCAGAATATCAACGTCCTGCTGCATTCTATCATGAAACTTCTCCATATCGGCCGAATCCTTTTTCATGTCCTGCATCCAGAGAGAGACCGGTTCCAATAACTTTTTGAACTCGGTTGCAGGAAGAAACGGAGGAATTCCTTTCTCATTTTCCCGATAAAAAAGCAGATAATCCAATGCGACGCTATAGAGCTTTTCACGGTTTTCGGGTATAGCCTTGCTTTGTTTCCAAAGAATTGCCATAAGTTGCAGGAGCAGCGGTATACCTGCGAGGTCCTTGCGCATTCCCTCGTTTTCCGGTTGTGAAAGATAGGTGTCAACCGCACTGGCGTTTTCTCCTGCAACCTTTTCAACTTCGGCTATCCTGACCTTACTGCAACCCTTTTCGTCACGATAGAGGTCACGTAAAAAAGTAGCGCGGAACCATTTCTGCAAAAAATCGCGCTGTTGATCAACGGTAAATCGTTTGACGTATGCGGGTAGTTTATCAACCTGGAGTGCGGTTTGCTCATTTTCACCATACCCCTTGTCACGTGTGGTCACCACAAAAAAAGCTTGTTTCCAGTTTTTGGAGGCATCCGAAATCCAGATACAAACCTTTTTTCTTTGCTCACTGTCGCTTATTTCATCAAGACCGTCAAGAAGTACAAGCGACCTTTGCTTTTTCAGGCGATTCTCAAAAAAAGTATCGGATATCTTCAGGTTCGGTTGAAAACAGTCTGCCAGTTTTTCGGAAAACGATTTCTGCTCAGACCCTTGAGCTGCCATTTTACTCAATGGCATATAGAGTATTGGCACAGGAAAAGTAAATCCCGCCAACCTGAGGCTGCTGAGCGCAAAATGCTTGATGATGGTTGTTTTTCCTGAACCAGGTTCCCCTATGATCACCAGCATGCGCGATCTTTCTACGACATAATTCAGCGCTGCAATTGGAGTAACATCTGATGTTTTTGTTTCCGGTGTTCTTGCATAAGTCCCCTGTTGTTGATGCTGCTCATTAACTGAAATATCAGGGGGGACAAAGGTCTCCGGCAGATCAACAGCTTCCCTTGCACCATCAATACCCGGCATTCCGAATATTGTGTTTTTACCAAGTTCCTCTATCAACCGATCACTGTAGCGCTCGGCATCAGTTTTATGCTGTTGTTCTTTTTTCTCTCTTTCTTTTTCCCTTTCATGCTCATCTCCAACACCGTTCTTCACTTGTTCCGTTTCTTTTACATCATAAAGTCTCCGACTACGAACATAAAGAGTAACCACTAACGCCAGTGCTGCTATAACCAGCGCTCCAACAGGAACATAACTGATCCAACTAAACTGTGTTTCCATTTTTTTATTCACAGCTTCCGAATCCGGTACAATCTTTTTGCCGGGGTTTGAGTTTCCTTGCGCCGAAGTATTCTCAACATCCGGCGGCCTTGCAGCCTCAACTTTCGCAATAACGATATCGGGAATGGCTGCAATGAGAAGCAGAACAAACCAGAAAATTCGGGCCTTCAAGGTGATGCTTTGAAATCGCATAGCGCTGCTCGATGATTTGTTAATGATTTTAACACTCACTTTCCGGCAATAAACCAAGCGAGTGCAAAAGATTGCGGGTGTCAGCCTGCCGGGCATGACCAACCCAGCCTGAAAGACTCTGCCGGAGAGTGACGGGGTCAGCAAGCACTGAACTCCGGATTCTTTTTTTTGCTCTCCGAACGTTTTCGGAAGGGAGCTTTCGGTATGAGTGATACACTTTTTGGCCAAGAAAACACTTGCCCTCAGTTGATGGATAGAGTTCCGTTCTTTGAGGATTGAGTATCAACCGGTATTGTTGCAAAAACTCTTCGATTGCCTCTTTCCATGCCCATAACTGAACTTTTTCATTGGAAAACAATACCCCGTCATCAACGTATCGAACATACCCTCTGCATCGCAGTTGCTCTTTGATATAGTGATCAAGGAAGCTCAGATAGTAGTTGGCAAACCACTGGCTGGTGAGGTTACCGATAGGCAACCCGCGCCGTCTTTCATAGGGAGTAAAAAGAGTATCTCCCGGGAAATAGTGACTATGCTCCGCTTGCGCGTTACTATTGTCAATAATCAGGTCAATCAGCCACAGCGTATCAGCACACGATATTTTTCTCCGCAATAAAGTTTTGAGGATGTTGTGATCAATCGACGGAAAATATTTTCTGATATCAAACTTCAACCCATATTGATATTTTTTCAGGAAGTGCTGGTAGCGCTCTATTGCCTTGTGAGTCCCCTTGGCTGTTCTGTTGGCATAGGTATCAAAAATAAAGGTACGTTCAAGAATAGGCCCGACAAAAGCGATCAAGGCATGATGTACAACCCGGTCCCTGAATGGCGCCGCACTGATCTGCCGGGGCTTTGGCTTATAGATGCTGAAGGTTTTATATGAACCGGGCTGATATGTTTTATTCTTGAGCTCAGCAATAATTTCCCAGAGATTTTCTTCAAAATGAGCAAAAAAACATAGCACCGACAGGTTTTCACGCTTCCCTTTTGCCGCTTTGTGGGCGGCTGATAGCATATTTTCAAAAGAAATAATGCAGTCAAAGAGGTTTTTGCTGCGTTTCATGCTGTATAAGAAAAAAAGCAGACAGCTTTTTCAATTACTTACTCAAGCAGCCTGCCTTATCTGTTCTGTTTGTGCATGCCCCGGCAGGTAACCGGAAACAAGCCTCAGGAGAAAAAGCCGGATGTCATGCCCAAAAAACTGTCCGTTATTCCTTGAAATAACGGCATCATAATGGGCGTTTACGCGCATTGAAAAAGGCATGATTGGAACGAACTACTCGAAAACCGATATTGTTGTTCCTGTTGTCGGGATTGTTGTTGTTCCGGACCGAACAGCGCAGATTTTCAGGTTTATTGTTCCACGAACCCCCGCGCAAAGAACGGGCAGCTCATTTAGCGACTCTTTTCCTCTATTCTGAACAACGATAGTTATGAATTTTCAGCGACTTGTTCAATTTTTTTCAACCAGCCGCCAAGCATCTTTCCCAATTCGGTAATCTGGCAACTTCCAAATTCATAGGAGGTTATGCTAATAAATTTCAGTTCATAACTCAGGCGAAACAGTATGCGTAACCGTGTCAACACCTCATCAGCCTGATGCAAGAGATCTGATTTCTTCTCCCGCATATTGGCTATCGCAACAAGCTCGGTAAACTCCAGCACACCATTTTCCAGACGGAGAGCAATGCTGAAGCGATAGCTTTTAGGGAATTTTCCAGTGTGCAGCAGTAGCCATTTTGAAAAATCATAGGCCTTTTTCGCAATCAGCATGTCATGACCGGCCATAAAAATATTCCTCAATCCGTTACTTTTTCTCCTCGCAACCATGATCCCTCTCTTCCGTTCGGGATGACGCTGCTCGAAATTCATACTCTTCCTCACCCACTCATCGCCCATAACCCATCACTCATCACATTTCTTTCCAGATTTCCAGAGAACAGAGGATCAGAAATTCAGGAAGAGTAAAGAGGACTGGAACGAACTACTCGAAAACCGATATCGACGCCCCAGTCGCCGGGATCGAAGTCGCCCCGGACCGAACAGCGCAGATCCTCAGGTTCAGCGCCCCACGAACCCCCGCGCAAAGAACGGGCAGGAGCGTATTTTTCGTGTATACTATCCGTCCACTCCCACACATTTCCGACCATATCGTACAGTCCCTCTGGTGTCGCCCCTTCAGGGTAGCTCCCGACGGGAGTGGTTGCACCAACATTTTGACCATAATTGGCCAGTTTCGGGTTTGGTTCGCCTTTCGCCTCAGGCCAGGGATAGTCTCGAACTACCCGCTCTCTCTTTCCCTGCCTGCCTCCTGCGGCCCACTGCCACTCAACTTCATTCGGCAAGCGGTAAGCGTCTGCTGTGCCCTCAAGCAGCGAAAGCCACAGGCAGTATGCTTTTGCGGCATACCAGTTCACACCAACAACAGGCTGATCATCTCCGCCGAATTTGCGGTCTTCATCATAACCGGAACGAAACAACTTAGCAAGATCCTTTTTCCCTGAGCTGAGATATTTTTGAAATCCTGCATCCCACTCGCTCTTTCCTGCAATTTCATCCAGACGTTCCCTGAACGCTTTTGATTCACCAAAGCCTGAAATAAATGATCGGTAAAGCCTGTTGGTAACAGGATATTTGGCGAAATAGAGATCAGTTTTCACATTCCTTTTCTCTTTTGTCTCCGAGTCAAGATAGCTCCCTTTTCTTATCAGGATATACTCTGCATTGTGCTCATTCGGATTGCGAAATGATTCCGGGAGATTTTCCGGCGTGATAATCGTAGGCACAGTCGTAACCGATGAGAGGTTTTGCTTTATTAAATACTTTGCATCTAAACCGAATAGCAAAGTGAACATAACATCTGTTGTCCGGTCAGCAACATCACTGTTTTTGGCCAAACCCTCTGTTTTAAACTGCCCAATTGCTTTCAACGCCGAACTCTTGCCAACAGTCTTGAGGCAGTCAAGAATCACCCGCTGACGCTCGACTGTAGTAGCAGGATCAAGCAGTTTTTTGCTTAGAGCGTCAATCTTTTTCCCCTTTGCCTCTTCGATGAGCGTCATCAAAAGTATCTGCTGCTTTTGTGTCAGTGCTTCGCTCTGCGGTGCATCAAAGAACTTTTGCATAAAGGCATCGAAAACATTGGCGTCAACCGAAGCAATGAAAAAGCGGAGCGGCTCTTCCCACCAGTCCTCTCCGAAGTGGGTCACGAGAGTATTGAGCATATCGTCAGAACGATCCTCCTTGAGTTGAACGCCTGCAAGATATTCACGGAATGATTTGTGCCGGAAGAGGTACTCTTTGCCCGCACTCTCAACCAGCAAGCCCGCGCGTTTAACCAGATAGTCGCAAAACACCTCCGCTGTTGGCGGATTGTCAAGCGTATCAAGCCTCTCCTGCATTTCGATGTGCATCTCTGCTTTTGGTGCTTCATCTTTTTCAAGCCGCTCCTGCATCCAGAGCGAAACCGGCCCGAGCACCTGGCGGGCACGCGAGGCTGAAAGAAGCGGAACTATCTTTCGGCGCTTGTCGCGAAATTCAAGCAAATAATCAAGCGCTGCTTCGTAGAGCTTTACCCGACTTTCAGGCATATAGTCACGATCCTTCCAAAGTATAGCCATAATCTGCAAAATCATCGGTATGGCCGCAAGTTGACGCAATCCCCTGTTTTTCGGGATCTTGAGGTGCGCCATAATAGCTATGGTTCTCTCATGGGCTTCCGCTCTCTGCTTTATTTGCCAGCCAGCTTCGTCAAATCCCTTTTCACAGGGTTCTTTCAGGAAAGCAGCCGTGAACCAGTTTGAGAGAAACCGCTCCTGCTGCTCCGAAGTAAAGTCCTGTACATCAGCCCGCTCGTAGTCGGCGGCAAGCTCGATGCCCTCCTCCTTGTTATAGCCTGTCGCCCGTGACGTAACCACAAAGCGGGCCTTGCGGAATCCGCTCCAAGCATGGTCTATCCAGTCGCACACCGCTTTGCGCTCTTCCGTATCACTGATTTCATCAAGGCCGTCAAGCAAGACGAGAGCATCACTGTTCAGCCATTCTCCGAAAATCCCCTCCGGAATGGTTTGATGATGCTTGGCTGACCAGCTTGCAAGGTTTACTGGCAGTGAATCAGAAAAATCGCCCTTTTCATCACGCAAAAGCTCGCGCAGCGGCAGGTAAAACACACTGACCGGAGAGGCAAAGCCAAGCCGGGTATAATCCTCCATTGCACACAGGGCATAGTACTTGAGCAGTGTCGTCTTACCGGCTCCGGGATCACCGATGACAAGGAGCATTCTCAGACCCCTGCGATCATGAAATGCCCGCTTCATGATTTCGTCGGGAGAAAAAATATGCTCGCTCTCCTGAGAGGCTCTCTTTTCAGAAAACACCTTCTCTGAATCATACTTGCCGGAAAGGCGAAGCGGCACAAAGGTGTCATCATTCAGGTTAACCTTGACGCTCTCTACTCCCGGCATCCCAAGCATGCGGATATATCCCTGCTCCTCTTTCAGTATTGCCTGATAACGGCGTAACACCTCATCAGTTGGAATGGATTTCTTTGTCGTTTTAACTCCGGAAGTGAAGAACCATTCCCGTATTTTCAAGTCAAGATGACGGGATAAATGGGTACGGAACTTTGCTCTGCTGTTGTATTCCCATACCAGACCATCAATCTTCATCGCCACCTTGAACTCATCAAGCTTTGCTTTCTGCTCAGAATCGATCTTGCTTGGGTTAATGGGCATATCGGAAAAATAGAGCATAACCGGACGCTTCAGCACGGTCAGCATCCGCTGCACCTCTTCAACTGCTCCACCGGGAGCAATTTTCGTAGGTGTTCCTATACGATTCCAAAAAATCCCTATCGCACAATCACAGTCATCAACTATCTGGCGGGTAATTTGAGGTTGTGGCCCCTCGTCATTGCCCCGGTTTTCCGGAGCTGCATGTTTTTCCCAAAGCACTGCTTCGAGAACCATATTCCGCTCATCACCATTACGGATATTCCAGTCCTGTATGACCTCCTCAACAATCTTTCGCTCCTTATCGACATCACCCGGCGAAGCAACAAGAATTTTTACCTTTTTTATTCCGCTATCCGAAGCAGCGTATACAGGTTGCAATGTCCGCAAGGGTGTAACAGCCATGTGAATGGATTAACCAGGGTTAACGAATGAGTAAGAAAGACAATATAGTGTACTCTCTACGAAACGGGAAAGTATCCGGAGTATGCGACGATGGCAAAAGAGAAATCCGAACCCGCTTCGGGGGATTTATGGATTAGTGTGCGGTGATTTTAAATGTTTTGTAAATTACTGGCGTCCGGTACCTGATACTTTTGAAATATGTGATCATATTCTTTTTCTGGAGCTTCGTTATGATGACAGATATCCGATGGGTTCAGCGTTTCAACAACTTCCTTAAAGCTTTTTCACAATTGAAAGCGGCAGTTGAACTGGCTCAACAACGCAAACTTTCAACACTTGAAGAGCAGGGTTTGATCCAGTCATTTGAGTACACCCATGAACTGGCGTGGAAAACATTGAAGGATTTTCTTGAAAATCGGGGTGTTGCTGATTTATATGGTTCCAAAGACACTACACGTGCCGCCTTCAAGGCTGGTTTGATTGAAAAAGGAGAGACCTGGATGGAGATGATTCTGAGTCGAAACCTGACGACCCACACCTATGACGAAACCACAGCGGCCAACATATCGTCCGCTATTCTCAACGACTACTTCGCTGCATTTGAATCACTTCTGGTAAAACTGGAAAAGCTGAAAACAGAAACGACACCATGATGTACGGTCTGCAGGATGAAACAATCCGGAAAATACACAAGGTCATTGCTCTTTACCCTCAGGTGGAACAGGCTATCCTCTATGGTTCCCGTGCAAAAGGAACGCATAAAAACGGCTCGGATATTGACCTGACACTTTGCGGCACGGCATTAACCACCAAAACACTGTTTGAGATCAGTGAAGAGATTGACAACCTGCATCTGCCCTATACCATTGACCTCTCCATTTTTTCCGATATCGACGATCCGGGTATTATTGAACACATCAAACGCATCGGTGTTATTTTCTATACACGGAATCACAATATTTCACAGCTTTCATGATTTGGCGGAAAAGATATTGCTGGATTGCGGATTATCAGCTTTATTATACGAAGTGCCTATATGAAAGATTCCATTATCAACACGAATCAAGGAGAGACCGATGAAAGGAAATCCGAAAATAATCGAAAAGCTCAACAGCCTGCTCGCTGATGAGTTGACAGCAATCAACCAGTACATTGTGCATTCGGAGATGTGCAGCAACTGGGGTTATGAAAAACTCCACAACGCTGATGAAAAACGTGCGATTGATGAAATGAAACATGCCGAAAAACTCATCGCACGAATCCTCTTTCTCGAAGGTATTCCGGTAGTCAGCGACCTCAAAAAGATAAAGATAGGAGCTGACGTGGCCGCCCAGCACAAAAACGACCGGCATTCGGAAGATGGAGCTATCGCATCCTACAATGACGGAATCAAGCTTGCTGTCGAACTCGGAGATAACGGCACCCGTGAACTGCTTGAATCAATCCTCCGCGATGAGGAGGCTCACATCGACTGGCTTGAGGCTCAAATCGACCAGATCAGCCAGATGGGGATACAGAATTACCTTGTCGAACAGTTGGGATAAACCGGCATCAACGCTCATTACTCTTCACCCGGGACCTCCCGGGTGATTTTATTCTATCCAAACAGTTCGCCCTGATGCAATCCGGCATCGGATAGTGTTCGCGCTGAAGCAGCTCGCTTGCGGGGTGCAGGCGTTGTGATTGTTTCGTCTCCGTGCAGGCTGTCGCAGAGCATCGGTGATGATGGCTCGTATGCTTCAAAAGCTTTGCCTGCCTTTGCCTGGCTGGCAACAGCATAGCAGTAGAGGCAGCCGTGCGGGCAGGTATCATAGCTGCCGATATCCCGGCTCTCGATGCAGCCACAGGCGTGGCGCTGGCTGCTGTCTTTTTTGGTTACCGTCATCCTTCGACCGGAGATGCGCTCGACAAGCCCGCCATCAATACAGCGACTGTGCATGATGCCGTAACGGGAAAGATCAACCTCCTGACTGCATGTACAGAGTGCAATGCCCCGTTTTGCGGCGATATCGGCAAAGAGAGCCGCCAGATCACCCATCTCCGCGCTGTCAGGCAGGGTGTAGCGGAGATTGCGCATACGGTTCCTCACCTTGCGGTAGTCGTCAAGAAAACTGATGATGCAGCGCCCGGTATAACCTGAAAGTTGTTCTGCGAGCTTTTGAAAAGAATCCGCATGCCAGGCCGGGGTAAACTGATCGGTGATGAGAACGGGATCATACCGCCACACCACTTTTTCAGGACCGACAAGTCGAGAGAGCCGCCGGAACACCTCAACAAGAGAACCCTTCTCCGGCACACCGGGCTCCAGCACGGAGTCATAGGGCGTAAGGGTAAAAAGAAAATAGTATGCATATCCCATCGCATCAATTTCCGGCAGACGCGAAAGAAAGGGTGCAGGGTTTTTGGTCCAGAAGACAAGGGCATCAACCGTTGCCGGGGTCAGCATAATTCTGCTCACCTGTTTCGGCTGCATGGGGTTGCGCACCAGAACCTCACCGGCCTTCAGGCGGTTCACAAACCACTCACCGTAGAAGGCGGGGATGTCGGTGCGACGGCTGGCGCTGATAATCATAATGGCACCTTTATTAATTTGTTCCCTCCCCTCCTGCTCTCTCCTGGCTGAGCAGCCGCTTCCGCTCTTCGGTAAACGACCACCAGGTGCGCGGCTCACTGCCCGACATGAAGCTGGTGAGCGACATGAAGACGTCAAGCACGCAGGGATCCTGACGGGTATCGGTTATGCGGCACAAATCGTGATACATCTCCAACGCCGAGCGGCCCGCAAGCTGCTCCGGCCGGAAAATACCAATCAACCGGAGATCACGTGCCAGGGATGCACCAATGTTCGGCAGATCGGTCAGTTCTTTGAGCCTGTCTCTTGATACCTTTGCGGGATTCATGGCTTCACCTCAATGATATCACTCCAGCGGGTTGTGTAAGCAGCAGAGAGGTTTTCCTGCCGCTGCTTCCATCCCGATGCGCAGTCGGAAGCAATGCGGAGTGTTCCCGGTCCGTAACGAAAGTTCAGAGCATCAAGCGCCTCCATGAGGCCTGGCGCCCTCCCCTGCTTTTCCGGCAGCGGATCGGTGTCGAAGAGCGAAAGCGTAGTCTGTTGCGGTTCGCACACGGAACCGATCCCGCTCAGAATAACCCCGGCTTTTCTGTACTCATATCCCCTCCGGTAGAGACGCTCAAGCGCAAGCGTTGCCGCCTTGAGCAGAAGCAGGGTATCGTTTGAGGGTGCCGGAAGCGAAAGGGTCTCGGTTCCCCAGTACCGCTTCTCCTTTGGAGCAAACGGGCTGGTACAGGCAAAAACCGTAACCAGCGAAGCTCTTGATTCTTCCCGGCGGAGCTTGAACGAGCATTTGGAAGCAAAATGCACCACGGCATGCTGAAGCTCCTCCTTTGCAATCACGGGCGTACCGAACGAACGGGATGTACAGATCGACTGCTTTGGTGGCCGCACCAGTTCGAGAGGAAGGCATGAGCGGCCATTCAGCTCCTCCTGAACCCTTGCCCCGGTAATATGGAGGTTCTGTCGGACCCAGGGCGGAGGAGCTGCGGCAAAATCCAGCGCGGTATGAATCCGGTGCCGGTGCAGGAGCGCGCCGTAACGGCCACCGATTCCCCATATATGCTCAACCTCCATGCCGGAGAGAACATCGCGGATCCCGACATCCGTCCTCAAAAGAGAGACCCCGCCGAGAGATGCGTTTTTCTTGGCCATACGGCTTGCCGCCTTGGCAAGGGTTTTGGTGGCACCGATACCGATGCTGACAGGAATGCCGGTATGCTTCTCCACGGTCCGCCGGATTTGACGGGCATAGCGCTCAAGATCAAAACGACCGAAACCGCTGAGGTCAAGAAAACACTCATCGATGGAGTAGATCTCAATATCGGGAGCAAAATCGGCAAGCGTCCTCATCACCCGTGCGGAAAGATCACCGTAGAGCGGAAAGTTGGCCGAGTAGATGGCTACACGGTGCTGCTGAAGCAGCTCCCTGCATTTGAATGCCGGTTCACCCATACCGAGACCTATAGCCTTGGCCTCTTCCGACCGGGAGATAAAACAGCCATCATTGTTGGAGAGCACCACAACCGGACGACCCCTCAATCCGGGGTTGAACAGCCGCTCGCACGACACATAAAAGTTGTTGCAGTCAATCAGGGCAAACATGACACTCTACCTTGCCTTGTGGATGATATAGGTTACAACACCCCATACCAGAAAATCATTCTCCTCCGTGATCCGGATCGGAGTGAACTCCTCGTTGGCCGGCATCAGGAGAAGCCCGTCAGCTTGCTGCATAATCCTCTTGACCGTAAACTCACCGTCCAGAAAACAGATGGCAATATCTCCATCCTTAGGGTCCAGTGATTTGTCGATCACCAGAATATCTCCTTCCAGAATCCCGGCATCAATCATGGAGGAGCCCTTTACCCTGGCATAAAAGGTGGCGGCCGGATGGCGGACAAGAGCCTTGTTGAGATCAAGGCTGAGCTCCATATAATCATCAGCTGGAGAGGGAAACCCGGCAGAGACGCCGGTTTCGGCAAACGGAAGCCGCAGTTCGGTCGAAAGATCCGGCGAGTAAAAGTCAATCACACTACTCTGATAGATTCTGGTCAGTTTCATAGGTATTCATCCATTCTGACGGCAATGGCAGGCAGGTGAAATCAAAAAGAGCCACCCGCAAGTACAAGCAAATAAATATATAACGTATACAAAAAGCGTGCAGATATCCTGCCGTACGGCAACCGGAACACCCTCGTTGTCTCTCGGTAAACATAAACAGAATCAACTGCATTTCCCCCTGATTTCTGAACACCTTTACGTTGGTCAAAAAAATTTGCTACTCCATTGAGAGTGTTCCTGTGATTTTTTTTGGGAGTGAGCTAAAGCATTGTGTAACTTGACGCATTCAGAAAAGTGGCACCGCTGATCATAACCCGGAAGGAGAGATCAATGGTATTTTCAAGAGGAAAACAAAACCCGGTTTCACAAGCTACTGCTACCCCCATGAGATTACACAGAACCATCATAACATGAGTTTTTTCAGCAACCTGTTCAGGGATATCGCTATTGATCTCGGAACAGCAAATACATTGATATATATACGCAACGAGGGCGTTGTATTAAATGAGCCGTCAATAGTTGCCCGCGAACGAAATTCAGGAAAGGTTGTTGCCATCGGCAATGAAGCTCTTCTCATGCATGAAAGAACCCATCCCGGCATCATCACCATCCGGCCTCTGGCCAATGGGGTCATTGCCGACTATGAAGCAACGGAGGAGCTGATAAAGGGTTTGATCAAAAAAACAAGGAGCCGCTTCTCCTTGGGTATCCGCCGAATGGTTATCGGAATTCCGTCAGGAATCACCGAGGTTGAAAAACGAGCCGTACATGATGCCGCCGAGCATATAGGAGCCAAAGAGATCTATCTGGTATCGGAACCGATAGCCGCTGCAATCGGCATTGGACTTGAGTTCAATGAGGCAAGAGGAAACATGATTGTCGATATCGGTGGCGGCACAACAGATATCGCCGTTATTTCACTTGGAGGTATTGCATCCGGAGAGTCTCTGCGGGTTGCAGGAACTGATATAACAAACTCGATTATCCGGCACTTCAGGAAAACATACAACATGTCCATCGGTGAACGTACCGTTGAAGAGATAAAAATGCAGATCGGCTCGGCCTACAAGCTCGACACGGAAATGACCATGACCGTAAAGGCGGTCAACATCAAATCCGGGCTTCCCGAAGCGATGAAAGTCGATTCTGTAACCATCAGGGAGGCCATTTCCACCCCGATCGGCCAGATCATTACGTCGATAAAAAAAACCCTTGAGATGCTGGTCGTGAAACCGGAACTCTCGGTGGACATTCTTGATCGCGGCATTTTCCTTGCAGGAGGAGGAGCACTCATCAAGGGTATTGACAAAAAAATCTACGAAGAGACCAAACTTGCCGTCCATATCACCGAAGATCCGCTGACCGCTGTTGCAAGAGGAACAGGTGAAATCCTTGAAAATATCGAAAAATACCGCCCGGTGCTCCATTCGAGCAAACGCTATGCTCTGAGAATCCCGGGCTAACCCCCCCTCTCCCTGTGAGGGCGAACGCTCTCCGGTAATGCATCTCCTCTCAAAAGGTCATGTAACAACAAAAGCCGCATCACTGCGGCTTTTGTTGTTATGTCAAGAAAGAGCGACTTAATGTTCGTCAACCTTGATTCTCATGGAGAAGAAGGAGCGATGAACATAAACCAGCGAGAGGGCAAAGAAGATTGCGGACAGGGTCAATGCCAGCTGCGGAGGCAGTTCGATAGCCAGCTCGATAGCAAGCAGACCGAACAGCGTGGTGAACTTGATGATCGGGTTCAGGGCAACCGAAGAGGTGTCCTTGAACGGATCGCCGACCGTATCACCGACAATCGAGGCATCATGCAGTTCGGTGCCTTTGGCGTTGAGCTCGGTTTCAACAAGCTTCTTGGCATTGTCCCAGGCTCCACCGGCATTGGCCATGAAAATAGCCTGGTAGAGACCAAAAAGAGCAATGGAGATCAGGTAACCGATAAAGAAGAAGGAGTCAAGACAGGCAAAGGCCAGTGTTGTAAAGAATACGGTCAGAAAGATGTTAAGCATACCTTTCTGTGCAAACTTCGTACAGATCTCCACAACCTTCTTGCTGTCCTCAATTGAAGCCTTTTCTGCGCCGCTATCCAGCTTGATGTTCTGCTTGATGAATTCAACAGCATAGTAGGCTCCGGTAGTTACCGCATTGATGGATGCACCGGTAAACCAGTAGATCACCGCACCGCCCATCATGAGGCCGAGCAGGAACGGAGGAGAGAGAATGGAGAGCTTCGCAATGGAGCTGACATCGGCAAGACCATTGGTAAGGATCATGATAATCGAGAAAATCATGGTCGTTGAACCCACTACCGCCGTACCGATAAGCACCGGCTTGGCCGTTGCCTTGAAGGTATTGCCAGCGCCGTCGTTGGCTTCAAGGTAGCGTTTTGCATTGGTAAAGTCAGGCTGGAAGCCGAACTCGCTCTCAATCTCTTTAGCCGAAACGTTTTCGATCAGAGAAAGCTCATAGACCGACTGTGCGTTATCGGTAACCGGACCGTAGGAGTCAACAGCAATGGTCACCGGACCCATGCTCAGGAAGCCGAACGCTACAAGACCGAAAGCAAAGACGGAAGGAGCAAGCATGATCACCTTGTCAAGCCCGACCGTAAGGATTCCCTGTGCTGCAATCAGCTCAGGCGTCAGACCAAGAGTCGTGAGTCCAAGCGTGCTGAGGCCGTAAGCGCCTGCCATAAGACCCACAATGGCAAGACCCATCCAGTAGGCACTGAAGTTACCGGCAACAAGACCGGAAAGAATATTTAAAGCGGCTCCACCCTCTTTGGTGCACTGCACCACGTTGCGTACATGGGCACACTCGGTTGAGGTAAAGCGGTTGACCAGTTCAGGAATAAGAGCACCGGCAATTGTTCCGCAGGTGATAATCGAAGCAAGCTTCCACCACATGGTACCGTCACCAAGCGTGCGGATCAGATAATAGGATGCAATGTAGGTAAGAATGATCGAGACAATAGAGGTAAGCCAGACAAGCGTGATGAGCGGTTTCTCGAAGTTCATCTCGTCAGCATTGCTGTACTTCATCTTTGCATAGGCAGCATTGACCCAGTAGGATACTGCGCTGGCCAGAATCATGACAAGGCGCATGGCAAAAATCCATACAAGCAGCATGATCTGGATTTCAGGAGCCTTGATAGCGAGCAGGATGAAGGAGATCAGGGCAACACCGGTAACACCGTAGGTTTCAAAACCGTCAGCTGTAGGGCCGACCGAGTCACCGGCATTGTCACCGGCACAGTCAGCAATAACGCCGGGGTTACGGGCATCATCCTCCTTGATCTTGAAAACAATCTTCATAAGGTCGGAACCGATGTCGGCAATCTTGGTAAAGATACCGCCGGCAATACGCAGCACCGAAGCACCGAGAGACTCACCGATGGCAAAGCCGATAAAGCAGGGTCCGGCAAAATCATTGGGCACAAAAAGCAGAATGCAGAGCATGACGAAAAGCTCGATGCTGATAAGCAGCATACCGATACTCATGCCGGCTCTGAGCGGAATGGCATAGGTCGGAAAGGGTTTTCCGCCAAGACTTGCAAATGCGGTTCTTGAGTTGGCAAAGGTATTGATCCTCATGCCGAACCAGGCAACCGTATAGCTTCCGAGGATACCGATAAGACTCGCCGCAAGAATGGAAAGAACCTTTATGGTTTCCAGATTACGAAGCCAGCCGAAGTAAGCAACAATAATTGCTCCGATGAGAACCCAGAGAACAAGAATAAACTTGCCCTGTGTGATCAAATAGGTTTTGCAGGTAGCATAGATCAGCTCACTGATCTCCTTCATGGCACTGTGAACAGGCAGATTGCGGATGCCCATATACTGTACTACACCAAAGAGCATCCCGAACAGGCAGATGGCAAGCCCCCACAACAAAAGCGTGTCGCCGGGAATCCCGCCAAGAAATGAGACCGAGTGTAGATCCGGCAGTACCAGATCGGCCTCGCTGGCATGCGCAACCTGCGACTGCAGCAGAAGCCCGAGTCCTCCCAGAACCGAACCGGCTCTGGCCAACCATGTAACATTCAAAGGTTTTTTCATTGCAACTTTTTTACTGTTATTCTTGATTCAAAAAAAGAATGTAGCTCAGCAAAATCACCATCGCGCAATATCCCTGTCGAGAACAGGACTCCGTAAATTGCAACTTTTTTCATGAATCTCAATACCTTTTCGCAGAACTTCTTAGCTCTTCCCCGCTATTTTTGATCTTCCCGAATTCTCTCTGTTTCCGGCTCAAAAAATGATTGGTTATTACAGATTCTGCCCGGCCTCTCTTATATTCATTCCGTCGGCAATTGGCATACAGTCCAATTGTAAACCAAAATCACTTACCGATTTACGCTTCTTCGCCATGAAACTTGTTGCCGGTCTTGGAAACCCTGAATCCCGCTACACAGGAACCCGCCATAATATCGGCTTTGAAGCTGTGGAAAAAATCGCTGATTTTTTTCAGGAAGGATTCAGTGCCGGTAAAGGCAAATACCTTGCGGCTAAAATCCGGCATGAAAAAGAGCAGGTCATCCTTATCAAACCGATGACCTACATGAATCTCTCCGGCCACGCGGTTGTAGCTGCCATGAATTTCTATAAAATCGCAGCGAGCGATATCCTGGTGATCTGTGATGATCTGAATCTTCCGTCAGGATCAATACGCCTTCGATCCAAAGGATCAGCGGGTGGACAGAATGGCCTGAAACATATTATCGAATCTCTTGGAAGTGATGAGTTTGCACGTCTGCGAATAGGTATCAAACCTCAGGATCAGCCTCTGGGCTCTTTTTCGTCGTTCGTGCTTGGAAAATTCAGTGAAGAGGAGCGATCGGTTATGGCGGGTGTACTTCCGGTATGCCGGGATGCCGCGCTTGATTTCGCCGTGAACGGTATCAATCATGCCATGAACCACTTCAACAAACCGGCAGTATAGCTCCTTCAGGAGGAGGCACATCGAAGCACCGCCGGCTCAGGCAGAATACCCGCAGATATTTTTTTCAAAAACAGTATCGCCCGGCTGTTGAACTCGGCCGGCTGATCGACATTGCAGACATGACCGGAATTGCCGATCACCTCAAGCCATGAATTGGTGTGCCGCGTAATGATGTAGCGTACAGCGGGCAGAAACATGTGATCCTCATCGCCCATCAGGTAGAGCGTCGGAATTCCGGTATCCTTCTCCTCAAAATATTTCAGGAGCGGCGATATTTCATTGGTCAGCCTGAACCAGCGCATGAACTCTTTCTGCGCCACCTTTTTGGCCTCATTGACAAAGAGCAGGCGCGACTTTTTATGACGCGGGCTCGGCATGATGATCCATGCAAAAAAACGATAGAGCCACATATAGGGCACAACCCGCTTGAACATATTGCCGAGGGCAACAAGTACCCTCGCCCGGATATTGAGCCGGAGAATCGCTCCACCCAAAACCATTGAGGTTACGCGCTCCGGAGCGATTTCACTGAGATTGCGGATAAGAATGGTGCCAAGCGAGATACCGATGAAGTGGGCTTTACGGATATTGAGCGAGTCGAGCACTTCGATAATGTCACGGGTGATATCCTCAAAATCGTAATGACGCTCCTCCTTGTGAGGCAGCATACCTTTCGACCTGCCGTGACCCCGAAGATCAACCAGCAGGACATTGAAATACCGTATAAACTCCTTGATCTGCAAAAACCATATCGAAGAACTCCCGCCGGCTCCATGGACAAACACCACCCATGATGCATCGGGATCATCCAACTCGTATGTCTTGTAATGAAGCATGGAGGAACCGTGTTAAAACATTGCAGCCTCAATAAAAAGAGAACAAGGGCACCCTGTAAAAAGTTACACTCCACTCCGGATAACACGCACAAACTCAAACAGAGCTATCCCTGATGCCACAGCGACATTAAGCGAATGCTTGGTACCGAACTGCGGAATCTCGAGAACCTCATCACAGAGCTCAAGCACCTCGTTTTCAAGGCCGTCAACCTCATTACCCACAACAAGGCAGAGCGGAAAATCACCGGGAGTGAGCGCACTATAGGGACGGCTTCCTTCCGTAATCTCAAGACCGCAGATGTTCACCCCTGCACGCTTCAATTCCAGAAGCGCCACAAGCGGGTCGGCTTGATACTCCCATGTAACACTATCCTGGGCTCCGAGTGCGGTTTTATCAATCTCTTTTCTCGGTGGTGTGGCTGTATAACCCGAAAGAATCATTTTCTCAATTCCGGCAGCATCAGCTGTCCGGAACATTGAGCCGACATTCCACATACTGCGGATATTGTGCAGCATCAGATAAATCGGGTGTTTCGGGGCTCCGGCATACTCTTCCGGGCTCAGACGGTTCATTTCCGAGCCATGCAGCTTTCTGAACCCCTGCATGCTCAAATCGAACGGAGTTTTTCGATTAACGCACGGTTTTCATCAACAAGACCGACATTGAATCTCAGGCAGTTTTTCATCATCGGATAGCCGGAAACATTTCTTACCAGAATGCCCTCCTTCTGAAGAGCCTGAAAAACCGAACCTGCATCCGGAACCCTGATGATCAGAAAATTGGTATCACTCTCCAGCGCTTCAACACCATCAATTGAAAGAAGCTCACTGTAGAGTCGTGCCCGTTCATGCAGAATATAGGATACCGCATCGGTGACCAGAGAGTAGTTTGCAAGAACGCGCTCGATGGTGATCTCCTGAAGCCTGCCTGAAGCAAAGGGGATTTTCGGTTTTGCAAGCTCAGCCATCAGGGCCGGGTTGGCAATCGCAAAACCAATCCGGATTCCTGCAAGAGCAAGCGCTTTCGACATGGTGCGCAGCACCACAACATTAGGCAGCTCATCAATCAGTTCAAGAGCGGAACGCTGACGGGAAAACTCGATATAGGCCTCATCAACAAGGACAATGGCGTCACATGATTCCGCAATCAGGCGGACATCTTCCAGAGCGAGTGATTTGGAGGTAGGATTGTTTGGTGTAGAGAGCACAATAAAATGAACAGCCTCATCCCGGGCCGCCCGGATGATAGCCTCCGTGTCAAAATCCAGACCGGACTGCATCGGCACCCGGACAATGCCGGACTGCAAGAGCAGGGCGATTTTTTCATACAGTGAAAATGAGGGCTCAGGAATCAGCACTTTCCTTGACGGACCGAGGCAGGCAAGAAAGATGGTATAGAGCATCTCATTGGAGCCGTTGCTCATCATCACACACTCCGGTGCAACCCCGAGAAAATCAGCGTAGGCCTGCATACCCCGGTAGGGCAAAATATCAGGATACCGGTTCCATGACTCCTTCTGAAACGCACCGAGAATCTCCTCCTTGAGCCACATCGGCACATCAAAAGGGCTCTCATTCTGGTTCAGCTTGACCTCGGCCTGCTGCCCCCCCTCTACGCGGTATGTCGCAATATTCTGTAATGCGGGATTAAGAAGGCGCTGTATATCGTTCTGCATAGGGCACAAAATATTGTTGCGGTGAATGGGTAAAGGAGGAAAAATTGCAGAGCGATCTCCTTATATGGACAACGCTTGCACTACTCATACAAAAAAACATCTTTTTCACAGAATTCATGAAAAAAAGCTGGACAATCCTCAATTTTTTTATAAATTAATTCAAGATAAAATTAATCTTATTTCAAGGAGCAATCATGAACCGCATAAAAAAAACACCCCTCGACCTGCTCAATGACATATATAGCCTTGCCTACTGGATGACCGGCAGTGAGGATGAGTCGCGAGACCTTGTCAACCTTACCTATCGCTCTGCAAACAAAGAGACAAAAGAGAGCGACCTGCTCAGAACCTTCAGGAAATGCTATGTTGAGCGGTTCGGTCAGTATGCTGATTTCTGTATCCCTGATGCACCCTGCACGCAACAGCATCATCTCCTCGATTCACTGAAACAGTGGTCGGCAGACATCAAGCTCTCCGTACTCCTGAGTGAAATATCCGGCCTTCAACACCGCCAGATCTCCGAAATTGTCGGCAAACCTGTTGAGACCATAAGGTTATGGCTTCTCTGTGGACGAAAACTGCTTGTCAATGATACCATGATGAAAGTTTCCGCATAATCAACACCCTCCTCCCTCCTGTGAAAGGCCGCTTAAATCCCTGGCGGCCTTTTGTTTTTGGACAAGCCTCTTTATATTTGCTTTTCCTGCACCTTTCAATCTCTTTTACCCTATGATTATTCTCACCGGCGGAGCGGGATTTATCGGCAGTGCCATGGTTTGGGAACTCAACCGTTATGGTGAAAAGAATATCATCATTGTTGACGATCTTGGCTCGACGACGACAAATAAATGGCGCAATCTCTCCGGGCTTCACTTTGCAGATTTCATCCAGAAAGACCTTTTTCCCGACCTGCTGGAGAGCGGTGCATTCAGGGATATTTCCGCCATCATCCACATGGGTGCAAACAGCTCTACCACCGAAACCGATGCCGACCACCTTCTGGTCAACAATTACGGCTATTCAAAAAAGTTGGCCTCATACTGCATGGCTCATGATACAAGGCTGATCTATGCATCAAGTGCGGCAACCTATGGTGACGGCTCCAACGGATACTCTGACAATATTGCGGAAATTGACAGGCTCCGGCCATTGAACATGTACGGCTACTCCAAACAGTTGTTCGACCGGTGGGCAGATGCCAACGGCATTCTCACCCATGCCGCGGGACTCAAATTTTTCAATGTTTACGGACCGAACGAGTATCATAAACAGGATATGAGCAGCGTCGTTTTCAAGGCATATCATCAGATTTGTGAAAAAGGATCGGTAGAGCTCTTCCGGTCACATCGCCCTGACTATCGTGACGGCGAGCAACTGAGAGACTTTGTCTATGTCAGGGATTGCACCCGGATCATGCTCTGGCTGCTCGACAACCCTTCAGCAACCGGACTCTTCAACGTCGGAACAGGCACAGCAAGGAGCTTTCTCGATCTTGCAAAAGCAACATTCTCGGCTCTCGGCCAGGAGCCCGTCATCAACTACACGCCGATGCCCGAAACCCTTCGCGACAAATACCAGTACTACACCTGCGCCGATATGACCCGGCTGCGCTCTGCCGGATACCATGAACCATTCACCTCGCTTGAAGAGGGCGTAAAAGAGTATGTACAGCACTATCTCGCTGCCGACAACCCCTGGCTTGATCTCGCGAAAACCAATTCATAATGCCTAACTACCCTTCACATTGACCAAAGAAAAAATCATCGAGATCCAGGGTATTGAGCCGGTCATTCTTTTCGGGCCATATGATGCCCACCTGAAAAAAATAAGGGCGGAATTTCCCGATCTGCTCATCACCGCCAGGGGAACAAAAATCACACTCAAGGGAAAGCCCGAAGAGATTGCTGTAACCGAGAAGATTTTCAGCGAGATGAAGTTTCTGGCCGACAAGCACGGCGAAGTGCTTGACAATGACCTGAACATGCTGATCACGCTTGCCTCGTCACCGGCTCCGGAGATGAAACCCGGACATCTGGCGGATGAAGATATCATTGTCGCAACAGCCGACTATGTCGTCAGGGCAAAAACCAACGGACAGCGGCGAATGGTCGCAGAAGCAAAAACAAATGATATTGTGTTTGCCATCGGTCCGGCGGGTACCGGAAAAACCTACACCGCTGTTGCCATAGCCGTAGCGGCATGGAAATCCAAAAGTGTCAAGCGAATTGTTCTTGCCAGGCCGGCCGTGGAAGCGGGTGAAAGCCTCGGGTTCCTTCCCGGTGATCTCGCCCAGAAAATTGATCCCTATCTTCGGCCGCTTTACGATGCCCTGCAGGATATGCTGACTGCAGAAAAGCTCAAAATGCTCACCGAAAAAAGAATCATAGAAATTGTTCCTCTTGCCTATATGCGGGGCAGAACACTCAACAATGCCTTCATTATTCTTGATGAAGCCCAGAACGCTTCGAACAAGCAGATGAAAATGTGTCTGACAAGGCTTGGTCTCAATTCAAAAGCGATCATTACGGGGGACGTCACCCAGATTGATCTGCCCGAACAATCTGATTCGGGACTCACCAATTCGCCGGAAGTACTGAAGGATATCAAGGGTATCAGCTTTGTCTATCTTGACAAATCCGATGTTGTTCGTCACCGGCTTGTTCGCGATATCATCAACGCTTACGAAATACATGAGCAGAAATAGCACGTCAGCCCGTAAAAAGAGCGCTTCAGGGTGGAACTTTCTTATACCCTGGCCGGTTCAAACGAATGTAACCGATCCGGGTGAGGCCAACTGTCTGAAGATCCCTGCCTGATTTTTTCAATAACAGTAAACGAGGAGAAACAAAATGGCACACAGAATCACCGAAGAGTGCACCTATTGCGGAGCATGCGAACCTGAATGTCCGGTCAATGCTATCACTGCGGGAGATGACACCTATATTATTGATGAGACGACCTGTGTGGACTGCATCGGCTTTCATGATGAAGCGGCTTGCGTCCAGGTCTGCCCTGTAGACTGCATCATCAAGGTCTGAAGAGGAAACAAACCACAAAAAAAACACAGAAGAGACCATCTACAGCCAAAATAAAACCTTAAGGGATGGTGCGTTTTTTTTGAGGTGATAAAAAAATCTTATATTATTCGAAATTGACCCGAATCGTTCTTTCATAGTTTTCAAAACATTAACAAGCAAGGAACTTAATATGGCACTCTACATTACTGAAGAATGTACCTACTGCGGAGCCTGTGAACCGGAATGTCCTGTTACTGCAATTTCTGCCGGCGATGACCTTTATGTTATCGATGCCGCTACCTGCACGGAATGCTCAGGTTACTCTGATTCACCTTCCTGTGCAGCTGTCTGCCCTTCAGACGCAATCGTTCAGGGATAAGCGATAAAAGGAAGTTCAATAAATAAAAAAGCGGATGGTTCACACCTTCCGCTTTTTTATTTTCCGCTCCGTTCCCTCCAGAAAACAGGCAATCAGATCTCGTAATCCACAACCCTCCGTTCCCGGGACGCCTCACCGATAAACGGCTTCAATGCCTGATGCAGAGGATGGATCTGATAGGCATCAAGCGACTGCCGGTCAACAAATTCAGTGTAGAGCACAACATCACCCGAGCTCTCGCTTCGACTGAAATCCAGACCAACCTCAATGGCAAGCATCCCCTGAATTCTCCCCCGCAACGCCTCCAGCTTCTCCTGTATCAGCCGGGCATTGGTCTGACTGTCGTTTCCATGCGCAGCATCCTTAAGCTGCCACATCACAATATGCTTGATCATTTTTTGCACCTTCTGCGTTATCGTAAAAAATCAACTTTCTGTCTGTTTTTTTCTCGCGGATTTTGACAGCGCAAGATCACGCTTTTTGAGCTTTCCCGCAGATTTCGTTGCAGAAATCCCTTTTCTGTCGAGCTTTCTTCCCCTTTTCGTAATCGCCAGATCACGTAACTTCGACTTCCCGGCAGATTTTGCTGCAACCAATGCTTTCCGGTTCTGCTTCACGCCGGATTTTGCAACAACCGGATCTCCCTTTTTCATCTTTTTTCCGGATTTGGCTATGAGAGCCGTGTGCTGTTTTGACTTTTTGAGCGATTTTGTCAGGGCTACTGCATGCCGGGCATGATTCTTTGATTTTTTAGCCGAAGCAGCAACTACAGCCGCACCCTTTCTGGTTTTCCGGTTATGCAACCTTGACGCATGCGCTATTTTACGCTCTCCTGCATCGGCTCTCACCGCCCGCTCTGCGGGAGGAAAAGAGGCGCGTGCAATCAGAACCGGTTCCTCCCTCTGGATGAGCAGCGCCCGATCAAACATCTCTGCGGCAACATTCCAGCGATCCGTCCTTGAATTCAGCATAACCAGAAGAATATCCCGGTTATCCTTGATGGCACGACCGATCAGGCATCTTCCGGCCCTGCCGGTATAGCCTGTTTTGATTCCGACTGCATAGGGATATCTGCCCAGAAGCTTGTTGTGCGTTTTAAGGGAGTAGACCTTGCGGGTAGACTGCTCAACAAAAACAGCACGGTCAAGGCGCGCTACGGCATTAAAAACAGGATTCCTGACCGAATATTCCGTCAAACACAACAAATCTCCAGCCGTTGAGGTGTTACCGGCATAAATCCCTTTATCAAAACCCGCCGGGTTGGTAAAACGGGAATTCCTCATCCCGATCGCTCTCGCCCTGGAGTTCATGGAAGCGACAAAGGCATCAACACTGCCGGAGAGATGGATCGCAATGGCAAAAGCAGCATCATTGCTTGAATTGACCATGGCCGCCTTGACAAGATCAAGAAGCCTGATTCGCTCTCCAACCCTGAAGCCCGCTTTTGATGGCTCTACATTTGTGGACTCACGGGTAATCACCACATCCTGATCCAGCTTTCCGCTTTCAATCGCCATGATACAGGTCAGAATCTTGGTCAGGCTTGCAGGAGAGACCGGCCGGTCAATATCCTTTGCCATCACCACTCTTGAGCTGCATAAATCCTTGACAATATAGGAGTCTACCGGAGCCTGTATCTGGTAGGAACCATTGGGCTCTGCATGGAGCAATGCAGGGAGTGCTATGGAAGCCGTAAAGGCAAAGAGGCAGATTCCGAGAGCTAAAACCCTCGCTCTGACGGGAAGATGTTTCCTGCTTTTACGGGAAAGCGGCGTCCATGGACGGCAAATTGCGGCTGTCGAAGATTGTTCTTGCATCGAAAGTGGTCTACTATTCTTGTAATTACTGTCAACCGGAGTAAAAAAACCTCTCTAAAGCATAATCACTTCATCCGAAGGTACATATCCAAACCCTGAATCCCGTTATTTTATCACAAATAATCACCTGCTTTTTTTTATCCCCTCAGTTATCAACCCGCGCTTTGCGGCACCGGCACTCTCGGAAAGCTCGATACTTGATACCATTGACTGGTACTGGCGGACATCAAGCAGTACAACCGTACTTTTGCCATGCTGCGTAAGCACCAGCGGTCGTCCGGTCTTCTTGACCAGCTTCACCAGTGATGCTGTGTTTGCGCGAAACTCCGACAACGGCCTTATATCTTCCTCAAGATTGATACTTCCCATATAAAACCATAAATAGTACTATTATCTGTACCAATAATTGTACGAATTTAAGTACTAATAAACAACTCTTTCCGGAATATTCCGAAGTGAGAAGCTGATTTACAGGAGTTATTCCGAAAGAGTTCCGGCTTCTGATATTTTTGGTTTCGGGGTATGAAGATCGCTAACATCCATGCCCTTTATCTGCATGACCAGATGAAGCGTGTTGGTCACCAGCTCTTTGACGGAGCGTTTTACATAGCGGCTTTTGAAAAAGGTGTTGTAATTATTTTCAGTATCTTCGGCAATCCACCCTCGGCTCCATCCGACAAAATTAAACGGCGGAAAGGTAAAACCGAGGTCACTGAAAAACGCATTGAGATTGCCCGCAACGCCCTGCACATTATCCTGTCCCCCGGTTATAATGAACGAAGCAACCTTGTTTTTTATCAGCACCCTGTCATGTATGGTTATCTGGTTCTGAACGGTATTGAGTCGTTCAGCCATTTTGTAAAACAGTGAGGATGCGTTACCCCAGCGGATAGGAGTAGCAAGAATAACCGCATCCGCCCACAACACCATGGCACGGTAAACCGCATTCATCCCGTCCTCCGGATCCATTTCCGATATGGAACAGGGCCACGTACAGGCATTTTCATGACGACTGTAGTACCCTTCGCAATGGCGGAAATCAAAGTCACGGATTCTGATCATTTTTGTTGCCGCGCCGAACTCCGATGCCGCGAAATCGAGCGCACTCTGCAGAGCCGTTTCGGAAGTGGAGGGACGAGGCAGATCACGATTCATATTGGTCGTGGAAATACCGAGCACATTGAGACTCCTCGTTGTGGTCTGATACTCCATCTTTCGCAGATCGGCCAGAGGATCAACATCATGAGCTGCCCTGAAAGCCTCTCTGGAGGGCTCTTCTGAAACCATGATCATGCCGTTCTCGACAATCACGTCATAAAGCGCCTGACGGTCCCCGTAGCCCTGAGGCGCCTTGCCGCTCTTCAGGCTGTACTGCCAGCCATGCCAGGGGCATACAATATAAAGCTCTCCGTCTTCGAGCCGCTGAATGGATCCCTGACTGAGATCTCCACCCTCATGAATGCAGCTGTTCCCGAGTGCGGTAACCCTGCCCTCATAATGAAACAACACAATGGTATGGTTGTCGGACCGGACCGATTTATGCGTATTCTCGGGCAGCTCCGACAGCGGTATGAGTGGAATGTGGCGCATGGAATCAACGGTTGGTTACATAAGCTCTCTTCAGAATCTGATTGCTTCACGGGCTGCTTGCAGGGCTGCGTTCCCGGTTACCGCTCCGTCAGCACAAGCTTGAGGGCAAGGCCGACAAAGAGTGCAGCAGCAACTCTGTTTACAACGCTCTGAGCACCGGGAGAGTTTCGGTAACGCTCCCCCACCCCTCCGGCAAGCATACTTATTGCTCCGAAAACAAGTATGGTTGCCAGAATGAAGAGCCCTCCAAGCAGAAAAAACTGCATCGTCACGGAGCCTCCTGCCGGATCGACAAACTGCGGGAGAAAAGCCATAAAAAAGAGTGAGACCTTCGGATTGGTGAGATTCATGACAATCCCCCTTCTGTAGAGCTCTCCCTTTGAAAAATGAGGAACGTCTCGCTTCTCCGCCGTTGATCCTCCGGCCCGGAAAGCCTGCCATGCAAGATAGATGAGATAAGCTGCTCCAATATACTTGAGGAGAGTGAAGGCAAACGCCGAAGAGTTGACAAGTGCCGCAAGCCCTAACGCCACCGCAACGGTATGACCAACAAGACCGGTGGCAAGACCAAAGGTCACAAAAACACCGGCCTTACGCCCGTTCTGCACAGCCTGGGCCATAACAAAAAGGTTATCAGGACCGGGAGAGAGGGCAAGAATTATCGCGGTCGAAAAAAAAGCAAGCATCGTATGGGTATCGATCATCATAAACGAATGGTAAAAATAGCTACAAAAGGAGGCTCTGTTTATTGTCGTGAGCTTCCCCTGTTCAGATCATTTTTTGACAATATACCACATCAAACCTCACCCCTCTTTTCTCTCCGACTCCCGTCAACCTGCCGCACTCCCTGAACCCGTTGTTTCGATGAAAAGCTATACTGCCGGGGTTACGGGACGAGATGCTCACCAGAATCGAGGTAATACCCATGCCCTGCGCTTTCTGCTCAAGGCAGTGGAGAATATGTTTTCCAATCCCTCTGCCGGTATATCCATGTTTCAGAAAGCAGGTAAGTTCAGCCGTAGAGGAAAATGCCGGAATTGAGCTGTAGGGGCGAAGCACTCCGAAACCAACGACAATGTCGGACTCATCCCGGGCGGTGACTGCCGGGTATCCCGATGAAAACTGCACAAATGATTCGAACATTTCATAAGAGAGCGGGCTCCCGGTATATGCAGCAAAACCCGACTCCGTATAGAAATTGAATATGTCAATAATCGCTTCCCTGTCATGGAGCGTAACCGGCTCAAGAGAAATCCTCATATCCCTTAAAAAAAGTTGCTACCGTTTTTAGCCAGGCTTCAATTGCGCCATGCAAAAAATCATTCCCCAACTTTAAATCTACATTGAAGAGAGCAGAAAACATCGAAAACGGCAGAAATTCTCTCCACTCCGCTTTGAACCCAAGACAGTGGATCAAGCCGGGAGGAGATCATGAGCGGTTTTTCCATCCTCCTCTTGAACCTGACAGGAGAGCAGTTTATATTACCCTCTGAATACATATTCCTCTGTAGATGACCGGAAGGTCACCATGATGGTGAAATAGATTATTTTCAGAGGTCTCTACTAACGTGCAACCGTCACGGTAAATATAAAGGAGTTCTATGCTTAAAGAAGCGGCAGGGGTAGGTGGCGCTCTATTGCTTACACCTCTTGGCGTACCGATAGCGCTTCACGGAATTGCAGGAATTCTTGTCGGAGGAGCCGGGCTTTTTGTTGTGGATGCAGTACTGAAACAGGCTGAAGATATCATGCAAAACCCGGAAACTCAGTCAGGAATACCGGAGTCAGAGGATAGAGCTATTCCGGATTAACGCCATCGGAAAGTTCAGAGCAACCGCAGGTGGTTTCAGCAGGTAGCCAGGCGGAGTTGCGCAGTTGCTGTCAACGCATCTGTGGAGGACATCTTTTTCAAAAAATGTATCGCACGGGTATTAAACTCCAGAGGCTGGTCAACATTGCAGACATGGCCGGAATTATCGATCACCTCAAGCCATGAATTGGTGTGGCGGGTTATGATGTAGCGAACGGCAGGAAGAAACATGTGATCCTCATCGCCCATGAGATAGAGTGTCGGTATCGCGGTATCCTTTTCCTCAAAATATTTCAGGAGCGGCGTTATCTCATTGGTCAGACGGAACCAGCGCATAAACTCCTTCTGCGCAACTTTCTTGGCTTCATTGACAAAGAGCAGCCTCGACTTTTTATGGCGCTCGCTCGGCATGATGATCCACGCAAAAAAACGATAGAGCCACATATAGGGCACAACACGCTTGAAGGTGTTGCCAAGGGTAACCAGTACCTTTGCCCGGATGTTGAGCCTGATAATCGCTCCGCCCATCACCATGGATGATACCCTTTCGGGAGCTATTTCACTGAGATTGCGAATAAGAATTGTTCCAAGCGAGATACCGATAAAATGGGCTTTCTGAATCCTCAGTGAGTCAAGCACCTCTATGATATCACGGGTGATATCCTCAAAGTCGTAGTGACGATCCTCCTTGTGCAGGGCCATGCCTTTTGACTTTCCGTGACCACGGAGATCGACAAGCAGAACGTTGAAATGACGGATAAACTCCTTTATCTGCAGAAACCATATCGAAGAGCTGCCGCCCGCTCCGTGTACAAACACCACCCAGGGAGCTTTGGGGTCATCCAACTCATATGTTTTGTAATGAAGCATGGAAGAACACGGTTCAAAAGAAATTCTGTCAAAAGAGAAACGGTGGTGAATATACGTAATTTTGAGGACTACCGGGAACAAAAAAGGCGGCTTTCCATCAATGAAAGGCCGCCTCTGCTGTTTTATCAGGGTTTAACCGCTTCACACAGAAGCTGATCATACTTTCTGACAATGCGGACATTGCTGAAGCCGATATGCTCAAGAATACCCTGATAAGCGCTTTGCTCTTTGAAACCAAGAACTGAAAACGGCATACCTGCACCGAGGATATAGTGACTCAGATAATCAAAGTTCGGACTTTCAGGATCATCGATAATCATATCGAGAATGAGCAGTCTGCCGCCGGAAGGAAGGGCATCAAAAGCTTTTCGGCACATCATATCAGTCAACTGCGCATTGGCGGAATAGAGAATACGGCAGAACATCACCGCATCAGCTTTCGGGTATGCATCCTTGTAAATATCCACGGCTGCACCCCTGAGACGACCCTCTACACCTTTTTCTGCTGCATTTTCATTAACCAGTTCAATTGCACCGGGAAGATTAAGAATGGTGGAGTCAAGCTGCGGATACTTTTTCAGAAGAGCTGCTGAAATATCACCGATACCGCCGCCAACATCAACAAGAGTTTTTGTCGCTGAAAGGTTTGCCTCCTCAAGAAGAAGCTTTATGGCAAAATGGGCATTGCTGCGATGAATCTCTTCAAAATACCAGTTATCTGCTCGCGTTACCGGTGGATAAGCAACTTCTGCCTTGAAGTTAATCTTGCCTTTAACCGCATCTGCCATTTGCAGATAGAATGTATCAGCAAGATTTGCCATCGCTTTCGCTACAGGAATCATATAGAGATTGGGATGCTCCGGATTCAGAACAAACATCTCTCTTGCTGATGGAGTCAGGCTCCATTTGCCCCCGGATTCCGTGGTAATACCAATCTGACGAAGGGCTTCAAGCAGCATAACGAGTCTTTGCGGTACTGCCCCGGCTGCAGAAGCAAGTGTTGCCGTATCTTGCGCCTCACCGGCAAGGTGAGTAAAAAGATCAAGCTCAAGAGCGGCCTTGAAACAGCCAAACTCTACAAGACCTTTGAAAATAAGTTCATTAGCCCTGTGATTTTGTTTCAGTAACTCAATGTCATTCATGTTGCAGGGGCGGATAATAAGTTGAAAAATAGTGGTGCTTACAATAATAACTTCTTCATTGCCGTCATTGCTCTGTGATGGCTGAACGAATCCATTCAGCGCTTATCCTTGATATGATGCAACTCTTCAAACGTATCAAGCTGTTCTCGCAGGTTTTTTCTGAATGCGAGACTGGTGATAAGATTCAGCAGTTTATAGGGATTTCGCCTCACTCTGTTGGCAATATTTTTCCAGGTGTATGCTTTATAGTAACTGGTCATGAATTTGTGCTGGAACTCGACCGGATCATATTTATCCGAGCGGATTACAAGATTCATGGCGTTGTAACGATCCCAGTCCTCATCGGTAATCAGTCCCTTGTTCTTGTACTCCCAGTACATCGAGGTGCCGGGATAGGGGGTGATAATCTGGAATATCGGCATGAAGACATTGTTCTTGCTGACAAACTTCACCAGGTCATCCATATCCTCATAGCTGTCGAGATCGGGATTGACAAGAAAATTGCCCTGCACATTCAGTCCTGCCTGACGGCACTCCTCAATAAGACGGGCAAATTGATCGGCGGAGTTGACGTGCCCTTTATTGTAGGCTTCAAGCGTACTCTGTTTTATCGACTCAAAGCCGACAAGCACCATAATACAGCCTGCTGCTACAAGTTTTCTTACGGTCTCCTTGTCTTCAAGAAAATTGATACTGAAGAACACACTGAAGTTTATGTTGCACTCCTTGATAAGGTCCAGTGTCTCCCATAACCGTTTCTTGCTGACACCAAGGTTCTCATCACAAAGCATAAACCAGGGCTTGGATGATTTTCCTTTGGCCTTGAAAAAGACCCGCTTTGCGGTTTCAATCTGCTTTATCAGATCTTCAGGCTTCTGAGCCCGGTAGAGCTTGCCGGTAAAGTTCGGGGTAACGCAAAACGAACACTCGAATGGACACCCTCTGGTGATGTAGATCGGAATGGATTTTGTTCCATCCACCTTTGTGCGTTTGGAGGCTTTGGCAATACGCTCGTAATCAAGAGGAACGATCTCCTGAACCTGTGGAAAGTCTTTGGAGTTGTAGCTGGCTTTGAGTGTGTTCGAGGCAACATCATCAAGGATGGTTTGCCAGAGGTTCTCGGCTTCACCGCAGACAAGCGTGTCGGCATGGGGTGCTGCCTCTTCGGCATTGAAGGAGACATGCAGCCCTCCGAGAATGACCTTCTGACCTCTTTTACGAAACTCGTCCGCAATTTCGTAGGACCTTTTCGCATCGATCGTTCGCGACGTTATGCCAACAACGTCATATTTCTGACTGTAATCGACCGTATCACCGAAATGCTCATCGATAATCTCAATATGATGGTGCTCCGGCGTCAGACTCACCAGTACTCCGAGCGCCATATTAAACAGCGGCTTCTGATTTGATTTTGAGTCTTTTCTTCCTTTCGGGGCAACGAGCAGCAGCCTGAGTGATTTTTTGCTGTGCGGTACTGGGTTACTCATGCTTGAGATCTTTTATATCGGTTGTAATTCAATAAACAACATTGCCAGAACAACGATCACTCATACTTATCGGGCGCAATAGCCCGCCTGCTTCGGCCCGGAATCAATCAATTCAGAGCCTTGTTATACTCCTTCTTATGCCTGGTCTGCTCATGATTATTAAGATTAAAAGGAATATGCAGCCACTTGTCCTTGAAAACAGCATTGCCTGGTTCAAGTCCGGTAAGTGAGATCGGCAGTGAAATAATTTTGCGCTGGTTGCCGATATGCACATAGAGCTCGTCACCGGTAACCCATACATCAATATCGACAGGATTGGCAAACATGAGCTTCAGCTGCACTTCATAGATATCGCCGTTACGAACAAACTTGATCGGTGGTTCATCATACATGAGATCGGAAGGATCCGTATCGCCGTACATATCCTTTGCGAACTGCTCAAGCGCCTTCAGACCGACAATTTCCTGTTCATACATCCTGAGCTTTTTAACCGGAAGGGGTGAAAAGCCCTCCTCGATTTCGCCAAGGTACTTCTGCTGTATAGTTTTCCAGTTCTCCAGATATCCGCTGTTCTCCTTGGTATCAAGAAGCCTGTTGACCAGCACCATATCGACCTTGAAACCGTAAAGGTTCAGGTAGGTAAGTGCCCTCATGGTCTCCTTGATGGACATCTTCTCCGCATTCATGACGAGACGCACCGTGGACTTCTGGTTATCAGTCAGAATCTCGCGAATACCCTCCAGCTCATCAAAGACCTGATCAACCGAATCCATAGCCTCATCAGGCGGAATGTAGTAGGCAATCTTGTCAGACATCTTTGAGAGCGGCTTGCTGAGCGGCCGGACAATATATTTTGTAACATTTTTCACCGCCTTCATACCCCATGCAAGGGTATCGGGAAGGGAGAGGAGCCGGAGCGTTTCTCCGGTCGGAGCGGTATCAAGCACCAGCACGTCATAAAGACCTGAAGCCTTATAACGCTTGATTCTCAGAAGGGAAAAGAGCTCTTCCATACCGGGAAGGATGGTCATCTCATCGGCCATGACCCCGGAGACACCCTGGGCCATAAATATGCGGGTATAGAACTTCTGTACCGACTGCCAGTTCTCCTTGAGATCAACGTATGGATTAACCTCAATGGCATGCAGGTTTTCCGTAATCCTGGTGGGTTCGGCGCCAAGCGGGAGGTTGAAAGAGTCCGAAAGACTGTGCGCAGGATCAGTGGAAAGGACAAGGGTACGATAACCGAGTTGCGACAACCGAACCGCAGTTGCAGCAGAAACACTGGTTTTGCCAACTCCACCTTTACCGGTAAATGTTAAAATACGCATGAGCCGAACATTGGATTTAAATGGACTATGAAAAATTAATTTTCGGACTTTACGAGCTCCTCCCGGAGCTTATCTATACGATTTACACAGATGCAAGCACGAATAGCTATAAACACAGCACAGCTTCCCCAAAGCATGATCGGCTGACCGTTGTTCATCAGACATAGATATCAAGAGATAACAAGCAGGGGATCTTAGGGTACAAATTATTACAGCTAACCTTTTACAGAAAACCGGATTTATAATTTTGAACTTGGTACGAAAGAGATATATAGAGCAATCCGGATGCGAAAGGATTACATCCATACTATCTCCGCGAAGTCTCCAATGTACTAATAGTTAACAGTTTATTCCAAGATTTTTCTTTATCCTCCTGTCAGGAATTCCAGCAAAGAAGCTGACATCCGCATATTTCTGCCCGGGATAACAACGAAAATACTGCAACAGAAACGGGCAATATATATACACGATACATTGCGTATCTATATGCATACAGAAACAGGAAAACCTACCCCAACGCCCTCCTTGCACCACAACTGCCGGAAAAGCCTGTAGTGCCTGCAGCATCTTTCTGCCTGACGACTGAACAGATGAACAGGGTTCTGCTTCATAAGCCGAAGTGGTCTCAAAACAGCTTTCAGGGTGACTGAAACAGTCTCTTCGTTTGATTATTTATCTTATCTGCTTCGCTTCTTAAGTTTTACCTGTTATTTTTGCGAAGAATGGATTTCAACTAATCATAAAGCGAACAGGGTGAGCGAGTTTCGGTCAAAACACAACAGAGTGGAGAGAAGCCCCGATAAAGGGTTGTTCAACTCACTCCACAGCCGCAAGTCGGTAGCGCCCGTCATTCGCTCGACTGAACCTCTTTCAAAACTTGCTCTTTTCATCAGATTCCTCAAGCCGGTCACCTGGATTCCGGTCATGTGGAGCTTTCTGTGCGGAGCTGTCTCAAGCGGCTTTTTTGGATGGCATGATATTACGGGAATAAAATTTCTGCTCGGCATGCTGCTTACCGGCCCGCTTGCAAGCGGAACCTGCCAGATGCTCAACGACTATTTTGACCGCGATCTTGACGAGATCAACGAGCCCAACCGCCCCATTCCCGGAGGGGCCATTTCGCTGAAAAACGCCACCTTCCTGATCGCACTCTGGTCAGTACTTTCCGTCATCACGGGATATCTGATTCATCCCCTGATCGGTTTTTATGTTGTGATCGGCATCATCAATGCCCACCTCTACAGCGCCAACCCCATCAAGCTGAAAAAACGGCTCTGGGCTGGTAACTCGATTGTCGCCATATCCTACCTGATCATTCCCTGGATAGCCGGAGAGATCGCCTATAACCCGAACCTGACCCTCACATCGCTTCAGCCTTCCCTTATCGTGGCTGCGCTCTTCACACTCTCAAGCACCGGGACCATGACCATCAACGACTTCAAGTCCATTGAAGGTGACCGGCAGGTCGGCATCAGAACCCTTCCTGTTGTATTCGGCGAAACCCGGGCAGCTCTCATTGCGGCAATCCTGATCAATCTCGGGCAGCTTCTTGCCGCTCTCTACATGCTGCTTGTCGGTCAGAACAGCTATGCACTCATCGTTGCCCTGCTCGTTATTCCCCAGTTTTTTTTGCAGTTCAGCCTTGTCCGCTCACCCTCCACCATGGACGTGCGCTATAACGCCATAGCACAGAACTTCCTTGTTGCCGGCATGCTTGTCTGTGCCTTTGCCATAAAAGCTGCAAAACCATGAGATTCAGCTTCACGCCTGAAATTTCGGTCATCATGGCAACCTTTAACCGTGCCCGTCACCTCGAAACTGCCGTAGAGAGTGTTATTGCACAGTCATACAAAGAGTGGGAGCTCATCATTGTTGATGACGGCAGTTCAGACAACACCGGAGAAACGCTCGACCCGTTTATCCGGAAGTATGCAAATATCCGCTATCTGAAACACAGTAACCGCAAAGCCGCACTCTCACGCAATGCCGGAATCCAGGCATCATTCGGCCGCTATATCACCTTTCTTGACAGTGACGATCACTATCTCCCTGAACATCTTGAAACAAGGATGGAGATCATCTCCCGTCTGCCGGAGATTGACCTGATCACCGGTGGTTATCTCTGTGACGACACCATCATGGTCCGGGACTGCAAAAATCCCGGTAAACTGATCAACATAAGGGAGTGTACTCTTGGCGGCACTTTTTTCGGAAAAAAAGAGCTCTTTTCAGCGCTGAGAGGCTTCAGGCCGCTTGATTACGCCGAAGACACCGATCTCTGGGAGAGAGCTTCAGCAAGCTATTCGGTCAAAAAAATAGAGGATCCGAAAACCTATGTCTACCGGCGTGCGGATGACAGCACCACCCTAAACTATTAGCCTCCCATGACCTCAACCGTAACCGTCTATTGCAGTTCAAGCAATCAGGCACCGCGAGAGTATTTCACTGCCGCCGAAGCTCTTGGCCGACAACTGGCTCAAAACGGAATCGGTCTGGTCTTCGGAGGCGGACGGGTTGGATTGATGGGAGCTGTTGCCGATGCCGTTCTGGAACACGGTGGAAACGTCAAGGGGATCATCCCACGGTTTCTTGAGGAGCGCGAGGTTGCCCACTACGGCCTGAGTGAACTGCATGTGGTTGAAACCATGCACGAACGGAAGATGAAACTGGCCGAATGGGGCGAAGCCTACCTTGTGCTGCCGGGCGGTTTCGGCACCATTGATGAACTGATGGAGGTCATTACCTGGAAACATCTCGGCCACCACCGCAAACCGGTCATTCTGCTCAATATCAATGGATTCTGGAACCCGCTGCTCCTCTTTTTCGACCGGATAGCAAAGGAGCAGATGATCACTGCCGATCATGGGCACTACTACTCGGTGTGCGCCACCGTTGAGGATGCCGTCAGGCTGCTGCTGCGCTGATATCGATTCCGCCTTCCAGCAGGCACCGCAGAGCCAGTATTACTAAAAAAGGGGAAGCAGTCAAGGCGCGTCCGGACGGGAGACCCAGAACAGCAGGAAGCGCTTGCGCCTCTGTTTTTCACGTCGAAACGGAAAGGCCTCCTGGAGGGCCTCGATCACCAGCGACATGGCCGGTTCCGTCCAGCGATGAGGATGCTCTTCAAGCCACTTCCCCACTGTTGCACAGACCTGACCCTGGGTTGCACCGTCCGGAGTCGTAAAAAGCCATCGATTACAGACATCACAGACCCCCGCAACATAACCCCGGAAATCACCGGCATTGATATCCTTTGCCGGTTGACCGGTATCGAATTTCTTGTACTCCCGCCACACACCAACAAGATCATTTCCGGTAATCAATGCACATATTCCATCTGGCGGGTATGAACTCTTCCGGCTGTAACCATCAGAAAATTCTTCATAGCAAAACCCTTGTTAGAAAAACCTGCGCAAAATTACAAAAATTCCCCATGAAATCTCTCAAGCACCCGGAGATACCGAACATGACCCGCTATAAATCATCGCAGGCGGGTTGAAACCACTCCTCCTCACTGTCCATTTCCCCCAAAAAACCGGGCACGCTCCCCTATAAATCGTCGTGAGCGGTTTGATAATCCATCTTCTCGCTGTCCATGTCGTCCACGTTGTCCATTTCCTACGTGAGCACTAAAAGCGCTTCTGATAGACATGACAGTAGGGCTGATGTCCATTTTTTTCATAATAGTCCTGATGATACCCTTCAGCTTCCCAGAAGGTTCCGGCCTTTTCAACGGTGGTCACGACATTGTACCCTTTGGTCTTCAGCTCGGCAATAAGCTTCTCGGCCACACGTTTCTGCTCCTCATCAGCATAAAAAACTGCCGAACGGTACTGTGTTCCTATATCAGGGCCCTGCCGGTTCACCTGGCCGGGGTCGTGAATCTCGAAAAAGAGTTTTGCAAGGGTCTCATAACTGACCAGAGCGGGATCAAACGCAATTTCAACCGCCTCGGCATGCCCTGTTTTTCCGCTGCACACCTCCTTGTAGGTCGGGTGATCGGTTAAACCGCCAATGTAACCTGATTTGGCTGAAAGCACCCCCTTGACCTTGCCAAAGTGGTACTCAACGCCCCAGAAACACCCTCCGGCAAAAATCGCTTTCTCTGTTTTTGTTTCAAGTTTTGCTTCCGGCTGAAATTGCAGGGAGACCGAGTTGACACAGTGTCGCACATTTTTCGGTGTAAGCCCCTCATGCAGAAAAACATGACCGAGATGGGCCCCGCATTTGGCACAAACTATCTCGGTTCGCCGCCCGTCAGCATCAGGAATCTCTTTTACTGCCCCTGCAATGGCATCATCAAAACTCGGCCAGCCGCATCCTGAATCAAACTTGTGAGTTGAGTAAAAAAGCGGAGCGTCACACCGTCGGCAGAGATAGCTCCCCTTCTCTTTGTTCTGGTAATATTTCCCGCTGAAAGGGGCCTCTGTTCCTTTATGCACAATCACCCGCTCCTCTTCAGGAGTCAACTTGTTAAAACTCATACCACTCTCCTTTTGAATAGTAAAACGCGGCTTCTCAACTGCCTGCGACAGCCTGTCACCTCCACACCCGTAGAGGAGCAGGAGTTGTATACAAAGCAGAAAAACTGCCTGCATACCGTGACACGAAGGTTTATGGTCGCTGACAAACATGGCTCACCGCATATTTTTTAACCGTAAAATCAAGACAACATCAATAGAACCCCCGGGTAACACTGAAGGTTTCCCTGAACGCGCAATCAATTCATCATGCACGCTTGTCTGTTTACCAAGGTTAAAAATCACTGCCAGATACCAGCCGGATGGCCTGTGTCAGGAAAAAGAGTACTCACCCCTTTGTGCAAGGGGGCGGTTACTATTCAGAAAGAGAGGATCGGATTCAGGATTCAATAATCCTCAGCATCATCCTGCTTTTCGGCGAGAGGTATCATATCAGAAAGTGCTCCTGAAGCTTTTCCAATAAGCGATCCTGCGGCAGCTACCGTAAGGCCTGCAACAGCAAGACCTGCAAGAGCATGAACAAAAGGCATCGCAACCGGAGCCAGAAGAACTGTTGGAACCGCTACTTTGAGTGTCTTGCTCTGCAAAAGAGCATCCTGAATCTCCTCAATATTAAAGCCCATGATATCGATAGTTGAACGGTTTACTGCCGGGCACAATCGGCTTCAGCAGAAATAGTTGCCTGTGTGTAATATAGCTTAATGACGTAATCTCGCCTCATGGAGGCGGAAAATTAACGGTTACGTTGCAAAAACGGCCCTCATATCCTATACTCTTACTGTATACACCGGACAATTAGCTCAGTTGGTTAGAGCGTTCGCCTCACACGCGAGAGGTCAAAGGTTCGAGTCCTTTATTGTCCACCGATCCATGCTCTTCCTTTGAAATATAAGCACGAAAAGGTGAATACGTAAAAAGAGCGCATTGTACACCCTTTTTACCCTTTTCTCAAATAGTTACGTTCATCCTATACAGGGAGCTTATTTAGAGGCTGATCCTGAACAAAATACGGATCCGAGAACGGTTGAAACCTGACCTGCTACTGCCCCCGCTACAGAACCTGCGGTATTAAAAAGAAAACCGGCGATCCTGATACCCACACTCGCAAAGAAAACCGGTATACCGATTGAGGGTACAAACAAAAGAACGCCTACCACATTTTTAACGATATCCGGTGATTGTGACTGCTCTGCCATGATATGTATCTGTTTAAAGTGTTCAAAATAGATCACTCTATCCATAACCGCAGTGAGCAGCAAAAAAGTTTACAAAAAGATTGGCCCGGGATAACATCTTCCGTCTCATAATCTCACTTCGCGTCTCATTAAACCATCCAAATCACAATATGAGACAACCGCTCCTCCATTATTGCGCCTGAACCCGCGGTTTCTGGCGGAGAGCAATTGAGTGCTTTTTCACCTGAAAACAGGATTTTTTTTATCTGCAATATTACACAAAACAATGAGATAGCAACGGTTACCGGGCGATATGGGAAGCCGGAATTGTTTGCCGGAAATCTTTTTGGCACGGTAGTTGATGCATTACATGCAGAGAAATTAAAACAAACGGCCATACCAAAAGGAGCAACACCATGAAACACCTTAAAACAATCAGAACTATAGCTTTGGGTGCAGCACTTCTCGCTATGAGCGCAATGCCAAAATCAGCCGAAGCAGCAGTAACCCAGTCGGGAACAACCACCGTAACGGTTACGATGCCTGAGTACCTTGTTCTGCACTACT
>NZ_JAAORA010000006.1 GCF_011601315.1 Candidatus Chlorobium masyuteum | reverse complement strand
CAGTGCGAATGTCGTCGGAGCCAACAAGGTCACGGTAAGCGGTCTGTCGATAGGGAGCATAACGGGCACGAACAGTTCAGCGGCGAGTGACTACGTGCTGGACGCGACGAGCAAGGATGTGTCGGCGGTGATAACGGCGAAGTCGGTAACGCTGAGTGGCATGAAGACGTATGACGGGACGACGGGTCTGAGTGGGTCGGTAACGATAGGTGGCCTGTTGAGCGGCCAGACGCTGGGCTATAGCGGAGCGACGTCAAACAGTCCTAATGTATCGGATAACGGCACGAATTATATCAGTGCGATAACGTTGAGTGACGGAACGGGTCTTGCGAGTAACTATGCGTTGCCGAGCCTGACGGGTTACAGCGCGGGAGTGAACAGCGTGACGATCAATGCGGCAGCACTGACAGTAACGGGAAGCCTCACCGGAAGCAGCAAGAAAGTGTATGATGGTACAACTGTCGCTACGCTTACCTCTGAGAACTATCTGTTGAATGGTTTTGTGGGAAGTGAAGGCGCAACAGTTACCAAAACAACGGGAACATATGACAATAAAAACGTTGGCACAAACAAGACGATAACGGTTAGCCTCCTTTCCGGTGACTATCTCGCGACAGGCTCCACAAACCTCGGAAATTACACCTTGCCAACAACAGTGACAGGTGATATCGGAGAAATCACCAGGGCCAATCTTACAATTAGCGGTCTTTTGGCCTCCAACAAGGTTTATGATGCGACAACAGCAGCGACACTGACCGGTACGGCAAAGGTTACACCACTTGGAAACGATGTTGTGAGTGTAGGCGGCAGTGCGACGGGTACGTTTGCGGACAAGAATGTCGGGACCTCCAAAGCGGTAACGGTGAGCGGCAACACAATAAGCGGCACTGATGCCGGAAACTACACCCTCTTGCAGCAGAGCGGTCTTTCAGCTGATATTACAAAGGCCAATCTGACGGTTAGCGGTCTTTTGGCCTCCAACAAGGTTTATGATGCTACGACAGCAGCGACGCTGACCGGTACGGCAAAGGTTACACCGCTTGGAAGCGATGTTGTGAGTTTAGGCGGCAGTGCGACGGGTACGTTTGCGGACAAGAATGTCGGGACCTCCAAAGCGGTAACGGTGAGCGGCAATACAATAAGCGGCACTGATGCCGGAAACTACACCCTCTTGCAGCAGAGCGGTCTTTCAGCTGATATTACAAAGGCCAATCTGACGGTCACGGCTGGTGATGTGAGCAAGAAGTATGGTACGGTTCCTTCCTTAACCCTGTTCTCGATCAGCGGACTGATAGGCAGCGAAACAGTCGGCAGTGTAACGCTGACAAGCGCAGGGTCTGCTGCAACAGCATCGGTTGCAGGCAGTCCATACCCGATTACTCCAGGTAATGCCGAGGGAGGAACCTTCTCGCTGAGCAACTATACGGTCAGTTATGTAGACGGCAAGTTGCGGGTAGAGGATATTCCGCAGACTGTTATCCCGACTATCACGGTTACAATCAATGTCCCCAGTGTCGTTCCGGCAGGCATAACAACACAGTTCCCGACCGGTTCGATGTCGATTGGCAGGGCGCTTTCAAATTCAACGACTACGTCACTCTCTTTACCTTCTGTTACAACTGTAGCATCAGCGGGGACATCCGGTAGTGTTGTGCCGGAGAATAAAGCAACTGCCCCCACGAACACCGGGACGCAAAACAGCAGCGGCAACACCCTGACGGTTGCTGATACCGGAAGTACAACGGCTGTTACGAGCGGCAGTACGAACCAGGCTTCGGATATCAATCAGGCGAGTCTTCCTCTTGGCGGGACGGCATCAGCCGGCGAAACTCCGGCACCGTTTACGGGAGTGATCAATGTTTCTGTCGGAGGAAAGCTCGTTCGCCAGTCACAAAACGCTGTTATACCTCTGCCTGATAATGTTACGGCGGGTCTTTCAAAGGGGACGGGAAACGAGAAGGTTACCCTGGATAATGGAGCGCCTCTCCCGTCATGGCTTCAGTATGATTCCGGAAGCCGTTCTTTCAAAATCATCAGTCAGCCTGAGAAGTCTTTCAATATCAAGGTTCGGGTGCAGGATAAAAACAGGAGTTGGGAAGTGAATCTCTCCAGCTCCTGATCGGCTGATCAGCGGCAAAGAGTACAGGGAGTCATCAGGGTTATGGAGGTTAGTGGATCTGATCTTGAGCGTTATTCGATTAAATGTTAATTATATATATAGATAATGAGTAAGGTAATGTATGTCACGGGAGGGGCGAGGAGCGGCAAAAGCACATTTGCCCTGCAACTGGCTGCTGACTACCGGAACAGGGTGTTTGTTGCGACGGCTGAGCCGTTTGATGATGAGATGCAGCATCGTATCGGCAGGTATCAGGAGGAGCGGAGCAACCGGTTTATGACACTGGAGGAGCCCCTTTTTCCGCAGCGTGCTTTCCGGAATTTGCCTCTCGGCACCGATGTTGTTCTGCTCGACTGCCTGACGATGTGGACGCGAAATCTTACGCATCATTTGGAAGATCACCGGGCGATTGATGAGCAGATCGCGCATTTTCTTGATGTTCTTCGAAAGCCGCCCTGTGATGTTATTCTTGTATCAAAAGAGATAGGGATGGGTATAGTGCCCGAGAATGCAGTCTCCCGTCAATTCCGGGATGCAGCCGGTATGATAAACCAGAAGGTAGCCGCCATTGCCACAGAGGCATGGTTTCTCTGCAGCGGCCTCTCGGTTCGGCTGAAATAACGGCAAGGGAGAGTGCAGTGAAAAAGGGGTTGAAGTAATCTCAAGAGCATGGCAGTCAAAAAGGAGGGGCTTACGCCGCCTCCTTTTTTTTTGTATCTTGTCCGGCACTTCAGGACATGAACACAGTACACTCTGTTTGAAGCTGTAAAGAACAGTACCACAGAACAACGTAAATCGAGTGATATATCCTATGCATAACGAGTTGCTGCAACTGTTGACCGCTATCCATCCTGCTGATCCGGCGCTCAGAGCCCCGGCGCAGGCACATCTTGATGACCTTACCAAACCCCAGGGGAGTCTTGGCCGACTTGAGGAGATTGCCCTGAAATATGTGCTGGCGACAGGCAAGCTTGATCCGGAGCTTTCAAAAAAGAAAATCTGTTGTTTTGCCGCCGATCATGGGGTTGCTGCGGAAGGTGTTTCGGCTTTTCCGGCAGAGGTGACTCCCCAGATGGTCTACAATATGCTCAACGGCGGAGCAGCGATCAATGTGCTTTCACGTCATGCAGGTGCTGATCTGGCGGTTGTTGATATGGGTGTCAATCATGACTTTCCGGACACACCGGGGCTTCTGAAATACAAGGTTAAACCGGGGAGCGCCAACATGGCATCAGGTCCGGCCATGAGTGAGGAGGATACTTTGCTGGCATTGCTTCGCGGAGCTTCAATAGCTGGCGATGCTCATGAAGCGGGTTATCATCTTCTTGGAACCGGAGAGATGGGTATTGCCAACACTACTCCGGCTACCGCACTCTACTCTGTTCTTCTCGATGTTCCGGTTGAGAGCATAACCGGCAGGGGAACCGGTATTGATGATGAACGGCTCCAGCATAAAAAAGAGGTTATCCAGAGGGCTCTTGTGATCAACGCCGACCGTTGCACAACACCATTCGAAACGCTTGCTGCACTCGGCGGTTATGAAATTGCCGCCATCACCGGTTTTATTCTCGGGGCTGCCTCCCTGAAACTGCCTGTTGTGGTTGACGGCTTTATTTCGTCAGCAGGAGCCGTTGTTGCTCTTAAACTCTGCCCGGCAGTAGACGACTACCTGTTTTTCAGCCATACCTCCAACGAGCAGGGGCACAGGGTTATCATGCAGAAGCTTGGCGCAAGGCCGATTCTTGATCTCGATCTCCGGCTTGGCGAAGGAACCGGTGCCGCTTTGGCCATGCAGGTTATCGAGGCATCCGTTAAAATCTATAAAGAGATGGCAACCTTCAGTTCGGCAAAAATCAGTGAAAAAAGCAAAGCCTGATGTTGAGCGCTTTTGTTTCAGCCCTCAGAACACTGACGGTTTTTTCTGTTCCCGGACGCGATACCGACAGCTTCAGCAACACCCTTTTCTGGTTTCCCGTTGTCGGGCTTCTGCTCGGTGTGCTGCAGGCGCTGCTCGGCTATGCAGGCCATCTCTCTGGATGGAATGAACTCGCGGCCGCACTTGTCGTGTTCGGTGGAGTTATTCTGACCAGAGGGATGCATCTTGACGGGCTTGCCGATCTCTCGGACGGCTTCTGGGGCGGCCGAACCAGAGAGTCGGCATTGAGGATCATGAAGGATCCGAATGTCGGTTCCTTTGGCTCCATTGCGCTCTCTATGCTTCTGCTTCTCAAATGGATTGCCGTGCTTAAACTCGTTGAGTTCGGAGCCTTCACCTTTATTGCTGCAGGAGTGCTCCTTGCCCGTCTGATGCAGGTGGGTCTGGCTTCGCTGCTCCCTTATGCCCGCAGTGAGGGCGGCACAGCCCAGGCTTTTGTGACCGGTGCCGGATGGATGCATATTTTAGTCGCACTGCTGCTTACCCTTCTTTTTCTTTTCCCGCTTCTCCATCAGGATATGCTTGCGCTGCTTGCCTTGCTTGCAGCCGCAATTGCGGCAGGGGGGATGACCGGCCTATTGAGCTATAAAAAAATCCAGGGGGTTACGGGCGATGTGCTGGGAGCCGCCAGCGAGTTGACCGAGCTTTTTGTCTGGATTTCGGCGGCACTCTACCTGCTGTTGAGTGGAAACGGGTGATACCTTTTTTCAAAACCTCAAGGTACTGTCCAGATGAGTGAACAGGATTTTTCTCTTCTTCCGCTTCCGGCCATTCACTTTGGAGCGGGCCGGTTTTCTTCGCTTGCTCAGCATATCGCTCCATTCGGCAGAACAATTCTGGTTGTTACCGGCTCGCATGCTCTCCGGCACTCCGGTCATTTGAGTGAGCTCATTGAAAGCCTTCAGCAGAGCGGGTTGAGGGTACACCATCTTGCTGTTGATCGGGAGCCATCTCCTGAACTGGTCAACCATGCGGTTTCCAGATTCAGGGACTGTTCCGTGGACGCTGTTCTTGCCATCGGGGGTGGCAGTGTTCTGGATGCAGGAAAGGCAATTTCGGCAATGCTGCTCCAGACTCTTCCGGTTGAGCTGTTCATAGAGGGGCAGGAGGCCTTTACCGCTCATGACGGCAGGAAGGTTCCCTTTATAGCCGTTCCCACAACCTCCGGCACCGGCAGCGAAGTAACCAATAATGCCGTAATCAGCAGGGTCGGAGCCGGAGGCTTCAAACGCTCCCTTCGCCACAGGGCGTTTGTACCCGATGTTGCCCTGATCGATCCGGAACTCATGCTCACACTCCCGGAAGAGATGACCGCCGCGTCAGGAATGGATGCCTGCACCCAGCTGATTGAAGCATTTACATCGCCATTTGCCTCACCATACACCGATGCCCTGGCATGCAGCGGTCTCGAACGGTTCAGCCGGTCATTTCCGGGAGTTTGCACTGATCGCGCTCTTGATAGCAGTGCAAGGGGAGATATCGCCTGGGCAGCCCTCCTCTCCGGTATCGTGCTTGCCAATGCCGGTCTGGGAGTTGTGCACGGATTTGCTTCATCGGTAGGCGGACTTGTCAACATACCGCACGGCACTCTCTGTGCAACACTTCTTCTTGAGGCAACCAGAGAGAATATTGCCGCCCTGCGTCTGGTTGATCCCGGCCATCCTGTTCTGCATAAATATGCCAGAGCGGGAGCCCTGCTCTCAGGTTCTGCACATGGTGACGTTCATTCCGGATGTGAAAAGCTGCTTGAGAGACTTGAGGCCTGGCAGGAGCAGCTCCGCTTTCCTCGCCTGAGTCGTTACGGTCTGGAGAGCCTTGATATTGATCATATTGTCAGTATCACCCGATGCAAGAGCAATGCCGTACAGCTTGATGAGGCGGCAATGAAGCGGATTCTCTTAAAACGCATCTGACCTCGATTACGTTGATACCTGACGGGTTGCCCACCACTCGTCGCCGTAATTGTAAAAGAGCTCCTCACCCTTTTCAATATCGCGCAGTGCATAAAGTATCATTTCAGGTCCAATATCGGTCTGCTCCAGATAGTAGGCAACATTGGGTGTGAACGAGTGGTTAAAAAGCATACCGTTACCCATCACCACGAGGCGTGAGTTCTCCCGGCTCCCGTAGAATACGTAGTTCAGAAGCTCTCCACCGATATCTTTGTCCGTTACCTCAAGTGCCGGGCAGCGCTCAATCACCGCACCATCCATAATCTTTTTAGAAGCAAACGCACCCCGTCCGCTGACGCTTGAGGCTCCAATGGTAACATTGTGCTTCATGGATTGCTTCCCTCTTTTATTAAAATACCGGCTGATCAAAAAACCGGAGAGTATACCTGTACTGAACAGTAGAGCTGTAAGAATGGTGGAATTGAGATCCATAGGTATATATCGTTGTAGTTATGCATGTTACAAAAATTCGGCATAATTATGCAGTTTCAGCTTGCATGCAATTCGCTTTGTTTTTTAAATCTAATATGCATAGCAGTAAAAATATCGGATTTCACTGCTCATGAACCGGAGCAGGTTTTGTATTTTATTGAACACGGTAGTCTTCGTCCAGATCGCTTACACAGGTGCGGCTTTCAATAATCCAGGGCACTGTTCAGGGGATGTCATGAAAAGAGTAGTGATCACCTTTCTTCTTTTGTTGCTTCTTTGCGGCAGAGCTTATGCAGCAAACTATGCCAAAATCGAGCTGAGGGATATCCAGGGCATGTTCGGAGGTCAGGAGCTGACGTTCAAGTCCAACGGCGAAATTCTGACGAGAATAGTCAAGCCATTCAAAAACAGGCTTTACGAAAAGAGATATTCCGGTCGTCTGAATTTTCCGGAAACAGTCGCCGATCTTGACCTTCCCCAACTTGAGCACTACCAGGAGACCGTGAGGGAGGGTATGCCTGATGAGTCACGTCCCACAATCAGAGTAGCAATGAAAAACGGTGATGAACGGGTATACTCTAAATGGGCGGAAGAGTCAGAAGAACATTTTGACCGGGTCTACAAACGACTTTTAAAGCTGGTTCGTTCAAAAACCGGACGACTGGTTTACAGCGGTTACTGGTCCGGACCTTCAAAATAATGGTTATGCACGCCGAAAGTTCTGATAGTGGTGAACCACCGGCGGTACTCCGCATCAGCGATCTTTCAAAATCATACATCATGGGAGAGGTGCAGGTCGATGCACTCAAACATGTCTCCCTTGATTTTTATGCCGGAGAGCTCGCAGTGCTGCTTGGCGCTTCCGGCAGTGGCAAATCAACCCTTCTCAACATTATCGGCGGTCTCGACACTCCCTCGTCAGGCAAACTGTTTTTTCATGGTCGTGAAATTACCGCCGCTACGGAAGCGGAGCTGACGGCCTACCGGCGACGCTCAATAGGCTTTGTTTTCCAGTTCTACAATCTGATTTCAAGCCTCTCCGCACTTGAAAACGTGCAACTGGTTACCGAGATTGCTGAAAATCCGATGAAGGCAGATGAGGCGCTTCGTCTGGTTGGGCTGGGTGACCGGCTGAACCATTTTCCCGCGCAGCTTTCCGGAGGGGAGCAGCAGCGGGTGGCTATTGCAAGGGCTGTAGCCAAGCGGCCGGAACTGCTTTTATGCGATGAGCCGACCGGAGCGCTTGATTTTCAGACCGGGAAGCTGGTTCTTGATGTCATTGAAAATGTCAACCGTGAACTCGGCACAACAACCCTTGTCATTACCCATAACGCATCCATCGCCGGTATGGCCGACCGTGTCGTTCGCCTTCGAAGCGGGGAGGTTTCCGAAGATCGCAGGAACCTGACCCGGGTATCCCCGTCGGAACTTGTCTGGTAGAGGCCGGGATGAAGCAACTTCAGAGAAAACTGCTGCGCGATCTATTGCGTCACAAAGGTCAGATGCTCGCTGTGGCGGCTGTTGTTGCTTGCGGTATCTCCGTGTTTGTCTCCATGAGCAGTGTGAAATATTCGCTTGAGGCCTCCCGTGAGCGCTACTACAGCCGATTTCGCTTTGCCGATGTGTTTCTGCAGGTCAAGAGCGCACCGGAATTTTATCGGGAGACGGTGAGCCGTATTCAGGGTGTAGCATCAGTCACAACCCGTATCACAACGGACGTCACGCTTGATGTTCCGGGTCTTGATGAGCCGGCAACCGGACGGCTGGTCTCAATTCCCGAGTATCGTGGAACACTTGTTCTGAACGATGTTTTTCTTAAAAAAGGACGCTACATTGAACCGGGAAAGCCTGAAGAGGTGATCGCCAGCAAGCCCTTTCTTGAAGCCAACAAGCTTGAGCCGGGCGACCGTATCGGTGCGGTGATTAACGGGCATAAAAAGGAGCTGCTCATCGTCGGTATGGGCCTCTCACCCGAATATATCTACGAGGTTCAGCCCGGGGCCTTTTTCCCTGACAAACGGCGGTTCGGCGTTTTCTGGATGAGCCGCAAGGCACTCGAATCTGCACTTGATATGACCGGAGGTTTCAATGACCTCTCGCTTACGCTGGCTCATGGAGCATCGGAAAAAGATGTTATCATGCAGCTCGACAACCTTTTCCGGCGATATGGTTCCCTCGGGGCATACGGGAGGAGCGAACAGCTCTCCGACCGCTTCATTGTCGACGAAATCAAGCAGGTCGGCATCCAGATAACCTTTCTTCCCCTGGTTTTTCTTGCTGTTGCCGTATTTCTGCTCAACATTGTGCTTCGTCGCATCGTCGCCACCCAGCGTGACCAGATAGCTGTGCTCAAAGCAATGGGGTACTCAAATGAAGATGTCGGTCTGCACTACCTCGGTTTTGCCCTGATTCCTGTTGCTGTTGGTGCCGTTGCCGGCACAGCTCTCGGTGCCTGGCTCGGCCGTAATCTGATGAACATCTATGCTGATTTCTATAATTTTGCCGAACTGGTCTATTACTTCCGAATCGAGGATGTGGCCCTTTCGGTCATTCTGAGCTTCAGCGCGGCTCTTTTCGGTGCACTTGGTGCAGTCCGCAGTGCCGTCATGCTGCCTCCGGCCGAAGCGATGCGTCCCGACTCTCCGGTTATCTACAAACCGGGTCTCTTTGACCGTGAACCGCTTCGTCATAAAATGCCGGTACCGGTCAGGATTATTGTCCGGAACCTTGAGCGGCATCAATGGAAATCAGCGCTGTCGGTGCTCATGATCTCTCTTGCCGTTGCCATTCTTATTGCCGGTCGTTACACCTACGATGCGGTCGACAGGATGGTTCAGGTGGAGTTCAGCCGGAAACACCGCGAGGATGTTACGGTTATTTTCAATGATCCCATGCCCCCTTCCATAGCCTATAATTTTGCATCCCTGGACGGAGTTCTTGAACAGGAGTTCTACCGTGAAGAACCGGTCAGGATGCGTTTTTTTCATCGATCCCGCCGTCAGTCCATCAAGGGTCTGGAGTCGGCAGAGGGGTTGCAGCGGCTGGTTGACAAATCAAACCGGCAGGTCATCCTCCCGCAAACCGGCATACTCCTGACCAAAACCCTCGCGGAGATTCTCGGCGTAAAGCCGGGAGAGAGGATGCAGATTGAGTTTCTGCAGGGAAAACAGCTCCATCGGGAGGTTCTTGTCAGCGGCACTATCGATGAGATACTCGGCCTTTCAGCGTACATGAACATTGCGGAGCTGAACCGGCTTGCAGGAGACGGAGGTGCCCTGAATGCCGCATATCTGCGGATCGATCAGTTAAAGGGAGCGCAACTCAATACCACCTTTAAAAAAATGCCAAAAGTTGCCGGCATCATGATGCTCAAAGCGCTCAAAGAGAGTTTCGATGAGCTGATAGCAAGAAGTATGACCACCTCCACGATTATTCTTACCTCATTTGCCTGTGTGCTTGCCTTTGCCGTGGTCTACAACGGAGCGCGTATTTCGCTTTCCGAACGGGCACGTGAACTCTCAAGCCTGCGGGTGCTCGGCATGACCAAAGGCGAGATATCGTTTATTCTGCTCGGCGAACAGGCACTTCTTACTCTTGCCGCCATACCGGTCGGTTTTCTGATCGGTATAGCGCTCTCCGCACTTCTTGCCCGTGCGCTCAGTTCCGAGCTCTACCGGCTTCCTTATGTTTTCAGCGCCTATAACTTTCTGTTTGCTTTTATTGTTATCGTCATTGTTTCGTTTCTCTCCGCTCTTGCGGTAAAAAAACGACTGACATCGCTCGACCTTGTAGAGGTATTAAAAACAAGAGAATAGATTATGACCTTATCGAAAACACAGAGAATTGCAGGGCTCTCGCTTGCTTCGGTTGCTCTCATCCTTTTTTTTGTATTCAGACCCTCTCCGCTTCCCGTTGATACCGCGGTTGTCCGTCGCGGAGCCCTGCAGGTGACGCTTGACGGTGAAGGTGTGACGCGCGTAAACGACCGGTATGTTCTTGCCGCTCCGGTAACCGGAAAGCTTTTGAGAATGACCATCCAGGAGGGCGACAGTGTCCGCAAAGGCAGTGTGCTTGCCTCACTTCTTCCGCCCGAACTTGACTCAAGAGCCGGGCAGGAAGTGGCGGCAAAAGCCGAAGCCGCCCGTGCTGTATTTGTTGAAGCGAATGCACGTCACCGTCGTGCTTTGCTCACTCGTGAACAGGCAGACCGCCGCGCTGTGCGTTACCGGAACCTCAAGCAGGAGGGTGCCGTTTCACTTGAAGCCGCTGAACTTGCTGCGAGTGAGGCGGCAATTGCCCGCAAAGAGGCCGAAGCCGCCGGAGCGGCAGCAACAGCTGCCCGTTACAGCCTAAATGCGCTTCAGACTTTTACCAGCAGTCAGATATCAGGAAAGCCTTTGGCGGTGATCTCACCTGCTGATGGACGGGTACTGCGAATCCATGAAAAGAGTGAGAGGCTCATCACTGCCGGATCTCCGATTGTCGATATCGGCGACCCTTCGGCAATCGAAATTGTCATTGACGTGCTCTCAAGTGATGCCACAAAGGTGCGTCCCGGAAACCGTGTTGTGATTACCGCATGGGGTGGCCGGAAGGATCTGCAGGGAGTGGTGAAAAGCATAGAACCTGCGGCATACACCAAAGTCTCTGCACTCGGCATCGAGGAGAAACGGGTCAATATTGTAGCACTCCTGAATGCGTATGAACCGCTTCTCGGCGATAATTTCCGTGTTCAGGCGGAGATTGTTCTCAGTGAAGCAAATAATGTGCTCCAGGTGCCTGTAAGCGCCCTTTTCAGGGGAAAGGATGAGTGGCACCTCTTCGTCATTGATGGAGGCAAAGCTGTCGAGAAGGCCGTCAGGATCGGCATGCGTGGGACCTATCAGGCCGAGCTGCTCTCCGGGCTCAGGGAGGGGGAGCAGGTCGTTGTGCATCCCACCAATGAACTTCGTGACGGCATGAGGGTAAAGATCCAGGAGTAGCTCCCGGTGGAGTGTTGTACACCTCGTTTGCAATGAACTTTCATCTCAAAAAGAACACTTGCACATTCCCCCTGCCGGTGTAACTTTACCCCCATGAAAAAAACTGCACCAGTAAAGGAGAGAGAGCGAACCCCAATCGCCTCTCACAGCTCTATTATCATTATCGGAGGGGGTGCCTCAGGGTTGCTGGCCGCCGTTTCGGCGAGGCGGGCCGCCGAAGATGCCGGTATCGGCACTGAAGCCTGTACCATCACCCTGCTTGAGCGCAACCCCCGTACCGGAACAAAACTCAGACTCTCCGGCGGAGGCAAATGTAATGTCACCCACGAGGGCAGCCCGCAAGAGCTTCTTGAAAAAGGGTTTATCCGGCGCAATGAACAGCGTTTTCTGCGCCATGCCTTGTACAGTTTTACCAGCAGTGACCTTCTTCAGCTGCTGCTTGCACGAGGTGTTGCCACCGAGGTGAGAGCCGACGGAAAGGTGTTTCCCGAAAACGGGGAAGCCTCAACGGTAGCGATTGCTTTTGAGGAGCTGCAGCGGATCTCGTCGGTAGTTGTGCACACCTCCTGCAGAGTCAAAAGTGTTCAGCAGAGGGATGGCCTGTTTCAGGTCAGAAGTGCAGCTACACTGTTCACTTCAGATGCCCTGATTCTGGCTACCGGCGGTGTTTCATACTCCGGAACAGGAACAACCGGAGACGGTCTTGCGATTGCAAAGGCATTCGGTCATGCGATCATGGCACCTTCGGCCGCACTCACTCCGGTTTACACCATCAAGCCTCCTCCGGCCTCTCTTGCAGGAGTTGCCCTGCGTTCGGCCGGACTTGTCGCATCCGGGGGAGGCCGGAGTGTCGAACGGCGAGGAGATCTGCTCTTCACCCATCGCGGTTTCAGCGGGCCTGCGGCGCTCTCGCTTTCACGCGATATTGCAGAGCTTATGCGGGAGTCGGGCAGCTGCCAGCTTTTTGCCGATCTTTTTCCTGATCATACTACTGCAGAACTCGAACAGTTTCTGCTTCGCCAGACCAAAAAAAATGGCGCACAGATGGTGCGCAAATTCCTGCAGATCTGCCCGATAGCGCCGCCCGAGGGAGCATTCGGCACGGCACCCCACGGTACTATACCTACCGCTCTTGTGCCCTCGATCATGCGTCATGCCGCCATTCAGAGTGAGGTGACCTGGAGTATACTTCCAAAAGAGAAACGGCTCGCATTGCTTGCTGTGCTGAAGCGCTTTCCGCTTGGAAGCGTTCGTGAAACGGTGCTTGATCAGGGTGAGGTATCGGCCGGCGGTGTTTCACTTGCAGAGGTGAACCCGAAGAGCATGCAGTCACGGGTCATGCCGAAGCTGTTTTTATGCGGTGAACTGCTCGACTATGCCGGAGAGATCGGAGGCTACAACCTCCAGGCAGCATTTTCAACCGGTTGGATGGCCGGCCAGAATGCGGTGAAGAGTTTAAAATTCTGAATTTTATAGGTCCTATAAGTCCCATGAGACCTATAGGACCTATAAACAATAATACCAAAGGGCAAAGACGCAGGTTTGCAACTGCAACAATGCGGAATTCAAAATTCCCTCTGTTTTTTCATGTCGATCAACGAGAGACATCTCCTTTTACGAAAAGCAGATCCTTCCTTTCAGTTCGGGATGACATCGAAAAAACCCATTCAACATTCAGAATCCAAAATCCAAAATCTCTTTTTACCCGCAGGAGTAGAGGGGTTCTTTGGTTACGCTGTCCATCTGCATGATGGCAAAACGGCTTTTTTCCAGATCGAAGGAGAATTCCGGATTGTCGTGAAAAACAACAGCGCTCTTTTCGAATCGAACTTTCATCGGCACGCTTACCTTGCGTTCATCACCGCACACGTTGTTTTTTACTCCGGGCCGAAAAAGTTCACTGCCGGAACCCGGTATTGAAACCTCTACGGCATGATCAACCGTACTGAGGGCTTCAACCGATCCATCCACCGAGAGCTGGACGGAGTTTATATCGCCATGAATGCCGTTCGGCTCGTTATCGTAAGCAGTCAGTATGCCGATTGGCGTCGGGATATCAATTTTTTTAAGCGGCTCAAACGAGCGTATTTCGCCCGATTCATAGAAAGCCAGTCCCGTCCGGATTGTGATCTCTCCAACCGGGGTTGCCACCTTGAGGGTTTGACCGGGCCAGAGGGTTATGCTTTTCAGTGCACCGCCCTCATAAAACTGCAGGGCAATGATTTTCGCGGTCAGCTCTCCTGCAGGTGAGCTGAAGGTAATTGGGTCGGCAAGGGCAAACTCGTTTTTCCATGACCAGAATCCACTCAGCTTTCCGTCAAGGGGAAAGATCCGCTTGATGCTGCCGTTTTTGTGAAAGGTGACCAGTTCTGCAGGGATAGCTCCAACTGGTGTTTCAAGCATGGTTTGTGACTGCAGTGCTATCGATTTGAGCGAGCCGTCCTTGTAGAAGTACATCGGTTTTACCGCTCGCCGTCCCATATCCTCTGCTTCATACTGGGGAACAAGGGTGCCGTAGGGCGTTGTCAGGGTGTTGGGCTCTGTGACAAGACAACCGTCCATCTTGCCGTTTGAAAAGAGAGTGCGGAACTCCACTCCCGAAAGATCTCCGTACAGAGTATTTACGCTGCTCATGATTACTGCTGTATTAAAAGGGTTGTCTGGATCACTTCGTCTGCATGCTTTTATTAAAGCAATAACCGTGCCGTAAAAAGTATGATCTTTTAACTATAATTATTACAAATAATTATGAGCTGTGACCCGGACGGCTGATGCGGATAAATTCATACATATTTGTAGAATCTCTATCAACTGCTACTCATTTGTAGAAAACAGGATTCTAATGATCCTTTTTATGGCGGATCACCCGGGCGATTATGCGCAATACTCCCGGAATCTCTTTCCGGCTCAGGGTTTCAGAACTTCGATTTTGCTTTTTTGAACGCCTTTTTCAGGTCGGTCATCGCCCTTTCAGCACCGTATTTAACTTCATTCCACGCCTCCTCGCTGCTGTGCATAAGATCGGTTGCTTTTGTCGAAGCTGCTTCCCGCTGATGCTTTACGGTTTCGATATGCTGCTTGAGGTTCTGTGTGATTTTTTCCGCTTTCTTTTCAAGCTTTGCGATATCGCGGTCCCACGCCTTGAGCTGGCGGTCGAACTTGCTGATGAATAGTTTCCGTTCCATAGTGCCGGGGTTTGGTTTGATTAGCCTGCATCAACACATTACCTTTCAACAACAGTTTCAGGAGCTTCTTCGTTTTGTTTTGTCTGTCAGTGAGGAGAATAACGGAGGGAAAAGTGAAAATCTTCAACTTCTGACGAAGCTGAAGAGGAGTGGGGCAGCTATTTTTTCTGCATTTTCAGTGCTTTCTCCGAAATCATCTCTTCGACATTTGAAGAGATGGAGAGACTTCGCATGAGTTCAAGCAGATTCTGTTCGACATTGAGATTCAACTCCACCGCCCGTCCATTCTGAAAATCGGGATTGTTCCCCTTGAGCTGGACAGCAATGACAGACTTGCCGTCAGGGGTCATGCTTAATGATGAATTCAAATGCACATAAAGAAAGTTTGAAAGCGCCTCATAGGTTGTGCGCAGCCCCTGGTTGGCGGCAGCCCGCTCCTCCGCAGTCGAGGCATAGATGATCTGACCGTTCTGTTCGGCATTCATTCCTCCATTTCGAATTTCAAACAACTCATTCTTTAAGGCAATGGGGATGTCGCCCTGGATCGTACCGGTTGCAAAAATCTTTTTCGTTCCCTGGAGATCCAGCAGTTTCTGCAGGGGAATATTGTTCACGTGAAGGGTGGTTTCCGCGCTTTTTTTTGCCATATCGTAGTCGACGCGTGCGATAGAGAGCGAACCGTCAAGCAATCCCGAACTGAAGTCAGTCAGTGATACAATATCAGGATGAAGCCTGTTCTTCCAGAGGGTAATCGTTCCAAGAGGAGCAATCAGCAGCAGCTCTCCTGATGATGTTTTCCGGTCGAGGCGGCTGAGTTTAAAGCGGATGGTGAGACTTCCATCAAGCGAGCGGGTGAGCACGATATCAGGCTCCGCAAAAGTGTAGCTTGCATCGGGGTTTGCACCGCTGAACATGCGTTCCTCTGTGGATTGCTTTTTGCGGGGAGTTGTAATGGTTACTTTTCCTCCTCCCGATGAGTAGAGCCGGGCGTTGCTGATGGCAAAGCGAGATTTTTCGATGGTTATCGGCACTACTCCGCTGATGGAGCCATGAAGTGATCCCTTGAAATCGCCGTGCAGTTTTACCCGTTCAAGAGCTTTGATATTGTTCAGTTTGATGGTGAATCGGCTGCTTCTGGTTGATGGATCGAAACTGAAGGGTGTTGAGGAGATTTTTCCTCCGAGCAGTGTTGCCGACATGCTTCGAATTGCAAGTCCTGAAAGTTTTTTGTTGCTGCTGTTAAGTTTTATGGTTGCGTTGAGCTCATGCAGAAGCTTGTCGCCCCCTTTGGCGTCGCCGATATCAAAAGAGAAGAGGGCTCTCTTCTCTTTGCTGTAGAAGATGATCCGGGAGCCTTTTGTGGCCGCAAGCGCAGCATTTCTGACGGTTACTGTCGAGTCCTGAAACTCGATAGGCAGTGATCCGCTTACCCTGCCGCTGGCGGCAGGGGTTTTGCTTCCGCCCCGGTCAAAACCCGGAAGTCCGGTGAGCGGAATTTCTGCCAGAGAGAGGGTAAAACTGGTCTTTTTATCCTTAAGGTCGTAATCGATTTTCTGTGATGAAGCCTGCCACTCAAAGAGGTCAACGGAGCAATTGCTGAGCGTCAGCGTGCAGGGTTTGAGCGGATCCCGCCTGGAGCCGAAAAGGGCCGTGAAGTTACTGATTGGCGAAGCTGTACCGTCACTGTAGAGAGCTGCAACACGGAGCGTATCCACGGCCTGCTGCCACTTTCCCCCTTCACTGAGTTTTACCCTGTAGTTTACTCCTTCCAGTCGAAGCTTTTCACGACCTGCCTTCCCATCAATTACCGGGTAGGAGAGAGAGAGCGGTGTGATGGAGAGCCCCCGGCTTCGGGAGGCTTTTATCCTGGCGGTTATCCGGGGAGTTCTGTCACTGAATACAAAAAGCTCGGGATTGGTGCCCAGAGAGAGAGAGTCAGCCAGCAGGGAGATCTCGGTATCAACATTGTCCGGTATGAACCCCCATGATGCTGGGCCGTATGTGAGCACGGGATGAAAAGAGAGCCGGCCGTTAATGAGTGAGAGAGTGAAGGTTATCGGCTCATCGCTGCACCCGTCCGGAGGGGGGGTAAACGAGGCTTTCAACTGGCGGAATCCCAAGCCAGAGAGGCCGGGAGATGTAAGACCGGAAAGTTCAATCCGGAACGGTTTTCCTTCCAGAGCCCGGTTGAGCAGCAATGGCACCACAAAGGGAAAAGAGAACCATGCTGCCACCGGCAGGAGTACCAGCAGCAGAAGGAGAAAAACAAGCGTGCCTGGCAGCCATTTTTTCACGGACAGAAAATTTTATGGGTGCGTCGCTCTTAATTGATTCCGCAGTACGATTCCGTTATCGGTTCCGATACGTCGTTATCCGGACAATGAACAGCGATACCCATGGGTTGTTTACTTTTTTACCCAGTTGCCCCTGACCTGAACCCACGTACCTGCCGGAAGCCGTGAGTAGATTTTTTCGTACATCATGGCACCGACGACATCAAGCGTCAGGTTGTTCTGTGCTGCAACTTTTGCATACTCTGCGCGGCGGGAGTTGTTGATGGTGGTAATCAGCTCCTGAGCAGCAGATGAGGCTCCGGGAGGAAGGGCAAGCAGCCCGTTATCCACCTCTCCGGCAAGACCGCTGGATCGGGCAGTTTCAAGGTCAAGCGCATATGCCGGGAGGGTAATGCTGAGCGCAAGCATGATCAAGAGGGCTGTTTTGGACGCAATTCGCTGTATGGTTCTCATGGTTGTGTTCCTCCGGGTTAGAATAATCCTTTTTTGGTGTCAAGCAGGTTGTCCAGTTCACGGTCAACTCTGATTCTGATTTCGTGATCGATTTTTATGTTCATGTTGATCACAATGGGTTTATCGGGAGCTTCAACTTTTACCGTCGGGCTGCACGCACTCAGGAGTGCAGCTGAAGTAAAAGAGAAGAGGGTTAACAGACGGATGGTTGATTTCTTCATTACGGTTCCTTTTGTTAAGGGTAACTCTGCGGTTAGAAATAGTTCATTGAAATACTCAACTCAAGCTTTGAGGTGTCAAGCGAAAAAAGTGCTTCACTGAATGATGGCGGACCACGCCTGATTTTAGGGTTGTTTGAAACACCGAACCCCTCATTTGGAATGCCGATAAAGTTCTTGTCCATTCTGCCGTTGCTGTTTTCATCGTGCAGCACACTTACGGCATAGGATCCGTAGGGGATATTTTCAAATGTGGCGTCAATTGAGGAACTTCCGTTTTTACATACTTTTGTTGCAAAGGCGCAATCAGGTTTGTCGGGAAAGCCTCTCTTGGTGGTATAGAGTGCAAAGCCAAGCATGCCGTCGGGATTTTTAAGCCCCTTGATATGAACGGTGATTGAGCCGGTCTGATATATCGCTGAGCTTGCCGGAACTACATTTTCTGCAACCAGCGGCTTCGTTGCCGGCAAAAGCAGGAGGAGTGCAAGCGGGAGAGCTGTCTTCATGAGGTTCCGAACGGTTTTGGTGATTGCACGTCCGGCAGCATATCCGGAGTATTCCGCAATATCGTTATTTGTAAAGCAAAGTACAAGAGCTGATAAATGGCCCAGCCTGCAGAATACCACTCCGGAGTGCTGAACGCTTTTTATCACTCTTTTCAGGGAGGTAAAACTATTAAATCTTCGCACTCGTTTAGAGAAAACTGTCAACCATTAACCGGAGAAAACGATGACCACTGAAGTTAAAAACTATCACATTCTTCTCTATGGCTCTCCTGAAGGGTACCAGACAAACCGTGCCCAGATTGCACTCTACGGGCCAGACGGAGCTGTCGCCGGTTACATAAGGTTCAATGATCCGGGGATGCTTTTTGAAAATGACAGCCAGTCCGGAAGCACTATTTTCATGCATCTGCCATCTTCCATGTTTCAGAGTGTGCTTGACGTGCTGCGAAACGAAAAACCGGTCTATATCTATTTTGCCCAGGGGAGAGGTTTTCTTTCGACATCAACCGAGCCGGTGGGAGAGGGGGAGTAACCAAAATGACCAGAGATATGAACAATACCATAGAAACAATTCTCAGGCGACGGAGTATCCGCGCTTACGAGCCGCGGCAGCTTGAAGAAGATGCGCTGAACACCATTCTCCAGGCAGGGCAGTATGCTCCGAGTGCCATGGGCCAGCAGCCATGGCATTTTACGGTAATAGAGCATCACGACAAGCTTGAAACCTTTCAGAGGGCCTGCAAAAATGTTTTTCTCTACTCTGACAATGCAGCACTCCGCGAAACGGCAGCCAAGGATGGTTATCATGTCTTTTACCATGCGCCGATGCTTCTCATCATCTCCGCCGACAGCTATGCCGTTGCTCCCCGGGAGGATTGTGTGCTCGCCATGGAAAATATGCTGCTTGCTGCCGCCTCCCTCGGTATCGCTTCCTGCTGGGTCCATTCACCCCTCATCCTCTACCAGAGTGACGGTGGTCCCCAGACTTTTGCTGAAATCGGCGTGCGGTTCCCGGAGGGTCATCAACCCTATGCTTCAGCTGTTTTCGGCTACAGTGCCCAGCCCTGGCCGGATGCCGCACCAAGAAAACCCGGCACGGTTACCCGGATAGCGTGAACGGTTACCCCTCTGCCTGTTCACCGTTCACTTCTCGGGGTCAAGAGGCAGGGAGAGATTGCCCGGTATCATCTCGTCGATATTGCTGACAGGAATGAAAAAGCGGTTCATCGGTGTATTTTCAGTCCTGCTGTGCAATATTCCCCGAGTCGCACCTGAAGTGAGTGTTGCGAGATGGCCGGCAAAGTTTTTTGGAAGCGTTAAAAAGCCATCCTTTTCGCTGCAGAAAAGGTTCCAGGATTCAGGGTCAATGGCAAAGACACATCCGGCTTCAATGGTGATGAAGGGGATATTCTCCTGGTGAAAGGTGGTTTTAAAGAGCACTTTAAGCAGGTTCTGGCTGCTCTGTATGCCAAAATCGAGACCGGCACTCATGGTTACCGGTTTTTCCTCACTATAGAGATCCATAGAGAGATCAAGCTGCTCCGTTGTAATCTGGACAAGAGCAAAATTAACCTGTCGGCTGTTGTTTTCAGGCATGGTGTTTCTTTAAGGTGTGCTGATGCTGGTAAGGAACAGTTCGCTCTTTTTGCTGAGCGGGAGGAAAATATGGAATATATCTGAAAGTGCTCTTTATTTGTTTTCCTGCTGACGATTATAACGGTTGGATTGCTGAATTCTTTCTGTATGGTTATGTTATTATCCAAAGTCCGGCGTGCCCTTGTAATGATTTCTACCGATCGCTCTTTCCATGCGTGAGTTAATCCTGCCCTCTTTTTTCGAATCCAATGTCCCTCTCCGGGAGCGGGGCTATTATGCCATTGGCGGCACTGCCCGTTTTCTTGCCCGGCCAGAAAGCATCGCTGATCTTGCCGCGCTTCTCTTCTGGAACCGCGAGCACCGGCTACCTCTTGCCATTATGGGAAAAGGGAGCAACATCATCTTTTCCGATGAGGATTTTCCCGGGATTGTACTCTCTCTTGAAGGGATGCAGAGGATCATCTGGCTCTCTGACGAGGAGCTCCTCTGTGAAGCGGGAGCAGACAACACCCTTATTGCCGAAGAGCTGCTGAAAAGCGGAAGGAGCGGCGGGGAGTGGCTCTACCGTCTTCCCGGTCAGATAGGATCAACCGTCAGAATGAATGCCCGCTGTTTCGGCGGCGAAGTTTCTGCGATCACCGCAGGGATTCTGACGCTCTCGCTGGACGGCCGGCTCTCCTGGAAGCCGCCCGAAGAGGTCTTTCACGGCTACAAGCATACCGCCCTGATGGAGAACCCGGAAATGGTAATTGCTGTTTTGCTTCGTTTTTCCGCACAGAACCCGCAGGAGGAGATCCGGCGTCAGATGCAGGCGCATGAGTTGGAGCGGGATCACAAGCATCATTTCGATTATCCGAGCTGTGGCTCCACCTTCAAGAACAACTATGAGGCCGGTCGATCAAGCGGCAGGATTTTTGAGGAGCTCGGCTTCAAGGGAGCAGTTGAAGGCGGGGCCATGGTCAGCCGGCATCATGCCAACTTCATCTACAATACGGGAGGGGCAACGGCTGTTGATGTGCTCCGGTTAGCCTCGCGCATGAAATCCGCTGCCCTGGAGCAAGCCGGTATCAGGCTCGATCTTGAAGTGCAGTGCATCGGACGTTTTGAGCAAACGCTGCTTGACTCCTGCGGTGTCGACTGTAAGCCGGACCGGAGTGATCCCGCTAAAGGGTGGGCCGGACTTCTCTACTGCCCGGATGATGATGATCCTTTACCGCCGCACTTTCCCCGGACTCTCCTCAACGGGCCGCTCGTCGGCTACTCCGCTCTTGATCGGGAGCTGCCTGCCACGGCTTTTGTTGCGGTGACTCAGCTCCGTTCACTTGCCGATGGAGCCTCCGATCCCGAAGCTCCCTTTCTCCGCTGGACAACCATGCACACCGATTCAGCGCTCTTTGCCTGTAAACCGCCCTTAACCAGCCATGGAGGCACTTTTGTTGACGGTTTGTGGCAGTACGGGGTCTCCGAACTCTTTATCGGTGATGGGGGTGCCGGAGAGGCATATCTTGAATTTGAAATGACTCCGGAAGGGCACTGGGTGGCGCTACGATTTGAGGGGCCGAGAAAAAGGGCGGCGGGGTACACCGAACTCTCGGCGGATCCATGGATGCGTACAATGACGATGGTAAACGATGAGGGGAGCTTTGGTATGGAGTTCAGCTACACACTGCTTCAGCCCTTTATTTCAGAAGGAAGACTCTCCCTGCAGTGCTGTATGTCGACGGGGAGGGGGGAGTACGGACTCTTTCCCTGGTGGAACAATCCGAAAAAACCGGCCGATTTTCATCAGCCGGACCGGTTTTTCAGGGTAATGCTCTGTTGATTTGCTTTTACGGTTACAGATCAGCTGCCGGCATGCGGGAGACCTCTTCAGCCGTGAATACCGGTCCCTCCTTGCAGACATAGATCGAACCGACATTGCAGCGGCCGCATTTGCCGAGTCCGCACTTCATGCGGTTTTCAAGGGTTGTATAGACATTTGACTCATCAAAGCCGAGCTTTTTGAGCGATATCAGGGTGAACTTGATCATGATGGGCGGCCCACAGAGCACGGCAACACAGTTGTCGGGCGATGGGGCAGCCTCTTCAAGCACGGTCGGCACAAAACCGATACGATGCTTCCAGTCGGGCGACTCTCCACCCGGATCGACCGCCAGTACCAGCTCCACATCGTCGCGCTGCATCCACTCCTCAAGTTCATGCTTGTAGACCAGATCAGCTACAGTGCGGGCGCCATAGACAATGGTTACCTTGCCGAATTTCTCGCGCTGGTCAAGGCATGACCAGATAACGCTTCTGGTGGGAGGAAGGGCAATTCCTCCAGCAATGAAGAGCAGGTTCTTGCCGTAGAACTCCTCAAGCGGAAAGCGGTTGCCGTAAGGCCCCCGGAAGGTTACAAGGTCGCCGATATCGGCGCGTGCAAGCGCCGAGGTTACTCTTCCCGACTCACGGAAGGTGCACTCGATGTACTCCTTGCGGGTCTCCGGACTTGCCACGCAGAAGGTGCTCTCACCCTCTCCGTAAACACCGTAGAGCCCGAACATGCCGGTACGGTAGGTCTCCTTGAAGAGCTCATGATCGGCCGGGTCCTGAAACTCCAGCTTCATGGTTCTTACGCCGGGCGCTTCGTCGTGGCGGTCGACGATTTTCATGGTGGCCGGCTTGTAGATGTTCTGTGCCGCGTTGTGGTTGTTTTCTGTCACTGCGATAATTTTGAGATCTCTTGTAAAGTTTCTGTTATTCCCATGTCAACCGGGCACTCTCTGGTGCATCGGCCGCATCCGCTGCAGCTGTTTGCACTGAACTTCCCGGGAAAATAGTTGAACTTGTGCATGATGCGCTGGCGCCAGCGGGCAGACTGTGTTGAGCGGGGGTTATGACCCGATGTATGCATGGTAAAGAGTGCAAAGGAGCAGCTGTCCCAGTTTTTGCGTCTGATACCTTCAAAACTGCCCCCTTCGTCCTGGATGTCAAAACAGTGACAGGTCGGACAGAGGTAGGTACAGGAGCCGCAGCCGATACAACGGGCCGAAATCTCCTTCCAGAACCGGCTCTCGAAGTTTTCAGGGTTTTTCAGCCACTCGGCACAGGCATCGGCGTTGAACTTTTCCGGTACCGTGACGGTAGCAGCAGCGGGATCGGAACCCTCCTGCAAGAGATCGGCAACGCTCTTGAACGCTTCGCGTCCGCGATCTGTCAGCTCCTCAACCTGCCACCCTTTATTGTTCTCAAGGGGACGCAACAGGATATCGGAACCTTTGGTGCTGTCCGGCGAAAGCTTCAGGGAGGTGCACATGCAGAACTCGTCGGCTTTGGTACAGGCGATGGTCACAATCACCGACTCATTGCGCCGCTGAAACCAGTACTCGTCCTTGTAATCCCATCCGAACAGCGGATCGTCGATAGCGAGTCCTGAAGCATCACACGCCCGTGCGCCGAAGATGATACGGGGGCCGGAAGGGGGGAGGAACTCATCGGTGTTGATCTCCGCTTTGGTAATGGCGTAACGCAACATCGGTTCGCTCTGCGGAAAGAAGAGCTCCTTGATTGAACGGTCGGTGAGAACCAGATTGAGATCAAGCTCCGAAGCGGATTTAACCGCGCCGTAGACCGAACTGTTGGCTCTCTGAACAGGACCGATCACCGTCATGCCTGCCGAGCGCCATCGTTCGACACAACTGTCCAGTTTATCGGTAAAAAGGATTTTAGTCATACGCGTTGGTTACTTAGAGAATGAATGTCTCGGAATCGTCCTTTTTGAAACTTGCAAGCACCGGCTCCTGGGTTTTGCTGGTACCGGCGAAATGGTTGAAAGAGTCCAGCACCTCCTGGGCCATCTTCCGGTTGATGAGGCGGAGCGGAATGTTGACCGGGCAGGCCCTGTCACAGTTGCCGCACTCTACGCAACGGCCGGAGAGGTGAAATGCCCGGACGATATTCCATTCGAAATTTCCGAGTGTATGGGATGAGGTGTTAACCCACTGCGGCTGATTGCTGTCCACAATACAGCGGCGGCAGTAGCACATCGGACATGCCTGGCGACAGGCATAGCACTTGATGCACTTTGAAAACTCCTCCTGCCAGAAGGCAAACCGCTCCTCGGGGCTCATCTTTTCAATCTTTTCCAGCAGCTCCCTGCCGTCAACATCAGGAGTGCTCTCCTTCAGTGCACCGAGAAGAGCGGTAAAATCATCAACCGAACTGCCCTGGAGCGCCTTCAGCTCCCCCTTTGGAAGGTCAAATCCGATAATGACGACCTGCAGCGGATCAAGCTGGGCCTCGGCAGCCAGCACATTCAGGGCGCGGATACCTTCGGGGCGGAGAAAAACAGCGACACGCTTCTCATCGCTCAGGAGCCCTTCGGTAACCAGATAACCGGAGAGGTTGGCGATGCAGGCACTGTCCAGCACAAGCCGTTCGGTCTCATCAGGAGAGGTGATAAAAAGGGGACGACGGCGCTCAGCGGTAGTGCCCGCACCATAACCGATAACCATTTTTACTTCACCGGCTGAAAGAAGCTCTTTTGCCCTCGTTCTGTATTGTTGCTCGATACTCATTGCGTAATGTTGATTATTAGAGTGAAGCCTGGGCCTGGGTCTCTTCGATCAATTTGTGGTACTGATCAAACGGACCGAGTTTACGGATATCTTCAGTGATATTGTTGATGAGATCGGCAAACTTGAGACCCTCGGCAGCACTGATCCATGAGTACTTGATCCTCTCCTCGGGAATACCGGTAAAGGAGAGCAGGGCGCGAAAAACCATCCAGCGGCGCCGGGCGTGATAGTTGCCGTGGGTGAAGTGACAGTCACCGGGGTGGCAGCCGCTTATGAGAATGCCGTCGGCCCCTTTTTGCAGGGCCTTGAGAATAAACATCGGACTTATCCTTCCGGTGCAGGGAAGCCGGATAATGCGCACATTGGGTGCATACTTCAGCCTGCTGGTTCCCGCCAGATCAGCTCCGGCATAGGTACAGTAGGTGCAGACAAAAGCTGTAATTTTCGGTTCAAATGGTTCACTCATCAGCTTACTCCTGTAGCAAATTTCTGTTCATTCACGAAAAAAGCGTGCCTCTTTTCAGAGACCCATTACTTCAGCAAAGATCTGTTTTTCGGTAAAGCCTGCCAGATCGATGCTGTTCGAGCGGCAGAAGGTGACGCAGGTTCCGCATCCCTGACAGAGGCCGGGATTGACCGATGCAACCCGTTTGATAACCTTGCCCGAGCGGTCCTTGATATCCTTTTTCTCGATTGCATCGTAGGGACAGGCAAGCACACATCCCCAGCACCCCGCGCAGGTCGACTCGTTGTTCACGGCAATAACCGGTTCGCGCTCAAGTTTCTCCTTGCTGAAGAGCGCAAGAACTTTGGCTGCCGATGCCGATGCCTGTGCAACCGAGTCAGGAATGTCTTTCGGAGACTGGCATGCTCCGGCAAGGTAGATGCCGGCGGTCGACGACTCAACCGGACGAAGCTTGAGGTGCGCTTCATTAAAGAATCCATACTCATCATAGCCGATACCGATGGTCTTGGCAAACTCCTTGGCATCAGGCTGGGCAATCATCGCTGTAGCAAGAACTACCATATCAGCGGCAATTTCAACCGGTTTGCCGAGCAGCGTATCAACACCCCGCACCATCAGCTTGCCGTTCTCAAGCCACACCTTGCTGACGCGGCCGCGCAGATAGCCGGCCTCGTCCTCCTCAATCGCCCGTCGGGTAAACTCGTCATACCCCTTGCCCGCAGCGCGGATATCCATATAGAAGATCCGGCTCTTGCCGCCATGAACCTTGTGAGCGTAGAGCATGGCATGTTTGGCGGTATACATGCAGCAGATCTTGGAGCAGTACTTTACCCCTTTGGAGGGGTCGCGTGATCCGGCACACTGGATAAAGACCACCGTCTCCGGCTCTTTTCCATCTGAAGGGCGCTGGATTTTTCCGGCTGTCGGGCCGCTGGCGGAGGCCAGGCGCTCAAACTGGAGTCCGGTAATGACATCCTGATACTTGCCGAACCCGTATTCGCCGTACATCGCATTATTCTGAACCTGAAATCCGGTTGCAACCACAATGGCGCCGATCTCCAGATCCTCAAACTCATCCTGCATCTCGAAGTCGATACAGTCGAGCGGGCAGCTCTTGACACAGATTTTGCACTTGCCGTTTTTAAAGTAGGTGCAGTTATTCTTGTCGATAACCGGAATATTGGGTACGGCCTGGGCAAAAGGGGTGTAGATTGCTGTTCTTCGGCCGATTCCGCAGTCGAACTCGCTTGCAATTTTTTTGGATGGACACTTGGTTATACACTCTCCGCACCCTGTACAGGTGCTCTTGTTGACATAGCGGGCCTTAAGACGAACCTTCACCTGGAAGTTGCCGATATAGCCGTCAACACTCTCGATTTCAGCGTAGGTAAGCAGGCGGATCTTGGGATGCTGGGCCGCTTCAACCATTCTCGGGGTCATGATGCACTGCGAGCAGTCAAGGGTCGGGAATGTTTCCGAAAGCTGGGCCATATGGCCGCCGAGAGAGGGCTCGCGTTCGACAAGCACAACCTCCTGGCCGGCATTGGCAATATCAAGAGCCGCCTGGATGCCGGCAATACCGCCGCCGATAACCAGTGCACGGCGTGTTACCGGAACCTCGATGGGCTGCAGGGTATTGTTGCGCTTTACCTTCTCAACCATTGAACGCACAATGTCGATTGCTTTGTCGGTAGCTTTTTCACCGTCATTATGCACCCATGAACACTGTTCGCGGATGTTGGCGATCTCACACATGTAAGGGTTCAAACCCGCCTCAGCGCAGGCCTTGCGGAAGGTTGCCTCATGCATTCTCGGTGAACAGGCAGCTACGACGACACCGGTAAGATTGTTGTCGCGTATGGCTTTTTTGACGCTCTCCTGACCGGGGTCGGAGCAGAAATACTTGTATTCGATGGAAGAGGCTACGCCCGGATGATCTCCCAGAGTTGAGGCAAGTCTTGTACAATCAACCTTCGCCGCGATATTTTCACCGCAGTGACAAATGAATACACCTATTTTCGACATGGTTCAATCGTTTAGAATGAAGCCGCATAACGGCACGGTACTGCAATGAAGCGGGTGACAGCAGCTCACTCCGGTTTCATCATTTTCAACAAGGCATGAAAATTCCCCGCAAGCCATCGCAGTTCTTGTGGATCGGGGATGATCGTCTCTGTCTTTCCGGTGATTCCGTCGTCTGATATGTATTGACTGTGCACTGAGCAGATAAGGCTCGCAAAGGTAATGATATCAGTTTGTTTCTGCAGGTACCCGGACATTTCCCGAAAACGTAATCGTCACTATCGGCCCTCCTGCCCGGTCATGAAGAAGATCGGGCAGGAGAGCGGTTAACTTGCTGTTATCCGTTCAGAATTTCGATACAAGCTCAAGAGCAGGCACAAAATGTTTGCCGACGGCAACTTCGGAAGGTGCTGCACCGCAGGCGATAGCTACCAGCTCCGAAATATAGTAAACAGGCATCGGCTTCACGTCACCGAATCGCTTGATCATGCTCTCCTGACGCATATCAAGGTTGGCCTGACAGAGGGGACAGGCAACAACAAATGCTTCAGCTCCGTTTGCCGCTGCATTTCTGGCGATTTTATGCGTGAGATCCTCAACCAGATCCTGCTGGGCAAGCGTAAGGCCGGCTCCGCAGCACTCGATCTTGAATGCCCAATCAACCGGTGAGGCACCAAGAGCCGAAACAATTGCCTCCATTTTATCCGGATTTTCAGGATCGTCAAAACCCATATCCTCCATCGGACGAACCAGAAGGCAGCCGTAATAACAGGCAAGATTGAGGCCGGTAAGCGGTTTTTTGACCCGTTTTTTAATCTCTTCCGGATCCATGGCTTCAAGCAGCTGGGTGACGCCGATGAACTGCGTGGTGCAGGCCGGTTCAATGCCGGTAATGGAGCGTACCTCCCGGCGCAGCTCCTCTGATTCCATCAGGGCTTTGCGAGTGGTGACCTGCCGGTTCTGGCAGGCAGCACAGGGAGCAAGTACAATATCAAGCCCCTGGGCCTCGGCGAGTACCTGGTTCCGGGCAGGCAGAAGCAGGGAGAGTTTGTGATTGGTGGCATGTGCCGATGTTGCTCCGCAGCAGTTCCAGTCCTCGATCTCCCTGAGGTTAAGACCGAGCAGTGAGCACATTTTTTTGACCGAAATGCCGTACTCCTGTGCGGTACCGTCAAGAGAACAGCCGGGGTAGTAGCCGATAGTCATGCCGGGTTTGACCGAGAGGGGAGCATTCTCAACAAACTCCTTCTTTTTCGGGCGTCGTTTCGGTGCAGGCGTATGGGACTCCTCTTCGGAAGCAAGGAAGATTTTCTCTATCTGATCCTTTCCCTTGATTCCCCCTTTTCCGGTGAGCGTATGCATTGGATTGATCTTTCCCTGGGTGATCATCTTGACACCCGGTACGGCATCCTGCAGGAAGGTTCTTGTGCGGAGTTTGTAGCTGTTAACCAGTGAAAGCTCCTGAAGACGGCCGTGTTTGCGTACGTTTTTCAGGAATGAGACATGAAATGCGGTAACCAGTTTTTTTGATCGCTCCTCTGAGACTATGTTCTTCTCAAGAGCGAGCGCCCTGAGTGAGTCCATTGTGGCGGCGATATCAAGATTCTGCGGACATCGGGATGTACAGGTCATGCACCCGAGACAGTACCAGAGCGCATCGCTTCTCAGAGCATCCTCAACGTAGCCTGCCTGCACCAGACGCATGATCCTTGCAGGGGGATTATCCATAACTCCGCCAGCCGGACATCCAGCCGTACATTTTCCGCACTGGTAGCAGCAGTTGTAGTCGTTCCCGGTGGACTCCTCAAGCTGATGCTTGAGCGCGTCCGTTTCTGTCATGTTGATTTTTGACACGTGGTATATGTTGCTTTTCGTGGAGCGGGGAGCTAAATGGCACAAACATGGTATGTTACATAAAAATACAATAATGTCAAATTTTTATGCAGGTTTTATTCCATGCAGCCATCACTTTTCACTATGTGCAAAAGAACTACGGTAAACGGATTATCGGTAAAGCACGAGTAACAATTGTTAAAAAAGAACCAGAAGTATAACAGTTTCCGGTATATCTTCTATAGTACAAAAAAGAGGACAAAAAAAATCCCGAAATCATCTTAATGCAGCATTTTTTTATCAGTACCGCTGCTTGGCGACCGGAGAGGCCGGTGAAGGGTGAAAAATATTCAGAGCGCATTGATATGATACTCTTTTTGCTTATGATAACAGTGATATTTCCTTTTTGTATCATGAATTATTTTCTGACAAGCCTATGTTCGACGAAATAGAGTTTGACAAGATCAAACGACTTCCGAAATATGTTTTTGCTGCGGTCAATGAGCTGAAGATGGCAGAACGGCGCGCGGGTGAGGATGTTATCGATTTTTCCATGGGTAATCCTGACGGCCCCACTCCGCAGCATATTGTGGACAAGCTGGTCGAGAGCATCAATAAACCACGGACACACGGCTATTCGGTTTCAAAAGGGATCTACAAGCTCCGCGGAGCGGTAGGAACCTGGTACAAGCAGAAGTACAATGTTGATCTCGATCTCGATCGGGAAGTTGTTGCCACGATGGGTTCCAAGGAGGGGTATGTCCACCTTGTCCAGGCAATCACCAATCCGGGTGATCTGGCTATGGTGCCTGATCCCTGTTATCCGATCCACTCCCAGGCATTTATTCTTGCCGGCGGCAACGTGCACCGGTTGAAACTTGAATTGAACGACGATTTGACGCTTGATGAGGCCGGCTTTTTCAGAAACATCGAAAAAGCGCTGCGTGAATCTTCTCCGAAGCCGAAATTTCTTGTGGTTAATTTTCCGAACAACCCGACAACCGCAACCGTAGAACTTCCGTTCTATGAAAAGCTGGTCGATATTGCCCGCCAGGAGCGTTTCTACATCATCAGCGACATTGCCTATGCCGAACTCACCTATGACGGCTATGTCACCCCTTCGATTCTTCAGGTTCCGGGAGCCAAGGATGTAGCGGTTGAAAGCTACACCCTGTCGAAAACCTACAACATGGCAGGGTGGCGCGTCGGCTTTATGGTCGGCAATGCAAAACTGATCGGTGCGCTTGAAAAAATCAAGAGCTGGCTCGACTATGGCACCTTTACCCCTATACAGGTAGCATCAACCATCGCCCTCACCGGAGACCAGAGCTGCGTGCATGAAATCACTGAAGTCTACCGCAAGCGGCGTGATGTTATGGTCAAGAGTTTTGAAAATGCAGGCTGGCCGGTTGTCTCTCCGCGTGCGAGCATGTTTGTCTGGGCTCATATTCCCGAGCCATTCCGTCACCTTGGAAGTCTTGAATTCAGCAAAAAGCTGCTGATGGAGGCCAAGGTTGCCGTGAGCCCCGGCATCGGGTTCGGTGCCTATGGCGATGAGTATGTGCGTGTGGCGATGATTGAGAACGAAGAGCGTATCCGTCAGGCAGCCCGCAACATCAAAAAATTCCTCCGTACCCCTGAAGCGTAACGTTCAGGTTTTACTCTTCACTCTCCACTTCAAAAATTTCTCCTATAGCAAGCTGAATCGCATCAGCGACCATACCCGACGAGACCAGGCTGGAGATATCTCCGGCAAGGTCTCCGGCCCGGCCGTGGAACCATGCTCCGGCACCGGCGGCATCAAAGAGAGAGGCCCCTTTGGCCGCCAGGGCGGCAATCATGCCTGCAAGGAGATCGCCTGTTCCGGCGGAGGCAAGGGCTTCAGTTCCGCTGGTGTTGAGCATTACCGCACCATCCGGTCCGGCAATCACCGTAGGTATACCCTTCAGGAGCAGGTTCACCTCTCTCTCTCCTGCAACGGCTTTTGCGGTCTCAATGGGATTGCGGGCAATCTCTTCTGTGGAAATTCCACAGAGACGGCTGATTTCGCCGTAGTGCGGTGTCAGCAGCACCTCACCGGAGAGGTTCAGGAGACACGCTGTGCCGATTACCGAGAGAGCATAGAGTGCGTCTGCGTCAAGAATCAGCTTTTTATTGGTGATATCCTCAGTTTCCAGAAGTGTTGCAACCAAATCAACGGCGCTTTTATCGCGTCCCAGGCCGCAACCGATGAGTATCGTATCCGCCCAGCGGGCTTTTTTGGTAATCGAGTCCATATCCCTTCCGATAACCACAACTTCCGGCAGAGCAGTGTGCATGGCCCCGGCAAGTGCAATCGGCATGCTGACCGCGACATATCCCGCTCCGGTTTTAAGCGCACCCCTGGCGGCCAGAATTGCCGCGCCGAGCATGGAGCTCTCCGTACTCTGTGAACCGGCAATGATCAGCACCCGGCCATTGGTGTGTTTGGCACTTGAGGGCTCTCTGAGTATGAACTGTTCGGCGGCGAACTCCTTGTCCGTAAGCCGTGCGCAGGCGTGTTCAGCAAGAAAGCCGGGGATGGAGATCTCCGCAACATGGAGCTCTCCCGAGCACTTCGGCCCCTCGTTCAGGAAAAAGCCTGTTTTCAGAAATGCCATGGTAACGGTCGCATCTGCCACGACAACCGGCGTTGCCGCTCTGCCTGTTGTTGCGTCAAGCCCGGAAGGAATATCAACGGCTATAACAGGAGCCCCGCTCTCTATGCGGAGTGCGTTGAGAAGCTCTATGCCGGAGGAGAGGGGAGCAGCAAGCTCCATTGACCCGGCCTCAAGGCGCAGTCCGGTTCCGGTAATGGCGTCAACAAGGGCGTCGTAGGACCCCTCTGCGGCAAACGGAAGGGCCTCCTCAAGGCTGTGAAAGATGCGCAGGGGAGTGTCGAAGGTTTCGTAGGCTTTGAGAATGGCAAGACCTTCCCGGTTGACGCCGTTGAGCAGGGATTCCGGGTAGAGCAGGACGAGATCGACCGAAGCGTCAAGGTTGAGCAGATGGCGGGCAAGTACAAAACCGTCACCGCCGTTGTTGCCTTTGCCGGCCACCACCAGAAAGGATGTCCCGGCAAGGGAGTCTCTGTGGAGGGTTTCGGAGATCATGCGGAGACATTCCCGACCGGCCAGCTCCATAAGACGGGTTTCGCCGATATGGAGCTCTTCGATTGCCTTCCTGTCGGCTTTTTGCATCTCAAGAGCAGTCAGAACTGGCAGCATAACAGGTCTCCTTTTCTTGTTTAAAGGTCAGCTCTCTTGATTGTCAGTTGCCATTAAAGTTCGTCGAGGTGCAGCGCATGCTCCAGCGAATGGTAGTAGGCTCCGGCAAGTTCAGCGGTGGTGAAGTGCAGGATCTCCTGGCCGTTCACTGCGATGGTTGCTGTTCCGGGCACTACCTTTCCGATAACGCGCACAGGCACCTGATGTTTTACCGCCTCACTGATCACCTCTTTGGCCTTCTCGGGCGCGATACTTAAAAGAACCCGACCCTGTGCCTCGGAAAAGAGTGCCCTCTGAATCCGTACCGGACTCGTTTCAGCCGCTTCAATATTTACGCTGAATCCGAGCGGCGCCTCTTCATTCATGATCGCTTTTTCAGCAAGGGCAACAAACAGACCGCCGTCGGAGATGTCGTGTGCGGAGTGCACCAGTTTTCCGGCAGCAAGCGCTACAAGCAGCTCCTGCACGTTTTTTTCATGCTGAAGATCAACCGGGGGAGCATCCTCACCGGGAGTTCCGTAGTGCATGACCAGGTACTCTGAACCCTCAAGCGTGAGATCAGGCTCTCCAAGCAGCAGGATGGCATCTCCCGGATGGGTGAAGGTGGAGCCGACAAGGTTGTCGATATCATCAAGCAGACCGATCATGCCGATGGTCGGAGTCGGGTAGATGGCTGTGCGCACACCGCCGATGGATGATTCGTTATAGAAGCTCACATTGCCGCCGGTAACCGGAGTGTTGAATACCCGGCATGCTTCGCCCATCCCCTCAACCGATGTCTTGAACTGGAAGTAAACTTCGGGTTTGTAGGGGTTTCCGAAGTTCAGGCAGTTGGTGATGGCCAGCGGTTTGGCACCCGAACAGGCAATGTTTCTGGCGCATTCGGCAACAGCTATCCGGCCTCCTCTTGCGGGGTTGAGGTAGACGTAACGGGCGTTGCAGTCTGTTTTCATTGCCAGTGCCTTCTTTGTGCCTTTGATGCGGATAACTGCCGCATCGGTATGGCCGACCGGGGTAACGGTATTGGTCTGCACCATGGAGTCATACTGATGGTAGACCCACTGTTTGCTTGCGATATTGGGGCGCGAAAGCAGTTCAAGGGTAAGCGCGCGGAAGTCTAAATTTTTGTCATCCTGAAGCTTTGCCGCCGCGGTGTCGGGCCTCTTTTCAACTGCCTCACGGATATAGACCGGTGCTCCGCCTCCCAGAACGAGCGATTCAGCCGGAATTTCCGCTACCACCTTGCCATGCTGGCTGACACGAAGCAGGTTGTCACTGGTGACGCGGCCGATTACAATCGCCAGAACATCCCATTTGCGGTAGACCTCGATAATCTTCTCTTCAAACCCTTTTTCGGCCACAATCAGCATCCGCTCCTGAGACTCGGAGAGCATGATCTCGTAGGCGCTCATTCCGGCCTCACGGATCGGTACAAGGTCCAGATCGATCTCGATGCCGCCGGAACCGGTCTTTTCAATGCCCCGTGCGCTCATCTCGGAAGTGGAGCTGGTGATGCCCGCCGCACCCATATCCTGCAGGCCGACTACATAGCCGGTGGCAATGGCTTCAAGGGTGGCTTCAAGCAGCAGCTTTTCAGCAAAAGGATCGCCGACCTGAACGCTCGGACGCTTGTCTTCCGATGCCTCACTCAGATCTTCCGATGCAAAGGTTGCGCCGTGGATGCCATCCCGTCCGGTTGATGAGCCGACAATCAGCACAGGATTGCCCTCTCCGAGAGCGGTTGCACTGACTGTTTTGTGGTGCTCGACAATACCGACCGACATGGCATTGACCAGTGGATTGCCGGTGTATCCCTCTTCAAAATAGATCTCTCCGCCGACCGTCGGCACACCGAACGAGTTGCCGTAATCACCGATACCGCGCACCACGCCGTCTACCAGATAGCGGACATGCGGGTCTTTGGGCGAGCCGAACCGGAGCGAGTTGAGCGAGGCGACTGGCCGGGCTCCCATGGTGAAAATATCGCGGTGAATCCCCCCGACACCGGTAGCGGCACCCTGGTAGGGCTCCACGGCGGAGGGGTGGTTGTGTGACTCGATTTTAAAGGCAACGGCAAGGTTGTCGCCGATATCGACCAGACCGGCATTCTCCTCGCCGGCGCTCGTAAGCAGTGCACCGCCCTCCCTTGGAAGGGTTTTAAGAACCGCTATGGAGTTTTTATAGCTGCAGTGTTCCGACCACATGACCGAGAAGATTCCCAGTTCGGTAAAGGTAGGGGTTCTTCCGAGAATGGTGCATATTTTGCCGTACTCTTCAGCATTGAGTCCATGTTCTTCAGCAAGAGCAAGGGTGACGTCCAGTTCAGTGTGTTTCATGGTTACCGGTAAACGTTATCTGGGGGTCAGGGCTGCTGGCCGTGACAGTTTTTATATTTCTTTCCGCTTCCGCAGGGGCAGAGATCATTTCTGCCCGGTTTTTTATCGACTACAACCGGCTGCTGAATACTTTCGTGAGGTTCTTCACCTGCAACACCGGTACCCGGCTCAATCTCGTATGATGCAGTGTAGACGCTCTGGGCCTCATCATGCTGTGCCACAAGCCGGTCAAGATTTCCGGCGGCCTGCCGCTGGCGCTCTTCAATTTCTCTCGCCTCATCCGGATTGATGGGGAAGAGCTTGAAGGCAAGCGAGAGGGTTTCAAGTTCGATCTCACGAAGCATCTCGATAAAGAGCTTGTAAGCCTCCTGCTTGTACTCGAGCAGCGGGTCTTTCTGGCCGTAGGCGCGCAGATTGATGCCCTCGCGCAGCGAGTCGATCTCGCGCAGGTGCTCTCGCCACTTCTGGTCGATAACGGAGAGAACGGCATACTTCTCGATCTGCTGCATGATCTCCTCCGCCATCGCCTCCTCCTTGCGGCGGTAGAAGGCCAGGGCTGCGTCGTAGAGCTTTCCGGCTGTTATCTCAATGCCGTCACGTTCAAACTCGTCACGTTCAGGCTTGAACTCGATGGAGAGCTCGCGCATCACCTCCTCTTCAAGCGCAGCAACATCAAAATGGCGGTGATGATTTTTGATGACCGTTTCGCAGTAATCCTTCAGGAGGTCGAGGATGTCACTGGTCAGGCGCTCCTTGACAAGGCCGTTTCTGCGGCGGGAGTAGATCACCTCGCGCTGCTGGTTGAGAACATCATCATACTCAAGCAACCGTTTGCGGATGGCAAAGTTCTGCTCCTCAACCTTCTTCTGGGCCCGTTCAATCGATTTGGTGATCATGGAGTGTTCAATTACATCACCCTCCTCGTGGCCGAGGCGATCCATCACCGAAATAACCCGGTCGGAACCGAAGAGACGCATCAATTCATCCTCAAGGGAGACAAAAAAGACCGATTCGCCCGGATCTCCCTGCCTACCGGCACGACCACGGAGCTGACGGTCAATGCGTCGTGACTCATGGCGTTCGGAACCGAGAATGAAGAGCCCGCCAAGCTCCTTTACGCCCGTTCCGAGCTTGATATCGGTACCACGTCCGGCCATGTTGGTGGCAATGGTTACCGCACCTCTCTGCCCGGCTTCGGCGACAATATCGGCTTCGCGGTCATTTTGTTTGGCGTTCAGGACATTGTGGGGGATTTTTTTTGCACGAAGCATGCGTGAGATGGTCTCCGACACCTCCACACTCGTGGTCCCCACCAGTACCGGCTGCCCCTTTTTTTGCAGCTCCTCAACCTTCAGCACCACGGCGTTGTACTTTTCACGCCGGGTTTTATAGACCAGATCGTCCGAATCCTTCCGGACAATGGCGGTGTTGGTCGGAATAACAACAACATCGAGCTTGTAGATTTCGTAAAACTCAGAGGCTTCGGTCTCAGCCGTACCGGTCATACCGGCAAGCTTCTTGTAGAGGCGGAAAAAGTTCTGGATGGTGACGGTCGCCATGGTCTGTGTTTCACCTTCAATCTTCACATTCTCCTTGGCTTCAATTGCCTGGTGCAGTCCGTCGCTGTACCGGCGGCCGGCCAGGATACGACCGGTGAACTCATCAACAATCATCACCTGACCGTTCTGTACCACATATTCATCGTCGCGTTCAAAGAGCGAGTAGGCTTTCAGAAGCTGGCTGATATTATGCAGCCGTTCGGAACGGTCGGCGTAGAGGCGGTAGATGGCATCCTTTTTATGCACCTTCTCTGCGGTGCTGACCGCTGCATCGGATTCAACCGCTGCAACCTCGGTGCCGACATCGGGTAACATAAAGATATCGCTGTCCTGATGGCTCAGTTTGCTCAGAAATTCCCGTCCCTTGTCGGTCAGATCAATCGTACCGGCCTTTTCGTCAACAGCGAAATAGAGCTCGTCGTCAACCTCCTGCATCCGGCTTGCATTGTCCTTGAGATATTCGTTTTCGGTACCCTGCACCAGCTTGGCTACGCCCTGCTGGGAGAGCATTTTGATGAATCGGGAGTTTTTAGGCTGTCCGCGTTTTACCCGCAGGAGGGCAAGACCAGCATCACTGTCTCCGGGTTTTGTTTTCAATACCTTTTCGGCTTCCGAGAGGTATGATCCAACCAGTTGCTGCTGGGCACGAACCAAAAGCTCAATCCAGGGCTTGATCTCCTGGAACTTGCTGTTGTCGGCATTGGGAACCGGACCGGATATGATGAGCGGTGTTCTGGCCTCATCAATCAGTACGCTGTCCACCTCATCAACAATGGCAAAGTAGAACTTCCGCTGCACCATCTCGTCCGGGGTTCCAGCCATGTTGTCGCGCAAATAGTCAAAACCGAATTCGTTGTTCGTGCCGTAGGTGATGTCACAGTGGTACTGCTCCCTGCGCTGTTCCGGGAACATGGTGTTGAGAATAACGCCTACCGTGATGCCGTGAAATTCAAAAACCGGATTCATCCACTCCTTGTCCCTCTGGGCAAGGTAGTCATTGACCGTAACAACATGGACACCACGGCCGGTAAGGGCATTGAGAAAGACCGGAAGCGTGGAGACGAGGGTTTTGCCTTCACCGGTAGCCATTTCGGAGATTTTACCGGAATGGAGCACCATTCCGCCGATCAGCTGCACATCGTAAGGCACCATATCCCAGGTGAACTCGCGTCCGACAACCGAATAGACATGGCCTTTCAGTCGCCTGCATGTCTCTTTGACCAGCGCAAAGGTTTCCGGCAGCACCTCATCAAGCACGGTCGCGGTTGCTTTTTCATACGCTTCATCAAGCGCGTCAAGCTTGTCATTGATTGCATCAGCCTCTTCAAGGGTTATGTCGCCATTGTCAAGCTGCAGAAAGAGATTTTTTTTCTCAAGCTCGATCGGCTCAAGAACCCCGCGCACCCTCTTTTTCAGCTCCCGGCCCTTCTCTTTGAGCTGATCGTCATTCAGCGGGTTCAGGGAGGTATAGAGTTCATTGATACGGGTGATAACGGGCTGGATTTTTTTGATATCCTTGTCGTGCTTTGAGCCGAAGATCTTTTCAAAAATTTTCAACATGTACGGGGTTTTGTTCGCTCTTGAATTTCATTGATCAGAAAGGGGAAACAACGCACTTTTCGCTATATCCTTTCGTTCCTTAAGGTATTGAATTAGCTATTGAGAAAAAAGCGGGTTGCTACTAAAAAAAAAGGGGAGAGAAAAGCCCCGGCAAAGTCGGGAGTGCGCTGCTGAAACGGAGGCCCATTTTTTAAAAAAACGACCAAAAGGAGTTCAGTGACTGCAAGGACGAAGAGAACAGTACTCTTCACATCTCTTTTCATCTTGTCATCTCGAACGCAGTGAGAGATCTCTCTTTTCCAGAATTCAGATCCCTGCAGATCGGTATGACAAAAGAGGACGAACTCGCAGGATCGCCCCTACAGGCAATCCATAATCCAAAATTCAAAATCTCTTCATCCTGTCCACTCAAGTCCACTTCTGTCCACCATTTCTTCGTCCACACGGTCCACTTTTTTCCGATTCTCCACTGTTCAGCACTCTCTCTTTCCTCTTCAGTCATGTTTGGATGAAGAGGCCAGCTCCGCAAAAAAATCCTTGAGATGACGTGAGCCGTAAGAAGGTGCCACATGATCGAATTTGAGTGCTTCAACCGCAAAGGAGAGCAGATCGGCCAGATTACGGTTGAAGAGCCCTGCCACCATGAGCGAGCCTTCAGCCAGCCACATCGGCAGTGAGGTTATCCATGGGGATTTTCCGCAGGCAAAAAACGCCATCTCCATCACCTCCCTGAAGGTATAGATGTCGGGGCCGCCAACCGGAATTTCGCGACTCTCTCCCTCTGCTGCATCGGCACACACCACAGCAAGGTCAGCGCCGTGGATCGGGTTGATTTTTTTATCACCCTCACCCACCATGAAGAGGTGGCCACCTCGGGCCATCGAAAAGAATCTGCCCATATCGGAAAAATAACCGTTCGGACGCATGACCGCCCAGGAGAGGCCTGAAGCCTTCAGATCGGCAGCAAACTGTTCATGAGCCTTTATAGTCGGAATGTCAGGCATTTTATCCTGGTTGAAAACCGAAACATAAATAAACCTTGACACCTTCTGGCGGACAGCCTGCTCAAGAATGCGGCCGTTGCCGAGGTGATCAACATCATAGCTGGTGAGTTTCGGGTCGGGCGCAGTAAGGCCGAGAGCGGAAAAGACGATATCAACACCGTTGCATACGCCTTCAATAGTTGCCGGATCAGTCACATCACCAATCACAATCTCATCCACCAGATCGTAGATTGCCGGTTCGCCATGAGGGCCTGCGGTTTTGATCTTCTCAGTGTTCCGTACCAGTGCCCGGACCCTGTAGCCCCTTTTTTTGAACTCACACACGGCATATCGTCCAAGATATCCGGATGCACCGGCAATCAGTACTGTTTTTTCGATGGTCATGATAGTTGCGAGTTGCGCTGCTGTTTTAAACAAAGAGATCCACTGAACAGTAGAAACAAGCGTCAGGACGGTTAAAACGTTCGGAGTTTCTTGATCTCCCTCCGCCAGCAGTGAAAAAGCAGATGCCCGGCATATCCGGCAAACTCCGGGTTGAAGATCGTACGGGCTTCACGGTCAAGCTCAAGATAGCGAGCGGGCGTAAGGGGTTTAAGCGCTTCAGGGCTCCTGAACCAGTGGGCAAGGTACTGTTTGACATGGGTGTCGATGGGGAATGCGTCAAAACGCCCAAGACCGAAGAGTGCGATGCAGTCAGCGATTTTGTAACCGATGCCCGGGTTGAGGCAGAGGACGCGGCGCAGTTCCGGCAGTGGGAGCTGCGGATTACGGAGCATCTCGTGATCAATTACCCCCTCACTAAAAGCTCTTGCTGCACGAGCGATGTTTGCTGCCCTGATGCGGTTGTTGTTGGTGCATCGACTCAGTATGGAAATATCAGCTTCGGCAAGTGAGAGGGGAGTGGGGAAGCTGTAAAGATTGATCAATTTCTCTCCGAACAGGAGGGCTCTCTTTTCGCCATACATCTGGCAAAGCATGGTCACCTGTTTTCTGATCAGATGCATGCCGATTCCCTGGGCGCACATGAAGGTGATCATGGTCTCAAAAAAATCCTGTCGCAAAACCCGCAGCGAAAAATATCCCGAGAGCAGTTTCCAGAGCTCCGGATAGCTCTTCTGGAAACGGTCATGAAAAACCTTGTTAATATCAATATCAATCGAGAGGTAGCTCGTAATAAATGAAGGAACTGATATGCCGTATATCATTGAAGAATCAGAATAAACCTCAAATTCATGTGATGATAACTTCCTTATGAATACAGCTGATGAATCAATGATTGATGCGTAATAATCATAGCCAGCATCAATATTATTCCACATAAAAGACTGGCCGCTGAAAAGTGTTCCGTGAAGATCACACGTTGAACATGATTTTATAATAAACCTGTACAATTATTTTTTGTTATTGTGTTTAAGAGATAAAAAACGAACTGTCTCACACTTCATAAGTCTTATGATTCTTTGCCTATTAAAGCATTAAAATGAAATAATATATATGCTTTTACATAAAAATATTTTAATTATTGTGCTGTGTGGTTACTGGTTGTTTTAATTGGCTTGTTTATTGGCATTAAAATGATAATGTTGATATTTTTAATCATTATTATTTATTCTTTATTCGTGTTTGATAGTTGAATTATGTGCGATTGTGAGCCTTGTATAAGATTGGTGCTGAGTGTGGTTATAACATTTACTGCGTATTAACACGAGTCGCTGATAAAAAACGATTATAAGGTGTAATATATGCAAGTGTTATCATAATGAGTTGGTTGATTGTTTCTGTGTTTAATCTGCTTAGTCGTTCTTAATAAGGTTTTGTAAATTTTTTGTGTCTGGTGGTTATAGGTGTGTGATAACCGGATGGCTGTTGCTCTTTGGTAGAGCTCCGGAATTATGGATCTCCTGCTCTCAGGATGAGGTCAGGAGTGAATCTGCTTGAAGAATGGTGCGAGTGAGGCCAGCGAAACTTCCTCTTTCTCGATGAGTTCAAAGGTCAGATTATGGGCTTCAGGGGTGAAGAGAGAGAGGACGGCAACCTCTGCAACATCGCTTCTCTGGATAACTCCGGTGGTGATGTTGTCGCCGGTATCAAACAGCAGATTGTGCTGAAGAGGTGCTCCGTCAAGCAGCCCTCCGGGCCTGAGAATGGTGTAGGTAAAGCCGGGTTCGGAGTAGAGTCTGCGGACCTCGTTTTCAGCTTCGAGCTTCATGGAGAGTACCCGGCCATACTTGTTCAGGGGGTGATCAGGCTTGGTAACACTGAGCGAGCTGACAAGAATAAAGTGCCTTACATCCTCCTCTTTGGCTATGGTTGCAAGGTTGATGATGCCGTCACGGTCGATTGCCGAGGGCGGGGGTGCAGCCGGGTCAGTTACATTTCCTCCGATTGCAGAGATGACGGCCTGTGCGTTTTGCACCGCAGCCCTGATCTCTTCGGGATGCTCTACAGAACCGATAGTCAACCGGTCAATGATTTCAGGCCCGAAAAGCCTTATTGCTTTTTCGCCAGATCGTACAAAGAGCCGAAACGCAATGCCGTGAGCCTGAAGGCGCTTCACTACCCACTCCCCGGTTCTTCCGGTAGCTCCCGCTACCAGTACACTGCCCTTGAATGCACTCATGTTCAGGGGGTTTGTATGGTTTTTTGTCTATATAGAAAAGGACTAAGACGACTTTATGGACTACAACGACGAAGAGGGTTGGGAACCTTTACCCGCTATTCAGCAGGGCAATCACAAGGGACTGCCTCTAAAGATTCAATCCAAAATCTCTTCAAAGAGTGTCATGTCGAACAACGAGAGGCATCTCCTGATGGTTCCCCGGAAAAGATTCCTCAACCGATTGCATCGGATTCGGGATGACATTCCCCGGAATAGATCCCTCACACAACTGCGTTGGATCGGGATGACATTCCCCGGAATAGATCCCTCACACAACTGCGTTGGATCGGGATGAATTGAAAACATAGGTTCATGTTTTCAATTCAGTTAAAGAGTGAAAACTTCACATTCATGACCATGGTCAGATCCACCAGCGCGTGCAGGAAGATGACGGTTCTGATGTCGCGGTACCAGAAGAAGGCGAGCGCCCAGCTTGAGGCGATAAGGAGCTGAACCGGCATGAAAAATGGTTTGTAGGGGCTCGTCTGTACCACATGCTCAGGGAGGATATTGATCCAGAAGAGGCCGTGAATCAGGCCGCTGTAGACCATAAAGCAGAAGAAACCGACAAGGAATATGGCCCACGGGTTTTGTGTAACCTTTCCTGTAAGCGTGGCGCCGAGCTGAAAGACGGCATAAAACATGAAGGTTTCGGCAATGCCGTTACCGATACTGAACACCAGCACAGTCAGGGGATCAAGCGCGCGCCCCCCGTCGGTGGTGGAGTGGGAGTAGACCCAGGCATTGATGGCTATGATCAGGAGTGATGCCCCGAGCAGCGCTATCCTCCGGGTGTCGAACTCGCGGTTGAAAGCAAGGATATCCTTTTTGAAAAACAGAAATCCGACCAGAAGCGCAAAGGCCCAGTAGGCATAGATCATCATCGGTACCGATAGTTCCATTACTCTGTATAGGTTAAGGGTTTGGGTAGTGCTTCGATGGTATTGCTGAATGCTTCGGCATGATAGGAGCTGCGCACAAAGGGGCCGGACTGCACATGGCGGAACCCTGCCTTTTCAGCGACCACCCTGTAGTCGTCAAACTCCCAGGGAGTAACATAGCGCGCGACCGGCAGATGGGCCGGAGATGGCTGAAGATACTGGCCGATGGTGACCATATCGCACCCGTGGCGGACAAGGTCAACGAGAGCGGTTGCCACCTCATCGGCACTTTCACCCATACCGACCATCAGCCCTGACTTGGTTGAGAGGCCGAACTCCTCTTTTGCCCGCTGCAAGAGCTCCATTGAGCGGTTGTAGCTTGCCTGCGGTCGCACTTTGCTGTAGAGCGAGGGGACGGTTTCAATGTTGTGGTTCAGCACCTCCGGAGCTTCAGTCATCACCAGGTCAAGCGAGTGCTCATTGCCCTCAAAATCGGGGATAAGGCACTCTATGGTGAGCGCAGGCTTGACTGCGCGTATTGCCCTTATGGTTGCTACCCAGTGCCCGGCCCCTCCGTCGGGGAGGTCATCACGGGTAACACTGGTGAGTACAACGTGTTTGAGGCGCATGGATTCAACCGCCATGGCGATATTCTCAGGTTCCAGAGGGTCGGGGGATGGTGGCTGTGCGGTCGTGCCGACCGCGCAGAAGCGGCAGGTACGTGTACAGGTATTGCCAAGCAACAGAAAGGTTGCGGTGCCTCTCGACCAGCACTCCTGCAGGTTCGGGCAGAGTGCCGACCGGCAGACCGTGTTGAGGCTGTGGCGGTTCAGCAGCTGACGTGTCGAGGCAAACGAAGCCCCTGAAGCCATCCTGATTTTCAGCCACTCCGGCTTTTTGCCTGCGCCCTGTCGTTCCATAAATCCTTTCAATAGTTAGTAATCGTGCAATATAGATAATCCGGAAATTCTTTCACTCCCCAACATCCTTCCCATGCATTCAGGATTATCGTTTTGGTGATTTTATTGCTGCTCATACCTGCTGATTGTATATTTTATTTTTTAGCAAATATTTATCGCTGCACTGCGGGTTATTCGGGTGATGTGCAGCGGAACATGAACTGAACAGTGGAGAGTGAGAATGCAGAGATACCTGATGATGTCGATTGTGCTTTTCTTCATGCAGGCAGGGACGCTGCATGCGGCGGAGTACCAGAATGTGGAGGTGAAAAAGCTTCTTACCGCCACCAAAACGACAACCAGCGGTGAGAAGATAAGATACCTCAACAGCAAAAACCCCGAGGTTACCGCCCTCACGGTACGCATTCCTCCCGGAGGTTCAACCGGATGGCACAAGCACCCGGTCCCGGTTTACGCCTATGTGCTCGAAGGGAGGCTTACGGTAGCGTTAAAAGACGGCAGAACCTTTACCTTCAACAAGGGAGATGCACTTGTCGAAGTGGTCAATACCTTTCACAACGGCACCAACTCCGGCCCTGAACCAGTCACCCTTGCCGTATTCTATACCGGTGCAGCGGGCCTGCAGAACGTAATCAAGGAGGAGCCTGCTGCCGCTCCGGCAGCCCCATAACACATAACACGGCAAGAGTTGCCAGCGTTTCACAACCTCAGCACTGATTACCTGGTAATTCACGGCCCCTCCTGAATAACAGGAAAAGATAACCGCTTGAGGGCTGTTCCGCTCTTTTTTTCAGGCTTCCAACTTGCTTGGTTCATCACAAAGCATTGCAACGATTGGTTTTCCCGACATTCTCTACGCTTTCCCTCTTGAAGATGAACCCAGCCGGCAACATCAACTACGCTCGGTACTCACTCCTGATACACCACCGGATCCGGTGAGTCGATCATGGGATTGAGACGAACCGCCAGAGAGAAAAGATAGGGGTAATCCTCCTTGAGATGCTGCATATAGAGGATCCACTCACGGATGAGATGAGCGAAAACCCGCTTAATGTCCCCATTGATGTGCTCTTTGTCACTCGGCGGCATACGATCGAACGACTCCCGGGCCTTGAGCTCTTCAGTGAGATGAAACACTGCCCAGAGAAGGTCGGTAAAATTTTCGTGCTCAAAAAGATTCTGGTTTTCCAGCAGACTCAGCAGGAAGCTTCGTTTTCCGGCCATGAACTGCTTCAGCGAGGTGAGGGCATCTCTATCGATGCTGATCCTCTGGTTGCTTTGGCGCAGAAAGTCGAGCGACGCGTCAAAATCCTCTTTTTTCCATGAGCCTGTCATTCGCAGGTGTTTTTTCAGTTCCTCGCTTCCGGCCACGTGTACCGACAACTCTTTCAGCAGGTGGTTGCCGAATTCACTGAAAAAAACGCCGATAACCATGTTCAGTTTTCTCATGACAGACTGGCGCTCCCTCTCCCTGAGCACTTTTTCGAAGAGGAGCGTGACGACTATGATGTAAATTGGCAGGAAGGCGAGATTGCCGAGAAAGCTGGCTGATATCTCCCTCAGGTTGCCGAAAATGCTGAAGTCAATACCATAAAGAGCCACCGAGATGGCAAAAAGGACGGACACCGTCCACACCTTGTTCATAAACAGTTTTTTAAACATGAACACCCGATACGTTATTTTAACAGGAACCAAACAACCTGAATACCTTGCACCATAAACAAACAAAAACATCTTACCGTTCGCTGACAATTAGGGGACGTAAGTGACAAAGGTAATTAATAAATCATTTCCTATCTTCGTGGAAAGGAGCAGTTATAGGCAGTGAACCCGTAAAGGAGAGTTAGCCATGCCAAGAGGAGCGAGACTGGATGCACCGGGATCGTTGCATCATGTGATGGTTCGCGGAATTGAGCGGACGGCTATTGTATTTGATGAAAAAGACCGACAGGATCTATTAAACCGGATTGGCAAAGCAGCAGAAAAAACCGGAACAGTGATATATGCCTGGTCGTTGATGACCAATCATACACATCTGTTGCTCAGAAGCGGATCGTCGGGTTTACCGACCTTCATGCGAAAGGTGCTGACGGGGTATTCGGTATCGTTTAACATGAGGCATCATCGTACGGGGCATCTGTTCCAGAATCGCTACAAATCGATACTCTGCGAAGAAGAGCCCTATTTCGTCAAGCTGGTGAGTTATATTCATCTGAACCCCTTGCGAGCCGGATTGGTCGATTCACTGGAAGAGTTGGATCGGTATCCGTGGAGCGGCCATAAGGCGCTTATGGGATTGACCAAATATCCCTGGCAGGAGACGGAATATGTTTTGCAACAGTTTGGCATTTCAGCAGGAAAGGCGCGGAAGCTCTATCTTGAGTTTGTTCGGGACCAAATCCAGCATGGTCGTCAGCCGGAGTTGACGGGAGGCGGATTGGTGCGCTCAGCAGGCGGTTGGTCTGAAGTGCTGTCCATGAGAAAACGGGGAGAGCGTCGGTTCAGCGATGAAAGGATACTGGGCAGCGGATCGTTCGTAGAAGAGGTGCTCGGAGAGGTAGGTGATGAACAAAAGGAGATGATGCCGGTGAGGATGAGGCAGGCAGATGCTCATGAGTTGATCGAACAGCAGTGTAACGCAAGGGGGTTGTCGATCGATGCCCTGCAGGGAGGGAGTCGAAGCAGAGAATATTCTGCGTTGCGAAGGGAGCTTTCGAGGAACCTGATTATCGAATTCGGATTGTCGCATGCAGATGTAGCCCGAATGCTGGGGATTTCAAGGGCAGGCGTGAGTCAGATGTTGCTACGCTGACGAGCCGGAGGTTTTTGGGCTAAATGTTTCTTTTGTTTTGTTACCTCTGTCACTTACGTCCCCTAAGGCTCGTTTCTTAAGAACAGATAAACAATGTGCAATGCAGCGAATGTTGGCGGAGAGTGTGGTAGTGCTTGATTTCGAGACGACGGGCTTGTCACCGGAGTATGGTGACCGGGCTATCGAGATCGGTGCGGTGCTTCTGGAGCAGGGGGAGATTATCGGGCGTTTTCAGAAGCTGATGAATCCCGGTTTCCGGATAAGCCAGTTTATCGAAGGCTATACCGGCATTACCAATGAGATGCTCAAAGGCCAGCCCTGCTGTGAAGAGGTGATGGCTGAGTTTTCAGAGTTCATAGCCGGACGCAATTTCGTTGCGCATAATGCCGCATTCGACCGACGGTTTCTTGATTTCGAGCTGAAACGGGCGAAACGGGCATACGATGGCTCCTGCTGCTGCTCTCTGCTTGTCTCAAGAAGGATTTATCAGGACTCTCCGAACCACAAGCTGCAGACGCTTGTGTCGCATGCGGGCATCAGGCAGACCGGCGTGTTTCACCGCGCACTCGCAGATGCCGAGATGACCGCGCAATTGTGGCTCTCCATGATCGAGCGGATTCGCCGGCAATACAGAATGCCGATAGTTTTCTTTGATCAGCTTTGTGAACTCTCACGGGTCGATAAACTCTATACTCACCGGTATCTTACTAACCTGGCTTCTGCGAAAACAGGAGAGGAGGACGGGGATGTTTGGTCCTGACTGGCTGCTCGACAGAGCCATCACCTTCATTGAGCGGACACACCGGGTTGAACACCTGAAGAGTGATGAACTGGCGGCTATGCTTGCCGGATCAGCTCCGCCGTTACTGTTTGACACCCGCACCATAGAGGAGTATGAAATGAGTCATATCGCGACCGCCCTCCGTCTTGATCAGGATATCACTCTGGAAGCTTTCGAGGATCGCTACGCCTTCCTTGTAGCGGGTCGTAACACTGTCGTATACTGTTCGGTTGGCCAGCGCAGTTCGGATCTGCTTGAGCGGGTTGAGAGCGTGTGCCTGAAAGCGGGGGCCAGAAGCTTGCGTAACCTTCGGGGCGGCATCTTTCGATGGTATAATGAGGGAAGGACGGTCATTAATGCAGGGGGTGTGACGGATGATATCCACCGCTACGATCCGATCTGGGGTATGATGGTTGAAGAGCGACGGTAGTCTTGCTACGAACGGAACGGCCTCTGGAGCAGGGCGAAGAGCTGCTGATTCCGGGAATCGCTTTCACCGTCGAGTCCGACTTGAAGATTGTCGAGATTCTCTTTCACGAGGAAGCTGCCGAACAGACGGTCCCAAAGGGAGAGCATGCTGCCGTAATTGGTGTTGTGTTCGCTCATGAGCTTCGAGTGATGCAGGCGGTGCATCATAGGGGACGGGATGATGAGCCGGGCCAGACGATCCAGTGCGGGCGGAATGGAGAGGTTGCTGTGGTGGAATTCGATGACCGGTGTCATGAGGAGCGAGTAGAGCAGCAGGTGTTCGATACCCGCCCCCATCAGCATGAAAAGGGGGAGGCGCAGCAGCTCCGAGAAGAGGATCTCCATCCAGTGGAAGCGCCAGCTCGACGTAACATCGAGGGTGGCATCGCTGTGGTGTACGGAGTGGAAGCGCCAGAGCATTCTTGTTTCATGGTTGAGACGATGCCAGAGGTACATCCACAGGTCGATAAGCAGGATGATCAGGATCGCTTCTGGAGCGGGTGGAAGGTTCAGCATCCCGATACCCGGCCAGAGGCTTTTCGACCACTCCAGCATGAATGCCATGAGGAAACCCGAAGGGAGGAGGATCAAGAGGTTCAGGGCGGCTAAAGAAAGGTTGAGCCTGGCATGGAGGGCGCGCTTCTGCACAGTGGAGAAGAAGGGCTTGAGCCCTTCGATGATCCAGAAGAGCACTCCGCAGGCAATGGTGGTGCCGTAAGCAAGTATGTGGAGGTCGGGTATGGAGAAGATTTCTGCCATGCTGTTCATGATGAAAATAAAGAGTGTGGATCTCCAGCCCGCATTATCTCCTGCTCCACTCCGATCCGAGTGAGAGCAAGCATGGTCTGGAGCCCTCCAAAAGCCTGCATGGTTGTTGGAGCAGAGCTTAACTCTCCTGTTTTGCCGGACGTTCGTATTTGAAGATGCAGACCGGGCTACCGTATGCCTGACGGCTGAGGATCTCTCCCTCCATTTCCGGGAAAGCCCTGCGGGTTGCCTCCATATCAAGCTCGCAGATCACATGGCAGGGTATATCGAACCCGAACTCATTGCCAGCTTCCAGGTAGGGGCAGACCTTCTGTATTTCAAGGGCAGCATCGATACCCCGGTTTGAGATGTCCACGGCTACCATATCCATACCGATTGCATTAAAGATGGGGATGGACTTCCGGAACCCGTCTATGAGGGTTGGCAGTGCAAGCAGCGGCCCCATGCGCTCCTTCTGCAGCTCGGGGAACCCTTCGAGCATCGTCTCCCATGCCATCTCCTCACCGAACTCATTGCTGAGCTCCCTGAATCTCGCAAACTTCTTTCTGGCGGATTCAAGCAACTCCGTGTTAGCGTTCCTACTCATGGATTTTCTCCTTGATTACCGTTAATAGCGTGCACTATTGCACAGAACACTGTATAATCAATGTACGGGGTGCAGGGCGGATGTTCAAATATTGATGCTCCTCATCCGGGAGCGGAGCTAAAAAATCTTGCGTATAATCGCGGAATTTAGTGATCTTCATGATAGAGGAGAGGCATTTTCAACCTTCACAACCGAGGAGCGGAGATGAGTGAACAGGTTCCCGAAATCTTTACAAAAAAAGTCGAAAGGCTGCTTGCACCCGAAGAGCTTGAAGCGCGTATCCTGAAGTTTCTCGCCTCCCGGCGCCTCTGCGTGCTTTCTACCAGCCGTGACAATGAGCCGCGTTCAACACCCATTCTCTTTCGCTCAAAGGGGTTCACCCTCTACATGGCCGGCGAACCAGGTCTCAAGCTCGGCAACATCATGCAAAACCCGAGCGTCAGCGTTGGTATCTTCGATCCGAAAGCGGAGTTCTCCGATGAGATACAGGATATCACCGGCCTGCAGATAAGCGCTCATGCGAGGCTGCTCGGCAAGGAGGATCCCGGTTTTAACGAGGCGTTCAACCTTTTTGGTCGTCCCCAGGTGTGGGCTGAACACTGGTTCGGCAAGATGATTGAGGTAATACCCGACCGTGTAGAGATGCTCTCCATGGGGCTCAAGCTTGAGGGGTATGCTGCCCGCCAGATATGGAGTTCAACAAAAGAGGTGCCGTGAGCTGGGAGATGCTGTTTTAGTCGGGAATCAGTTATATTCCTCGAAAAATTTAACAGGGAGGCTTATGGAGACGAAGTATGAGGTGGGTGGAGATTTTTTTCGTGAAAAGATTATAGCCGCAATGTTTTATGGATTTCGTGCCATCAAAAATCCCGTATCCGTAACGGTTCATCCTGAACTGATGAAGCGGATACGGGACGATTTCAGCAAAAAGGTGACCGCGCCCAAACGTGTTGGCGGAGTGGAGCTGTTTTTCGGACTGCCGGTAATTGAGGACCCGTCAAAAGCAACTGATTATATCGCCGTAGAGTAAGGCTACAAAGAGTGCGCACCCCTCCCTCCGGATTACAAGCCTCGCTGACTCTCTTCTCGATTGCTTTTACTGCTTCATCCCGCAAGTTCCTTTCCCATTACTCAAACTCACGGTTTAACATCCGAGGCGACCCTCATCCTCACGATTCTGGTAGGATTGGAGACCATGCCATTGTTGAATTGCGAACCGGCCCTGACCTTGTCGACAAACTCCATTCCTGATACAACCTGCCCCCATATTGTGTACTGCCCGTCGAGGAAGGGTGCCGGTGCAAAGCAGATGAAAAACTGACTGTCGCCGCTGTTCGGATCAGAAGCGCGGGCCATGGAGACGGTGCCACGGATATGCTGCTGTCGAGAAAATTCCGCTTTAAGCTGCTGTCCGGAACCGCCTGAACCGTCGCCCTGCGGATCGCCGGTCTGGGCCATAAATCCGGGAATAACACGGTGGAAGGAGAGTCCGTCATAAAACCCTTTACGGGTAAGCTCCTTGATGCGGGCTACATGGCGGGGGGCGAGATCGGGAAGCAATCGGATGACAACCCGTCCGGATGGAAGGTCAAGGTAGATGGAGTTTGCACGATCCAGTGCCGGTGCACCGTAAACAGAGAGAGGGAGCAGGGTGGCAAGAAGCCCGAAAATGAGGGCAAGTGTTCGTAATGGTCTGTTCTTCATGGGGCAGTGGATAGTTTTGGATGCGATTGTTTTTTGAATTATAGCATGAATGCAGTGAGAAGCAAAGTAAAATTGCAAGTGTACGGTAGATGACAGCTGAGCAGAGCATTGCGGGGAGCTTTATTGAGGAGAGTACGGCATGAGATTCTCCGATCGCATTTTTGTAACTTGTATGTACAGCGCAGTTCCCGGCTGAACGGCTAAACAGGGAGGTGATGATGGCTATGCTCAATTTCAGCGATTTCAGGAAGTATACACTTCCGGTTCTTTTTTCAGTCATGCTGCTTGGCGGAACTCCCTCTGTCGCGTCACCCCATGCGGTTGCACCTTCGGGTGAAAAACTGCTTGACATGACCTATCCGTTTGACGAAAATACCATCTACTGGCCGACCGCCGAGCCCTTTAGCCTGACCAAACTGGATTGGAAGGTTACTCCGGGCGGGTGGTGGTATGCCTCCAATAACTATGGAGCTGCCGAGCACGGCGGCACCCATGTTGATGCCCCCGTACATTTTGCAGAAAAAGGCCGGACCATTGACAGCATTGCGCTTGACGAATGGATCGGTCCGGCGGTTAAAATTGATGTTGTTGCCGCATGTATGAAGAACAGGGCATACCGGCTGACGGTAAACGATGTTTTGAAATGGGAGGCCAGACATGGCCGCCTGCCGGAGCATGCATGGGTACTCATGTACACCGGCATGGATACGAAATACTATCCCGACCGGAAACTGGTGCTTGGAACCCTGAAAACAGGAGCCTCGGCTCTTTCGGAGCTTAGCTTTCCGGGCTTTTCGCCCGAGGTTGCTACGTTTCTTGTCAAAGAGCGTAAGATCAAGGGGATAGGGCTCGATACACCGAGCATTGATCCCGGCGACTCAAAGGACTTTCAGGTGCACCGGATCTGTTTTGCGGCCGATAAACTCGCGATTGAAAATATTGCCTCCCTTGACCGATTGCCCGAAAAGGGCGCAATGCTCTATGTTATGCCGATGCTGATAAAGGATGGCACCGGCTCACCAGCCCGAATTTTTGCACTATTTCCGTAAACAGTCATAACCGGAGATCTTGACTATGTCATTTATTCACAGGGAGTCACACCGCTCGGATCGAATCGGCTGGCTTCGCGCTGCCGTGCTTGGGGCAAATGACGGCACCATCTCGACAGCAAGTCTCTTGATAGGCGTAGCTGCTGCAGGCTCCTCCGAGCAGAGTATTTTGTTGACCGGGGTAGCTGGTCTTGTCGCCGGAGCCATGTCGATGGCAGCGGGGGAGTATGTATCGGTTCAGTCGCAGGCCGACACCGAGGAGGCCGATATTGCACGCGAAAAGCGCGAGCTGGCGGAGGATCCGGAGCATGAACTGGAGGAGCTGACCGCTATCTATGTGAGTCGCGGACTTGAAGAGCCGCTGGCACTGCGCGTGGCGGTGAGTCTGATGCAGAAGGATGCTCTCGGAGCACATGCCCGTGATGAGCTCGGCATTACCGATACCCTGCGGGCACGGCCGATCCAGGCGGCACTCTCCTCCGCACTCTCGTTTGTTGCCGGTGCGGTTATCCCGATAGGCGCAGCTCTGCTTGCCCCGGCACCATATATCGCCGAAGTTACCTCCGCAACCGCGCTGGTCTCCCTTGTGTTTCTGGGTGGAATGGCAGCCTGGGCAGGCGGGGCATCGCTTCTGAAAGGAGCTCTCCGTGTTGCCTTTTGGGGTGCACTTGCCATGGGGTTGACGGCGGGGGTGGGGAGGATTTTCGGAGCGGTCGTATAAGCTGCGCTATAAATTTACTTCGCGTGATGATTGCTTCGTTGGTCCGGTACTCTATCGGGCTGCCGTTTTTTTTGCCAATTTTATTGCGAGGTAAATTATTCGGCGCTCTTCTCTGTTTAGAATGCTGAGAGCATATCCTTCATTGAACCAGACTGCAATACTATGGCCCGATCAAAAGAGGAGTGGATTGAACTGCTTGAACACCGGCTTCCGCCGCTCGACAAGATAGCGGATCGCAACCGGGCCATCACCGCGCACTATGCCCGCTGGTATCTTGAGAAGCCGGAGCTCTTCAAGTGGAGCGGCATGGCTGCTTTTGCCTCGCGGCAGGTCGGTGTGGCTCTTGGGGTTTGCGAGCTGCTTCATGCTCCGGAACATAGAGAGAACACCGATGAGCAAGAAGGAGGCCTCTCCTCATTTGATGCGGGCAAACTGTTGCAGAACACCTTCAACAACCTGCTCTTTATTCCATCCTTTATGCATTCGGTTGCCGCTCAGCAGTTTTTTCTTGCCGATCTTGATCAGCTGCGGCTCGGCAACAACAATATCTTTGCCGATATCGGGTGGGCCCATGCACTTTTTCTTGAAAGCGGGTTTGGTGCCCTGGAAAAATGCTGCGGCCTGAAGGAGCAGGAGTTTCTCTTTGAGGGCTTCAGGCTGATTGATGAGGGTGATCAGCTGATTCGCCGTGGAGTTGACGAGGAGCGGGCGCACGCACTCATCTGGGAGGGCAATGTGCTTTTGTTGCGCCATGAACAGATCTCGACATTGCAGCCGATTTTTGATGCTATCAGCCAGCAGGGGAGGATTTTAATCTCCTTCGGCAGCGAGCTTGATTTTTCCGGAGGAGTCAGAGCCTCATTTTCAACCTATTCGGGTTATTTCGAAACCCTGACCGGCATGAAAAGTGTTACCGATTCCCGCCACCGCTGGCAGTGGATCGAGCATGATGTGCTTCCGGCATGGAAGCGCATGGAGTGCACCTTCTGCGAAGGTTCACCCCTGAAAAGGGAGCTTGAAGTGTTCGCAGCGATGCCTTGAGTTACCGTTTCTTTCCAACCGGGGCGAGGTAGATGGTGAACTCTTCCTCTCCGTCAATATGCAGCAGCCGGTCCATTCCCTCCTGGTCGTAGGCTGCAATGGCGCAGGTTCCGGCGTTGATTGCCTCGCATGCCAGGTAGAGGTTCTGGCAGACGTGACCGGCGTCAAGGGCAATGACCTTGTGGGCGGCCAGACCATATCGCCACTCCATGCGATAGGGGATGACTGTCCAGATGAAGGTGACGGCGGCATCTCCGGGGAATGGCTGGCCGAGCGCGGCTCTCGTTACCCTCTCTTCCAGGTGTTCAACCTGCTGTTCCAGGATGAGCTGGTGTTCAACGGGCTGGTAGCGGTAGATCCCTTTTTCAAGACCGGTTACGTTCAATATGCAGAGCAGGGTTTCAAAAGCGTGGCGGCATCCTGCTGAGGGGACCGTCCTCAGGGCATGGCCTGCATCGAGTTTGAGCTTTATTCCCTGGGTAGCCCAGAGCAGGAAGGAGAGCTCCTCAAGGGAGAGGGGGAGATCGCTGTAGGTGCGGCAGCTTTCGCGGCGCCCGATAGCAGTTTTGAGGTCGATATTGCCGATATCCTTCAGGCTCCCGATTTTCGGAAGCTCTATGGGATGAACATCCTGTCCGCAGGGTTTTTCAATTGGCGGGGGTGGAATCCGGCGGTTCTGATCGGTTTGGGAGAAATCGACCTGCTGACGGATAGTGTCTTTGAGGAACGAGCGGCTTGCTTCAAGGATCGCTTGCTTCATAAAGGGGAGTCTTTGTATTGTTTATCCTTCTCTACAAAGAGTACCTTCCAAAGCGGGCAAAGGTTCCCGTGCTTCGGCCGATATCATGATACATTGAAGCGGGGCTCAAGGGGATGCAGAAGGGGTGGGTTTTAGCGCATAAGAGAGCGTGCAGAACGATATGAACAATGCGCTATGCGCCGCAAAAAGACAAACGCCCTGAACCGTGAGGAAAAGGGCGCTTGTTGGCATCGTGAACGTGCTTACTTTTTCGGTGTGATGGCCGAAGAGATGCCGTTTGCTACATTCTGGACAAGCTGCAGGGCAGTGTTGGCCGTGTTTGTGACGATGTTGACACAGAGCTCTGTGCATGACTGGACGACCGTCGATGCAGAAGATACGCTGCTGGTCAGGGTGTCAGCAAGACTCTGTACCAGAGCGCCGAATGCATTAAAGAGGTCGGAAAAGACGCCGCCGTTTTCGTTTGCCATAATTGAAGGGTTGTTTATGTTTATGAGGTGAGTTGTACCGGTAAAAAAAAATGGTGTAAAACTGCCGGCAGCTCCCTGAAAAAAAAGCGCCCTGCAGCCATAAGGGTAAATATAGTATAAATGATCTTCCGGCTTGCAATGGTTGTGTTGTTTTGGCGGCGAAAAGCTGGTTTATTTCTTCACTGATTATTTCTCGATACACCGTTATCTGCCGATTATTTGTAGTGCAATGGAGGGTCAGGGGAACAGCCAAAGCGTTATCGATATTTTTAGCAGTACTGAAGCTGCCATCCAGGGGTATGAGGTAAGGGGGTAATGAGACGGGGCGTTACCGATTGATTCAACAAACAGGGAGAGGGGGCATGATCACAATTCTGAATCGGGTTGACATTCTCTTTGACAGCCTGGAGCACTTCTGGGAGCACAAGCGCACCGAACGGGCAGCGGCCAACCTCCTGATTGTCACGTTTCTCGGAGCACTTCTCCTGATCGAGCTTCGCCGTCAGGGATGGCTTCCGGATGCCGTAGCCTCAGTTCTGCCCACAAGCCACTATTATGCCATCAATATTGCCTTTTCCATGCTGCTTGCCATTGAAGTACTTGCCCTGGTATTCAGCCTTGCGAACTCGGTTTCAGATTCGGTCGGCAAACAGTTCGAGATTCTTTCACTGATTCTGCTGCGGCACTCGTTCAAGGAGATCATCTACTTTAAAGAGCCGCTTATATGGGCAGAGGCCCCGGAACCGGTTATGCATATCCTCTCCTATGCCGGCGGCGCGCTTTTGCTCTTTCTCCTGCTCGGACTCTATTACAAACTCCAGAAACACCGCGTATTGAATCAAAGCATCGCCGTTACAACCGAGTTTATCTCCTCCAAAAAATTAGTATCCCTGCTGCTTCTCTGCATTTTCAGCGGAATGGGTATTGCCGATGCGCTCCTTTATCTGGGCGGGGAGCCTGTATTTGATTTTTTTGCACTCTTCTACACGATTCTTGTTTTCAGCGATGTGCTGCTGGTACTGGTTTCGCTCCGCTACAGTTCAAACTATCAGATTGTATTTCGTAACTCCGGGTTTGCCGTGGCCACGGTGGTTGTACGGCTCGCACTTACCGCTCCGCCCTACATTGCTGTGCTTCTCGGTGTCGGGGCAATGCTTTTTGCCATCGGCATCACCTTTGCCTACAACAGATTTGAAAAAATCGATACACATGCAGAGCTGTCATGAGTCATTTGCGCTTGTGGAGTGATCAACAACAAAAGGAAGGCCGTCCGTTAACGCAACGGACGGCCTTGAAGAGAGCGGAAATGGGGTGTTTCAGAAGATCGCAGGATGGATCATTTGACATCGAGGAAAAATCCGATCAGCTTCCATGAAACACCTTCATAGATATACTTGGATTCAAATGAGACTACACTTGGTTTTGTCGGGTAGTGGCCTCTGATTATAAGAACTCCGTCCTGATTGATTGATGCCTCCTGGTCAAGGATCGGCACAAGGGGATCAAGCACGGTCAGGTCGATATCGGCTTTGATTATCGGAGCATAGCCTTCGTTCAGCTTTTCCGTCGTGAACTGCGACTGCCACATGTTTGAGATAGTGTTTCTGAAGTGCCCCATGTTTTTGCTCTTTATCGAGAGCGCAAAGTCATGCATGGACTGTCTGGCGAGGGCTATCTGCTCAGCTTTGCCGGGAACGGTTGTCGCCGATTTTTTCGGTGTGGTTCCTGCAGAGGCTTCTGAAGATTCAGATGGCTGAAGACCGGCGGTCGGTTTTTGCATGGCATAAATTTTCCACTCATCATTCTCCTTGATGAACATAAGCTTGATGGGGATGTTGCCGCCTGTTTCAGTGGTAATGGTGCCGTTGAGTTCACCCCTTCCGCCGTTTATGCTGCTCTCGGCCCATTTAGCTTCCTTAAAGTTCAGGAGGGCACTTCTTGACAGAAACTCTTTCAGGGCCTCTTCATTGGTACTTGCCTTGAACTCCTCGGAGAGATAGGTCCGGGCCTTGGTCATATCCTGCTGTTTCACGGACCCGAAAAAGTCATCGGCCGTTGACCTCATTCCCGAAGTGGCAAACATCACTACAGCAAGAAGAAGGACAATCACCGCGGCAATGCCGGTGAGAATTTTCCATCCTTTTTTCATAATTCCTCCATTAATGTTTGGTAAAAGAGGATAAATGATGATTTGTCTATGACATATATATCAGAAAGTTACGACATATATATTTATCGATCAAGGTTGTCCTGACTCAAGGCGAGAAGGGGGGCTGACTTAAGGGGGAAGGATTGATCCAATATTCCGCCTGCAATAGATTTTAGGCGGTAAATGGTTATTTTACAAAATATTGATGATTGATTTTAACGTAAAAACATAACAAATGAGTGACCGTATACATCTTCATGAAGATCCAAGATTTGCCGCCGTAGCAGCCGATCTGGAGCGCATACGACAGGAGATTATCGCAAAGGGGAAGCTGCTTCCGTTGACAGGTTCAAAGGATGGTGACGTGGTCATCGTCTTTGACTCCTATGGTGAGGGCAAGGAAGCCGAGCCGAGTATTCTCATCCAGGTTACTTCACCCGAAGAGTTTAACGGGGCAGAAACACTCCTTGATGAATTTGAGGACTATGTGATTGATGCACTTGAAGTTGCTTCCCGTGAGTGGTCACAGGAGGTGACGGAGTTGCTGGGTGATGACCGGCCGGTAATCCTGCTTATTAACGGCGAAGAGGTATAGGATTACAGTTATGGCTGTCATGACCGAGTTTATCGATCTGATTGTACCTGTTGCAATCATTGAAGAGAAGTATCCCGGAGGGTGGGAACAATGCCTCAGCGATCACAAGCGGGCGATCGGCGGCAGGGTCTGGTTTGATGACCATCTGTTTCGTGATGGTGCCATGAACCCCGATGCGATGGATGCGCTGCTCAAAGCGTGGTGGAAGATGGGGTTTGAGTGTTACACCGAAAAGGATGGTGTACGGCAGTGGAAGGATCTCTGTGTCTATGAAGGGTTGCATGGGGGATTGCAGATGCCCTGTGAGTGGCTCGGAGAGGATCCTGCAAACCGCACACTCTATCTGAGGGGAACCCAGCCGGGCGAAATAAAGGGTAGGGACTGGGATCTGTGCGATGAGTGGGAAGCTCCGGTATTTCCGGGATTGTGAAGCCGCCAGGCCTCTTTTCAGTGGATCCTTATTGGCCTGCCTGCCTTGATTTTTTTCAGCCTGATTGTCGTTTCGGTTTCCGCGTTGATGATAAAGTGGATCATCTCCTTTCCCATCAGGATGTCGCACTGTTTGATAGCCAGATTTTCAACCCTGAGGTCTATGGTCCGCCCGGTCTTTCCCTTTGCGATGGCATGGTTGATGAGCGCGGGCAATTTCATAATCAGGGTATCCAGTCCAAGGTTAAGCTTCGATGCAATACGTTCCCGCAACAGATTGTGCAGCACCTCATCCCCTCTCTCTACCAGCAGGCTGCCGGAGTTGACGGTAAAGTCAAAATTCTGCACCTTCAGCCTCTGTGTCGGAATATCAAAAACCGGACGGCCGGTCAGATAAAAACGGCCATCAAGATCCCCTCCGGTATCTACCGCCACCGTTAATCCTTCCGTCGAGGTGTAGGCTCGGATATCAAGTATGGCGATGCGGTATCCCTTTGAGAGGATTTCAGTTCCGTGCAGTATTTTGTTTAACTGCTGATTGATTTCATCAAATGAGGTGCTTGCATAGATGAAAAGATCCGATTCCGGCTGCTTCTCCCGGGTAGCCAGCTCTCTGTAATCCGGCAGACGAAGGTGAGCTCTCTGTGCGGTTGTGTCGGTTACAAGAAGCATTTTTGCCTTTACGCTGGCAAAGCAGACAATGTCGCTCTTCTGCAGCTTGATGTTGCCGCTGATATCGTTGCAGTTGAACCGTATCCAGACCGGAGCCGGGTAGCTGGTGATGCGAATCGGCTTCTGCAGGTCATGCCAAACATGGGCAACGGTTTTTCGCAGTGAGGCGGCCTTGTTGATCTCCTGGTCAACCATTGATGTCAGGCTGTTGCTGTTCAGGCTTATGGCATCATCAAGCTGCTTCCGGATGTTTTTTTTGAATGGTCCCAATTTGATGACCGGTTCGCTTAACCATTGATGCTCCCTGATGGTGAATTTCGTTTTCAGTCGCCAGTTTCTGTCGAGATCGATGGGCGTTGAGAGCGTGAGGATAATGCCGGTGTGAAAGGGGGAGACGAGCCCGGAGAGTGTTTTGCCGAACCGGCTGTCGAGCAGGGTGGCATCAACGGTCAATGGCAGGGTGCAGAGCAGTTCCCGGCCGGTGGAGGTGATGGTTATGCTGCCGGCTTTGGTGAGCGTGAGCAGGATCTGCTCTTTTTCGGACTCCTGAAGAAAAAGGGTTGTCTCAAGGAATTTTCCTGTGATTTTTTGGTTCAGGTAGTCGGCAAGGCTCTTAACCTCAATAATGATCGGAATATTGAAGGTGGATTGCGGAATATCGATGATGATTTTTTCATTGATCGCAGCGGGGGGCACAACACTATTCTTTCTCAAAAGATAGTAGAGTCCCGAAGCAAGGAGTCCCAGGAGAAGGGTGGTGATCAGGAGTGCTTTTTTCATCTCCCCGGTTGTTCACATTAAACGAGTTGTGCGCATGCTTTCACTGTTCCGGGTGTTCATTTGACGGCAATGCCGCACCAGAATCCGGTTTGCATGAACTCAAACACTCTTTACCCTCTATTGATTGCACCCTCTTCCCTGTTCTCGTTCGGAGAATCCGGAGTGAGCTCATCGGGCTCTGTTGCCGGGAGAGCGGAATGAGTGGGCATTAACGGAGCCGTGGGGGTTTGAAGAGCGGATAATAAGCTGTATTTTCAGCTATTGCATCTCGCTTGCAGGGAAGTTTCCTGCAATGAATTTAAAAACCATCTCCTGTACGTGAATACTTCATCCCACTCTCAGGCAGTAACTCCAAAACGGTTGTTTGTTGTCGGTGCCACCGGTTATATCGGCAAATTTGTTGTCCGTGAACTGGTATCGAGAGGCTATGAGGTGGTGAGTTTTGCCCGGGAGCGCTCGGGGGTCGGAGCCATGACCAAAGCGGATGAGCTTCGCGTGCAGCTCAAGGGCTCCGAAGTACGGTTCGGTGATGTGAGCAGCCTTGACTCACTCTTGCAGAGCGGTATCCGGGGCGAGCATTTTGATGTTGTGGTCTCATGCCTGACCTCTCGCAACGGGGGAGTGAAGGATTCATGGAATATCGATTATCAGGCAACCCGCAATGCGCTTGATGCAGCCAAAGAGGCCGGAGCAGGGCACTTTGTGCTGCTCTCGGCGATCTGTGTCCAGAAGCCGCTGCTCGAGTTCCAGAGAGCCAAGCTGAAGTTCGAGAAGGAGCTTCAGGAGTCCGGGCTTACCTGGTCGATTGTGCGACCGACCGCTTTTTTCAAATCCATTGCCGGTCAGGTTGAAGCGGTAAAAAAAGGAAAACCCTATGTTGTGTTCGGCAACGGCGCATTGACCGCCTGCAAGCCGATCAGCGAGCGGGATCTGGCCCGTTTTATTGCCGATTGCCTTGATGATCCCTCAAAGCAAAACAGGATTCTCCCCATCGGCGGACCGGGCAGGGCTATTACTGCCAGGGAGCAGGGCGAACTGCTGTTTGAACTTCTCGGTCTTCCGCCTAAGTTCAAAAACATGCCGATACAGATGTTTGATGTTATCATTCCTGTCTTGACCCTGCTTGCCAGGATTTTTCCGAAACTTGAGGACAAGGCCGAGTTTGCCCGTATCGGCAAATACTACTGTTCGGAGTCCATGCTGGTGCTGAACCCGGTTACCGGCAAGTACGATGCAGAGATCACCCCTTCCTACGGCAGCGATACCCTGCGCGATTTTTACAAGCGGGTACTTCAGGAGGGGCTTGCAGGCCAGGAGCTCGGTGAGCACTCCATGTTCTGAGGATGGTCAACACGTTTTTTTTGCCGCCGGCGGCTCTTTTCATTTCAAACGAATGCCTCTATGCTCAAAGCCTTTCTCAAGGAGATGAAAAAGACCCTCTTCCCGCATGCCATTGCTGCCCATTTCAGCAACGGTCTGATTCCCGTTGCCGTGCTATTTCTTCTGCTCTCACTCTCTTCAGGCGATGTGTATTTTGAGCATACCGTCAGTCACCTGCTTGTTATCGTGCTGATGGCCATTCCGGTCTCCTTTGTTTCCGGCATTTATGACTGGAAAACGAAGTACAAGGCGGCAAAAGCGCCCATATTTATAAAAAAAATCCGCCTCTCCATTCTGCTGTTTATACTCTGTACTACGACAGTTTCTATCCGTCTGGGCGTGCCCGGGGTGATGCATCAGGAGGGTATGCTGCACTGGCTCTATATTGCACTGCTCGTATCCATGCTGCCGGTGGTGGTGCTGCTCGGTCATTATGGCGGGAAACTATCGGCAGCACAACGATCGGCAGGCGCCAGAAAATAAGGATCCGCCAGGCGGCTTGACAACGCCGAGCCGCACCCTATCATGAGCGGCGGTACTCACAACAGATCTCAAGCGAAGAAACGATGAAAACAGCAGAAAAGATGAACCGATCGGCACTCAGCAGGATTGCACTCTTTACCTCCGGTGGTGATGCTCCGGGTATGAATGCTGCCATTCGGGCGGTAACGCGAGCCGCCATAGCCGCCAATCTTGAGGTGATCGGCATCCGCCGGGGGTATCAGGGGATGATTGAAGGGGATTTTCTGCCTCTTTATGCCTCGGATGTGAGCGGTATTATTCATCTGGGCGGAACCATGCTTCGAACGGCCCGGAGTAATGCCTTCAGAACTCCGGAAGGCCGCAGCAGGGCCTATGAGCAGCTGAAAAATGCTGCTATTGATGCCGTTGTGGTCATCGGCGGCGACGGCTCATTCAGAGGGGCTCAGGAGATGTCACAGGAGTATCCGGTTTCGTTTGTCGGTATTCCGGCCACCATAGACAATGATATGTATGGTACCGATTACACCATCGGCTTTGAGACGGCATTGAACACCGTTGTGGAGGCGGTCGATAAAATAAGGGATACAGCGCGCTCGCATGGCCGGATATTTTTTGTGGAGGTGATGGGTCGGGAGGCCGGTCAGCTTGCTCTGCACAGCGGAATTGCCTGCGGGGCAGAGGTGATACTGATTCCCGAGTCGAGTGCGGAGGGGGGAGAGCTGCATAATTTTCTGAAACACGGCTATAAAAACAAGGAGAGCAGCGGAATTGTCATTGTTGCAGAGGGTGATGAAACCGGTGGCGCCATGAAAATTGCCGAACGTGTGCGCCGGGATCATCCGGAGCTGGAAGTTCGGGTTTCCATTCTCGGCCATATACAGCGGGGAGGAAACCCTACAGCTGATGACCGGATCAATGCGACAAGAATGGGTGTTGCGGCTATTGAGGCCCTGCTTGCCGGAGAGAAAAATATCATGATCGGACTTGCCAGGGATAAAATTGTACAGGTACCCTTTAAAACCGCAGTAAAGCTTTGCCACCGAATTGACGAGCAACTGCTTGATATTCAGCGACTTATGAACATTTAGTGTTCTATATTCAGATGAAGAAGTGTGCGGGGCGTCAGAGCGCGCTCGTGTCTGCCATGCTTTCTCGGGGGTATGGTTGGGAGCATGATAAAAGAAGCAGTTACAGCTGGGTTCCAATAACCGGCTGTAACTGCTGAATCGAGTGCGTTATGATCGATGAAAAAGAGGGGTCAGGCAGTGTGGCTATGCTTGTCAGGGTTTGGGTGTGCCTGTTTTTACCGGTTTTTCATTGACCGTACAGGAGTTGCAGGAGGAAATTTTCAGAAGCGTATAGATGGGGCAAAATCCGGCAAGTGCAGTCAGAACAGGTATGAGGCCGATCGCTCCCCACCATGACTGGTTTATGATGCCGATAAACATAATCGACACGCCAATGATTATGCGGATGCCTTTATCATATTTCCCTATGTTTTTCTTCATTGGTTCCCTTTGATGAAAATTGAGTCTGTGTTATGCTTGAAATGAAAGAGTGTCGTGCTGTTAAATTACCATCACTTTACCTTTTTACCAATCGCTCCGGTGCCTGTTTATGACAATACCGTTCAGGGAGAGCCCTGAAGGTTTGCTTTTACCTTGAACCATGAGTTATACCGCATGCCAGTGAGCATAACAATAAACAATGTAACCGCGGGGTATGACCGCCATCCGGTTGTACATCATCTCAGCGGTTCGTTTGCTGATGCCTCATTAACGGCTGTTGCGGGGCCCAATGGAGGCGGGAAGAGCACCCTGCTTAAAGCCCTTGTCGGCTTTGTTCCCTTGATGACCGGCCGTATTGATTTTGGCGGCATCAAGCCTGATGAAATTGCCTATCTGCCGCAGCAGTTTGAAATTGACCGTACCTTTCCGATTTCGGTTATTGATGTTGTTCTGCTTGGTAACTGGTCGAGAACCGGCGCTTTTGCACCTATGGGTAAATTGCACAGAAAAGAGGCTCTGGATGCTCTTGCCGAGGTTGATATGGCGGCGTTTGCCTCCCGACCTGTTGTTTCGCTCTCCACCGGTCAGTGGCAGCGTGTGCTTTTTGCCCGCATTATTGTGCAGCGCGCACGCCTGATTCTGCTTGACGAGCCCTTTGCGGCAATAGACGGTCATACAACCCTTGAATTAATGCAGCAGCTGAAACAGTGGTGTCGAAATGGCGTTACGATCATCTGCGTCATGCATGATCTCAATCTGGTTCGTGCCCATTTTCCTCAATCACTGCTGCTCTCCAGAGAGCTTATTGCCTGGGGTAGTACTGCCGATGTGCTCAGTCAGGAAAATCTTGAAGCCGCGCTTGAACGAAGGGGGAGCTGGCAGGAGTCACTTGAACGCTGTGCAATCAACGGGGAGGAGCGGAGTGCATAGTGAATTATTGCTGGATCCCGCAATGAAGCGGGCGTTGACTGGAGCGGTTCTGGTCTCATGCAGCAGTGCCCCGCTGGGTGTATTTCTTGTCCTTCGCCGCATGAGTCTGCTCGGTGACATTATGGCGCACGCCATTCTGCCCGGTGTTGCGGCAGCTTTTATTCTCTTCGGCATGTCGATTCCGGCAATGAGTATCGGTGGTTTGGCTGCGGGGTTGACGGTTGCACTGCTGGCCGGGGTGGTATCGCGTTTTACCGCCTTGCGTGAAGATGCTTCTTTTGCAGCGCTCTATCTGATAGCCGTGGCCTCGGGCGTGTTGATGATCTCGCTGCATGGGACGGCTCAGGATCTGGAGGATATTCTTTTTGGTGATGCCCGATTACTGGATGAACAGATCCTTTCCGTTATGGCGGTTATCAGTGCATTGACGCTTCTGGCGCTTCTGCTGATCTATCGTACGCTTGTTGTCGAGTCATTTGATCCTGTATTTCTGCGTACCGTACGGGGAAACGGAGGCGTGGTGCATGCGGTTTTTATTACCCTTACCGTACTGAATATGGTCGCAAACTATCGGGCAATGGGGACGCTGATGTCGGCAGGGCTGATGCTTGTTCCGGCTATTGCTTCGCAGTTCTGGACACAACATCTGCGAAGCATGCTTGCTCTCGCTGTTGTCCTGGCGGTCAGCGGATCACTGCTCGGCCTTATCCTTGCTTTCAGCTGTAATCTCCCTTCCGGACCCTCCATAATTCTGATACTCGGGGGATTTTATCTCTTCTCCCTGCTGTTCGGGCGTTTTGGAAGCGTGAGGGCTCGATACTTCCCGTTTCGTCATTTTTCGAGATAGAGCCCCTTTTTCAGGGAACCGGATCCTTGCGTGACCGGCAGCACTTCATGTATTGCTGATGCTATCTGCACCATCTGAACCGGTTTATTCAGTGTCCTGGTGATACCGACCCGATTGATGGCCGGAGAAGTTTCAGGGCCTCCTCTATAACGGCCTGAACGCTTACGATTGCTGTAATGCTCTCGTGAGACTTGCTGAAGGTCAGGATTTGCGATACCAGATGCCGTGCCCGTTCGGCCGCCAGCATGGTCTCATTGAAATATTCGTGCATCGGCTCCTCACTCGACAGGCTCATTACCCCCATTTCTGTATACCCGAGGATCGGGGTGAGCAGGTTGTTGAAATCATGGGCAATGCCTCCGGCAAGTGTTCCTATGGTTTCAAGGAGCTGGGACTTGCGGAGTCGTGCCTCAAGCATGTTTTTCTCTTCCTCTTCCTTTTTCCTCCCGGTAATATCAATCACAATACCAGCAAAACGGAACACCTTTCCCCTGGCATTCCTGTATGGCGTTCCCCTTGACATCAGCCAGCGAAAGGAGCCGTCAACCTGACGTGTACGCCAGATGCTGTTGAATTCACTCCCGTTCTCTATTGCGTCGAAGTACTCCTTCTGTGTCTTTTCCCGGTCTTCCGGAGTGATGGTCTGCAGCCAGTTTTCAATGGTAGCTTCAACGCTGTGCGCTTCGAGTCCGAAGAGCTTCCATAATTCGTCAGACCAGATGTTGGTACCGGTTTCCAGCATACTCTCCCAGGTGCCGGCATTGGTTGCCGACATAATGAGATGCATCCGCTCATTGATGGCAATCAGTGACTCCTGGAATTGTTTGCGCTCGGTGAAGTTAATGATGATCGAATAGAGCAGGGACTTGCTCTGGATGGTAATCGGGCCGCTTACAACCTCAACATCACGGAAAGAGCCGTCAGCGCGACAGTGGCGGAAAATAAAATAGTTACGCTCCTCTTTTTTGGCTCGCTGCATTTCGGCCTGAATTTCGGTAGCGCTCAGCATGTTGATCTGACTGATATTCATCCGGCAGAGCACCTCAAGCGTCCAGCCGTAGTAGGTTACGGCTGCCGGATTGGCATCAATAATACTGCCGTTATCCGGATCCACAATCAGCATGACGGTATGTTTGTTCTGAAAGAGGCTTCTGTAGCGGGCTTCACTCTGCTTTATTTTGAGATCCGCCTCTTCATGTTCCTTGCGGTTTCGCTGCATCGTGATTCCGTAGGCCATATTGCCGGCCATGGAGGAGAGCAGCTCCGTCTCTTCATCGTTAAAGGCATCGGTCTTGTCAGAATAGATATTCAACACCCCGAATACATGATCATCTGTTTTCAGAGGAAGGCCCAGTGATGAGATATATCCGCGTGCCAGAGCCTCTCTGCGCCATGGAGCGAAACGGGGGTCGGCCTGCATGTTCCGGGTGGTAAATGGCCTGCCGGTGCGAACTGCACTCCCTCCGGGCCCCTGTCCATGTTCAATATCTGCCCAGGAGACCTTGAGCTTCTCCAGATGACCCGCATCGTAACCGGCTTTGGCTACAGGCAGAATACGTTTTTCCTCGTCATCCAGCGCATAACCCACCCAGGTCATGCGGTACCCTCCGGTTTCAACGATAATGGTGCAGATCTCCTGCAAGAGCTCCTCTTCGGATTGGGCATGCAGAAGAGCCTGATTGCAGTTGTTGATAGCCTGAAGTGCACGGCTCCGCTTATGAAGTTCGGTAATATCGGAGAGAATCAGCTGGCATTCATCACTCTTGCTGAGGTACACAGCCTCCACACGAACGTTGTGACCCTGCGGAGGCGTTTGAGCCCTCATTGGAAATAGTCAGATAGCCGAGAGGGGAGAAGTCATAAAGCGACGTGTAACGATCAAGAGAGCTCTCAAGCTCGGCTCTTGAATGCCGAAGCTCTTCCTGCTGCATTTCAAGTTCAAGCTGATGAACCGAAAGCTCATGGATAATACGGCGCATATCCTGGGGTGAAGTCAATGCATCAGGATCAATACTCAGCTTGTCCCGCAGGCGTTTTTCAGCCAGAAGCCGGAGTTCTGATGATGGCTCTGCAGGGACTCTCTTTTTATTCATGAACGGGTGTTCAGGCTCCTGAAGAGGTGAAGCGTAGCGCTTCTTTCAATAATACCAAATTGGTGGATTATTTTCCTTTATTTATGGAGATGGTGCCTGAAGGCCATGCACTTGCGCTCAGACCGGCAATAGGACAAAGAGGAGAGGGGTGGGGGAGAAGAGATATCCCGGCATGGGATTTCAGAAAATCCGATGCCGGGGATTGCTGCTCTATTCAGGAGGAACGCGCCACTCTTCCCGGTTACCTGGTGCGTCCCGGTCCGGATGACCAGCGTTTCGGCGCAGTTTTGGCCGGAGGTTTCGGACCCGGGTGGCCTGAATTTCCTCTCCCGTTCTGTTTCGGTGCCTTGACCGGATTATGATCCATCAGGGGGAAGGGGTGATTGTCAATAACGGGTATTTTTTTGCCGATAAGTTTTTCAATATCCCGCAGGTACTCTTTCTCCTCGGCATCGCAAAAAGAGTACGCCGTGCCTTTTGCTCCGGCTCTTCCTGTCCTTCCGATGCGATGGACGTAGGTTTCAGCAATATTTGAGATCTCAAAGTTGATCACATACTCCAGTTCATCAACGTCAATGCCGCGGGCGGCGATATCCGTTGCCACCAGAACACGGGTAGTCTGGTTCTTGAAGTTTGACAGAGCTCGCTGGCGGGCATTCTGTGCCTTGTTACCATGAATGGCCTCGGCACGGATATTATGATGCGAAAGGAATTTAACGACCTTGTCAGCACCGTGTTTTGTGCGGGTAAAGACCAGAGCAGTTTTAATACGCTGATTGTTGAGGATATCGACCAGGAGGCTGTTTTTATTTCCCTTGTCAACAAAATAGATGTGCTGCTGAATGATATCAACTGTTGACGATATCGGGGTTACCGAGACCTCGGAAGGGTTATGCAGTATGGTACCTGCAAGCTTGACGATTTCAGGCGGCAGTGTGGCTGAAAAGAAGAGGGATTGTTTCTTCTTTGGCAGTACGGTCAGTACTTTTTTAATGTCGTGGATAAAACCCATGTCGAGCATGCGGTCAGCTTCATCCAGCACAAATATTTCAACATCCCGCAAATTGAGAAATCCCTGATTCATGAGATCAAGCAGTCGGCCCGGTGTGGCAATAACAATGTCGACTCCATTTCTCAAGGCTGAAATCTGGGGGTTCTGATTGACCCCTCCGAAGATGACCGTATTGTTCAGTCCGGTATGACGACCGTAGGCCCTGAAGCTTTCACCGATCTGGATGGCAAGCTCTCTGGTCGGGGTGAGAATAAGGCTTCTGATTTTCCGTTTTTTCTCATTGCTATGGCTCGCGCTCAGCAGCTGAAGAATCGGAATGGCAAACGCCGCTGTTTTTCCTGTGCCTGTCTGGGCACAGCCCAGAAGGTCATTGCCCTGAAGTACAATCGGAATCGCTTCGGCCTGTATCGGGGTTGGGGTTGTATACCCCTCTTCCTGAAGAGATTTTAAAATTGGCTCTATAATGTCCAAAGAGTGAAATTGCATATGGTAAATAATTGTTCAATTGTTCGTTATGGTAACTTCGACTATATGTATGATTGTTATGCTCACCACATATTCCGAGGTTGCGCATAACCGGTTCACTGCAGACGATCATCTGAACAGGTGACGACCGTCTGCAAGCAGAACCTTTTCCGGTTTGTTTTCAGGCCGCCGGAGCAATGACGCTGTTCAGCGAGATTTCAGAAATGACGGCAACAATATTTTCGACAACCTTTTTGTTGAAAGCTGTCGGCATAAGCTTGTCGTGTGTAGGCTTGATGGAGTAGGCGATTGAGGAGGCTACAGCCATTTTTATCTCCGGTGTGACCTGTTTGATACCCGTCTTCAGCAATCCTTTGAAGAGTCCGGGAAAGACCAGGGCGTTATTGACCTGATTCGGAAAGTCGGATCGGCCGGTGCCGACAATGGATGCTCCGGCCCTGAATGCGAGATCAGGCATGATTTCAGGAGTAGGATTTGCCATAGCAAAGATGAACGGCTCACTCTTCATCCCTTTCACCATGCTCTCGGTCACGATGTTTCCTTTTGATACTCCGACAAAAACATCAGCACCCGTCATGGTGCTCTGCAGATCACCTTTATGCTTCGCCCTGTTGCTGACTCTGGCAATGGCCTGTTTGATCGGATTCATTCCCGGCCGGCCTTCGTAGATCGCGCCCTGGGTATCAACGAGCACAACATCCTTGACTTCGGCATAGATCAGGAGTCTTGCGATTGCAATACCGGCAGCACCGGCGCCATTGATGACGATATGGAGTTCATTCAGATTCCGGCCGGTTACACGGCAGGCATTGATAATTGCCGCAAGGGTGACAATGGCTGTTCCGTCCTGGTCGTCATGAAAAACAGGAATGGAGAGTTCGTTTTCAAGCCGTTCAAGTATCTCAAAACAGCGCGGAGCGGAAATATCCTCCAGATTGATGCCTCCAAAACTGGGCTCGATAAGCTTGCAGAATTTTACGATATCGTCGACATCGGTAGAGTTTATGCAGAGGGGAATGGCATCAATATCTGCGAATGACTTGAAGATTATGGATTTGCCTTCCATTACCGGCATGGCTGCTTCAGGCCCGAGGTTTCCCAGACCCAGTATAGCCGTTCCGTCAGAGACTATCGCGACCTGATTGGCCCGGTTGGTCAAGGTGAAGGATTTGGTTTTATCATGACCGATTTCAGTACAGACCGCAGCAACTCCCGGAGTGTAGGCCAGAGAGAGATCGTTTTTGGTTTTAAGGCTGACCTTTGATCGGATTTCGATTTTACCTCTTGATTTGAGGTGCAGTGCAATTGACTCTTTGGAGTAGTTCATTTTGTTCAGGAACCCGGGTTTCCTGTGAAGATTTAAAGGTAAATGTGGTGAATTCAGCTCTTGTACTGAGTATTTCTCTGAAAGCCCTCAAGCTTTCCAAAAAATAACGTACCTGCGGAAAGGGTGAATGAAAGGCAGGGCAATATAGATTATTTTCTCGTTCTTAACGTGTTTGATCCAAATAAATTAGTTCAACATATATTTCGTTGTTCTACCATAATTTACAAGAATCCGCCACTAAACGTTCCCTCTGGCGGTTAGTACGTCGGAATTCAGTCGCACCATTTGTTGACCGGGTTTTCCATAACGAAAGGCTTGGTGTACGTCTCTTTTTACTGGCGTGTGAGTACGTAAAGCTTGCGCGATAATGGCGTAAATGGTATTTTTCCCTATAGCGTGACCGCACTCGTTGTAGATGACGGTCGGGGTTTATCCTCAATAGCCCATGCTCTACTGAATGAATATGGTATGCAATATGCCGTATAACCGGTATTTACTTCTTTTGTTTTTATCGTCAATTTTAATCGGTCAACGTTACGCACAACGAGTTGAAGCACCAGCGGGCGGTATGAGGAGCATCCGGACGCTCTGATTATCCGGTATGCTCACTCGCTCTTTTTCTGCAGCAGATTGTAACGCTCCTGTTTCAGTTCGCTCTTCGTTGAGCAAGCGGGATATACATGAGGGTATGGGCTGGTTCAATAGACTTCATTCAATCTGAAATAGTACTCTTATGGCAAAAAGTGTCGTAAAGTGGTTTGATGGCAAAAAAGGGTACGGCTTTATTGTCAATCCTGACGGGGGAGAGGATATTTTTGTTCACTACTCCACCATTGATTCCGTACACCGCTTCAAGTTTCTCAATCAGGATGCTGAAGTGGATTTTGAGCTTGATGATTCCAAGCAGAGATTACAGGCCAGGTATGTCAAAGAGATCTCCATTGCCTCCTGAGCGCTGAACACCGCAAAAAAAAAGTCCATCATGCCTCGTTGCATGATGGACTTTTTTATAAAAACTGCAAAACGCTCCTCTTAACCGCCAACTTCATCCTTCAGCGATTTTCCGGGTCTGAACTTTACCACTTTTTTTGCGGCAATGGTTATGGTTTTGCCGGTCTGGGGATTACGTCCCTGACGAGCAGCCCTGTCTACAGTTGCGAAAGTGCCGAAACCGGCAAGTGGCACATCGTTACCGTTTTTCAAAGAGGCTTTTACAATACCGATAAAGGCCGTGAGAGCCCGGTCAGCATCTGCTTTGGTCAGTTTGGCCTGCGCGGCAATTTTCTCGATTAATTCGGCTTTAGACATAGGGTGTATATTTTTAGGGTTAAGGAAAAAGCATGTATCAGGTCAAATTGGCGATTACCTATTGTGTCAGTACCTCTGTTATGAACGTGCAGGAGCGGGCTGATCCTCTTTCCCTGAGCAAAATCCGCTGCTCGTTTGTTGCAAAACCGGTTTTGAGACAGGAGCGGCAGCGTCATTGATGCTGTGATTGTGCTCGCTTATTATAAAATAAACCAAAATATATATAAACTTTCAAAGTTCACGCTGTCGTTATACGCAACCAATACGCCGCTCCTGCCATTATTTTATACCTTTTCCATAAATATTGTTATACAGACCATATTTTCAGCATCAATTTTGTGCAAAGTGATCTATTTTTTATGCTGATACAAGCGGAGTGAGATGGATGGGCAATGAGCAGATTTTGCTTTGCATGCTTCTCCTCCCTTACCCATCGTATTACGGTAACTGCCGTTTAATGCTGAAGGTCAAGAAGAGATGAATTTGAGTGGTTATTGTGCATTCTGAACTGATAAACCCCCTGAACCTGCTCCATGCCACTTAATCTCTACACAAGCAACCGGATGGAAGTTCTGGTTGCTACTCTTGGCGATACGCTTAGCAAGCCGTTGACCTCTGCATTGCAGAGCGAGATGATCGTTCTGCAGAGCAGGGGTATGCAGCGCTGGCTTTCAATGGAGCTTGCCAGTCGTTTCGGAGTCTGGGCCAATGGTCACTATCCCTTTCCAAATGCCATGGTTACCGGGTTGTTTGAGTGTATGCAGCTCGATCAACCTGACAGTTCATCGTTTTCAAAGGAGGTGATGACCTGGAAAATTATCCGCCTTCTCGGGGAGATGACAGAGCTTGAGGTATTCAGGCCGCTTCAAAACTATCTTGCCGATGACCGGAACGGTCTGAAATGCTTCCAGCTTGCCGGTAAAATTGCCGATACCTTTGACCAGTACACCCTTTTTCGCTCCGACCTGCTTGCAGGCTGGGAGGTGATGGAGGATTCCGGGGCCGGGGAGTGGCAGGCGGTACTGTGGCGTAAGCTGGTGGATGAGGCTTCCGGAAAACACCGGGGGAGCCTGAAGGATGAGTTCTGCAGAACGATCAGAAGCCGCCAGGGTCACGTTGCCCGGTTTCCTGAACGGATCGCTCTTTTCGGTATCTCCTCTCTTCCCGGATTTTATCTGGAGATGCTCTCTGCGGTTTCGGAAATCGTTGACGTCAATCTTTTTATCCTGAGCCCGACAAAGGAGTACTGGGGTGATATTGTCTCCAGAAGAAGGGTTGCCGGGATGCCTGCTGCCGAAAAGGCTTTGCATACCGAAGGCAATCCGCTGCTTGCTTCACTTGGCACCATTGGCCGCGATTTTTCCGGGATGGTTCTTGAGCTGAACGATGATGCCGTCGTAGAGGAGGAGCTCTATGTTGATCCGGGAGAGGATTCGCTTCTCCATCTCGTGCAGTCAGATATGCTCAATCTCGCTGATGCGGGGTCGGATGGCGTACGGCGTAAGGTTGATGCAGTGGATCGCTCCGTGCAGATTCACTCCTGTCACAGCCCGCTCAGAGAGATTGAGGTTTTGCATGATAACCTGCTGTTCATGCTTGACGAACTGCCCGGTCTCAAACCCAGAGATATCCTTGTGATGCTGACGGATGTTGAAGCCTACTCTTCATATATTTCAACGGTATTTGGCCGGAGCGGAGAGGGGGTTCCGGCTCTGCCATACACCATCGCCGATCGCAAGTTTCTCAATGAGGGTGAGATTGCTTCATCGATGCTCAAACTGCTCGATATCGAGGGGAGCCGCATGACGGCGCCGCAGCTCTTTGACCTGCTCTCCACTCCACCGGTGAGCCGAAGATTCAACCTTGAAGAGAGCGGCCTGGAAACCATACGGGAGTGGATTGAGGAAACAAACATCAGGTGGGGTATCAACGAATCGGACCGGGAGGCAAGGGATCTTCCCGCATACCGGGAGAACTCGTGGCGGGCCGGTCTTGACCGTCTCCTTCTGGGCTGCGCCATGCCGGAAAGCGGCGAGCTGTTTGCTGGAATTCTTCCCTGTGAAGATATGGAGGGAGGGGTTATTGAACTGCTCGGAATCCTTGCCGGTTTTATCGATTCCATTGAAAGGCTTGCAATCCGGATCAGGAGTGCGCGTACTCTTGAAGAGTGGCAGGAGTTCTTTCTTGCCATGCTCAATGAGTTTATCATGGCCGATGATGAGTCCGAAAGAGAACTTGCGGCCATTCATGGTGTGGTGAACACAATCAGCGACTTTGGCCCGAAATCCCGTTTTACAGGGGAGGTTCAGCCTGCGGTGATGCTTTCGTGGCTGCGGATGAATCTTGAACAGGAGGAGCACGGTCTGGGGTTTATGACCGGCGCAATAACCTTCTGCTCAATGCTGCCGATGCGGAGCATTCCTTTCAGGGTTATTGCCATGCTGGGCATGAATGACGGGGCATTTCCACGTCAGGATCGCTCTCCGGGCTTCGATCTTATCGCCAGGGAGCCCCGCCGGGGGGATCGCTCGAAACGGAGCGAGGACCGATACCTTTTTCTTGAAACCATCCTTTCAGCCCGTGATCGGCTTTACCTGAGCTATGTGGGTCAGAGTGTTCGGGATAACAGTGAAATTCCCCCCTCTGTGCTCATAAGCGAACTGCTCGACGCCATAGAGAGGGGGTTTCTCTTTTCCGGCAATGAGCGTGCTGAAAAGCACCTTGTTGTCCGCCATCGCCTCCAGGCCTTCAATTTGGCATATTTTACCAAAGGGTCACCTCTTTTCAGTTATTCACGGGAGAACTTTCAGGCGCTTGCGGGTTTTGCTTCAGCAGACAGTAGCTCCGTTTCCTTTCTTGATGAGCCGATAGAGGAGCTCTCCGAAGAGCATAAAACCGTTTCCCTTGACCGGTTGATCCGTTTTTATGATAACCCGGCGGCGTTTTTTCTCTCCGAACGCCTCGGGATACGATTCGGAGGGTCAATAAAGCCGCTGGAAGAGCGGGAACCCTTCTCTGTCGGCGGGCTTGACGGTTATTATATGAAGCAGGAGCTGCTCGATGAGGAGCTACAGGCAGGCAATCCCGAACGTCTGCTGCCGATTTTTCGCGCCAGGGGTCTCCTTCCTCCTGCCCGGCACGGCGAGATGGTGTTCCGGAAGATGGTTGATGAGGTAAAGGCTTTTGGCGGAGTGGTGCGACAGAAAACCGGAGGAGGAGCTCCTCTTCCCCCGCTCAATGCAGAGCTTCATCTTGGTACTTTCCGGCTCACCGGTTCTCTTGAGCGGCTTTCCGCCTCCTGCCGGATGCAGGTGCGCTGTGCATCCATGAAGCCGAGAGATCAGATACGGAGCTGGATTGAACATCTGGTGCTCAATGCCGTTGCGCCGGAGGGTTACCCGCATGAGAGTGTGCTGGTGATGCAGGATAAGGCAAAACGATACCGATCGGTTCAGGATGCCCCGTTGCTTCTTCAGCGAGTGCTCGACTACTTCTGGGAAGGTCAGAGAGAGCCGCTGCCCTTTTTTCCGGGGGCATCGCTTGCATGGGCCGGAAAATATGGAGAGGATGTTGCCATCCGGCTTGAAGCGGCTGACACGGCATGGAGTGCGGGTTACCTGTCAAGCGGTGAGGGTGCCGATCCGGCAATTCAGCGATGCTTCGGTTCCGAGCCCCCGTTCACTGATCGTTTCAGAACCATCGCCGATGAGCTGCTTCTTCCCATGCTGGAGTGCGGAGAAAAGGCATGAGTATGAAACAGCTTGAACTCGGCAGTGTTGAACTTGCCGGAATGAATCTTATCGAAGCCAGTGCCGGTACAGGAAAGACCTATGCCATCGCATCGCTCTATCTTCGCCTTCTTCTGGAGTCCGGGCTGAAGGCGGAGCAGATCCTTGTGGTGACCTATACCGAAGCCGCTACGCAGGAGCTTCGCTCAAGGATCCGAAGCCGGATACGCGAGGCGCTGGATGTTCTGGAGGGAGCCGGCACCGGTGATCCCTTTCTGACCGAGCTCTCAAAAAGAGCCCGGGAGGCCGGCACCGGAAGGGAGAAGGGAGTGCTCGACCAGGCTCTTGCCGCTTTCGATACGGCCGCGATATTTACCATTCACGGCTTCTCCCTCCGAGCCCTTCAGGAGAATGCCTTTGAAAGCGGTTCACTCTACGACACCGAGCTTGTAACTGATGAGAGTGAACTGTTGCGGGAGATTGTCGATGACTTCTGGCGGCACCATTTTTTTTCTGACACTCCGGATCTTCTCGGTTTTGTCCTGCAGCAGAAGAGCTCTCCCGAGAGTTTCATGAAACTTCTCAAAGGGGTGCACTCCTCAGGAGGCGGTGAGATTGTTCCGCAATTCACTCCGATGGAGATTCTGTCCATCGAACAAAGATGCATGCAGCGCTTCAATGAGATTTCAGATCTCTGGCGGGATGAGGGTATGAGTGTGCAGTTTCTGCTTCAGACCGACAAGGGACTCAGCCGCTCAAGAGAGCACTATCGGACGGATCTGCTGCCGGATCTTTTTGACTCGATGGACCGCTTTGTACGTGCGGCAAATCCCTATGACCTCTTCACCGGTTTCGGTAAGTTCACAGAGAGCGGTCTTGCGGGAGGCACCAAACCCAAAGGCAGTGCGCCTCAGCACCCTCTTTTTCAGCTATGCGAAGCCTTGAACGCGCTGGTTTTCGAGCGCTTTGTTGCCCTGAAGTTCGAGCTTATAGCCTTTTATCACGAGAATATGCCGCTTCGAAAGAAGGCTAAAAATGTTCGTTTTTTCGATGATCTGCTCGCTGACCTTTATCATGCGCTCGACAGCGAAGAGCTGGCCTCAGCACTCCGCACACAATACAGGGCCGCCCTGATTGACGAGTTTCAGGATACCGATCCGGTTCAGTATGAGATTTTCAGAAAGATCTACGGTGGCTCCGGTGCGCCGCTCTTTCTGATTGGCGATCCCAAACAGGCGATCTACAGCTTTAGGGGGGCAGATATTTTTGCCTACCTGAGGGCCGCCGAAGAGGTAGAGGAGAAGCGGCGTTTTACCCTGACCTCAAACTGGCGTTCCGATTCCTCACTGCTTGATGCCTTCAATACCATTTTTGATCAGCAGCGCCTCCCTTTTCTTTTTGAGGGTATTGTCTATCATCCGCTCACTCCCGGAGAGAGCCGGGAGGCGGCCGGATCTGTTGAGCACCAGGCTGGAGCAGGGGAGCGGCCGATGCAGATCTGCCTGATGGAGCCCGGAAATGAGAGTGGCACCTTTACGACCGGCAGTGCGGAGCGTTTTGCCGCCGAGGCCTGCGCATCTGAAATTGAGCAACTGCTCTGTAACGGTTTCAACGGAAGCTCCTTTCCTCCGGATTGCTTCCTGAATGCCGGTGACATAGCCGTTATTGTCCGTACGCACCGTCAGGCTCGCATGGTGCAATCAACACTGCGCTCAAGGGGAATCTCCGGAGTAATGCGGAGTGATGAGAGCATCTTTGTTTCAAGCGAGGCCGAGGAGGTTCGAATTCTGCTCGCAGCACTCTCCGATCCCGGTGCAGAAACCCTCGTGCGGACGGCTCTGGTGACCGATATCCTCGGTCTGTCGGGTAACGATATTGACCGCCTGAATCGTGATGAGACCCTCTGGATTCCCTGTCTGGAGCGCTTTCACCGTTACCATCGAATCTGGCTTGAACGGGGTTTCATGGCAATGGCCAGTGAGTTCATGAGTAATGAAGCGGTTCGCGCCCGTCTTTTACGCTTTTCCGACGGTGAACGCCGGTTGACCAACGTGCTGCACTGCTTTGAGCTGCTTCATCGGGAGGCAGAGGCGCGGCGGCTTGGTGTTGAAGCACTTGCATCATGGTTCAGTGAACGGATTGCCGCAGGGGAGAGTGCCGACGAGTACCAGATTCGACTTGAAAGCGATGAGGCGGCAGTCAGAATTGTCACCGTTCATGTGAGCAAGGGACTTGAGTATCCGGTTGTGTTTGCGCCATTCCTCTTCGGCGGGATCAATGCCGGAAAGGATGTTGTGCAGTTTCATGATGAAAAGGGAAAGCTGGTAAAGGATTTCGGTTCAGACACCATTGCTGAAAACCGGAGTGCTGCCGAAAAAGAGACACTGGCTGAAAACCTCAGGCTTCTCTATGTTGCACTGACCAGGGCCAAGTACCGATGCTATCTTTTCAGTGCCAGAGTTGTTGACGGACGGAAAAAAGAGAGCACACTCCTCTCACCCTTAACCTATCTGTTTCACGCCTCAGCAGAGGCAAAACGCTCGCCCGGGCTTGTGAGGGCGGTAACCGAATCGATACGCGCTCTCGGTGCCGGTGAGATGGCCGTGCAGCTCACAGAGCTTGCAGATGCCTCCGGGGGTTCGATAGGGGTTCGCACGATTGAAGCGGCTGAAGCTCTGCCCATGGAGCACCTTCCCGCTTCTTTCGGAGAGGAGATTTATACTCCTGAGGTACACTCCTTCAGGGGTCAGATCGAACGTGTATGGCGGGTTTCGAGTTTCACCTCCTTCAGCCGTCATGAACCGAAAGCGACTGAACTTCCTGACCGGGATGACCGGGAGGGGGCGATGGTGCAGGCCGCACCACTGAAGAGTGGAGAGCGGAGCATTTTTTCGTTTCCACGCGGGGCGGGAGCGGGGATCATGATGCACTCAATATTTGAAAAGCTTGATTTTGCCTCCCCCTCCGGGGAGTCGGTAGCGCTCCTTTCCGAACAGAGTCTTGCCCGGCACGGGTTTGCAGGGGAGTGGCTCCCTGTTCTTTTACGGATGATCACTGATGTCCTCAACACTCCGCTCTCTTCGGGAACCGGCTTTTTCACGCTTGGCGCTCTCAAGCCCCGAAGCTGGGTAACGGAGCTGGAGTTTTTCTTTCCGCTCAGGCAGGTGAACGCCAAAGCGCTCGGTGAAGTGCTGAAGCGTTATGGCCTCTCTTCAGAAGGTGTTGATCTTGTCGCCCTTGCCGGAGTGCTCGATTTCAGGGAGGTCAAGGGGATGCTTATGGGGTTCATCGATATGGTGTTCGAGCATGAGGGCCGATACTATCTGCTTGACTGGAAATCGAACCATCTTGGCAATAGTGTTGAAGAGTACCGCAGTGACTCCCTGAAAAGAGCCATGCAGGAGAATCTCTATCCGCTCCAGTATCTGCTCTACATCGTAGCGCTGAACCGTTATCTTGCTCTTCGGGTGGCAGGCTACACCTACGCTTCACATTTCGGAGGGGTAATCTACATCTTTTTACGCGGGGTCAGCCCGCAAGAGGGGGAGTCAGCCGGGTTTTTCCGCGATCTGCCCTCCGCCGGGCTGATTGAGGCATTGACGGATATTCTTATTGAAGACGGGGAGGATGAAGGGTGAACAGAGAGTTTCATGAACGGTTGATTGACCGCCAATTTGCCCGGTTTATCTCTGGTATTGCCGGAAACGATGATGAGTTGTTTGCCCTGCTGATTTCCATGGCAAGCAATGCTCCCGGAAACGGCCATATATGCCTCAATCTTGAAGATCTTGCCGGAGAGAGCCTCACGGTTGAGGGGAAAAGCTTTGATCTTCCCGCTCTTTCCGCGTTGAGAGAACTCTTGATGAGCACCGCTACAACAGGAGTTCCGGGGCAGTTCCGTCCGCTCATTCTTGACACAAAAAGCCGGTTCTATCTCTATCGTTATTGGCGATATGAGCATGATCTTGCCGTTGCACTTCTTGAAAAAGCGGAAGGCACGGCAGGGTGTGTGGATGAGGAGCTTCTCGCAGAAGCACTTGAGCGACTCTTCACTGACACCGTGCCCGGTGCGGATAACCGGCAAAAAGCAGCCGCAGCGATTGCCCTTCGTCGGCAGCTCTGCATTATTACCGGGGGACCGGGCACCGGCAAGACATCGACCGTGGTCAGGATTCTTGCCTTGCTGCTTATGCAGGAGGGCGGGTTGAATCTGCGCATTGCCATGGCTGCTCCTACAGGCAAGGCCGCAGCAAGACTCAGGGCTTCGGTGAGTGATATCCGTCGTGATCTTGACTGTTCCGAGAGTGTTAGGAGTGCCATCCCCGAGAGTGTTGTTACCATTCACCGTCTCCTCGGAACAGCTTTCCGATCGCACCGTTTCCGTTATGGTGCCTCAAACCGGCTCCCTTATGATCTTGTCATCGTTGATGAGGCCTCCATGATTGCATTGCCTCTGATGCATGCTCTTCTCCACGCACTCAGGCCCGGAGCCCGCCTCATCCTGCTTGGCGACAGGGACCAGCTCGCTTCGGTTGAGGCAGGGGCGGTGCTCGGTGATATCTGCACTGCCGGAGAGATGAGCACTGCCTCACCGCTTGGCCGGTCAATGGTGATGCTGGAAAAAAATTTCCGCTTCAGCGAGAAGAGCGGCATTGGAGAGCTGAGCCGCCTGATCAATGCCGGCAGAGGGGAGGATGCCATGCATCTCTTGAAAAGCAGTCCACCGGGTACGCTCTCATGGCAACAGCTCACCTCCCCTGAAGAGCTGAACAGATTGCTGCCCGAAAAGGTTGTTGATGGATATCGAAGCTATAGTGAAGCAACGACACCCGCAGAGGCGCTTGAGCGGTTCGAACGTTTCAGGATAGTATGTGCACTTCGCGACGGTCCGTTTGGTGTAAGCGGCCTCAATGGGGAGATTGAGAAGATTCTTCGCCGTGCGAATCTGATTTCCGCTTCCGGACCGGACTACCGGTGCAGGCCTCTTCTGGTTACAGCTAATGATCACAGACTTCAGCTGTTCAATGGAGATACCGGAATTCTTTTTCCCGATCCGGAGAGTCAGGGTGAGCTGCGTGCATTTTTCCCCGCGGCTGAGGGGGGAATACGAAAGCTGGCACCCGTAAGAGTTCCGGAGCATGAGACCGCATTTGCCATGACCGTTCACAAGAGCCAGGGCTCGGAGTTTGAGAGGGTTCTGTTGATTCTCCCTCCGGCACTCTCCGATATTCTTACCAGAGAGCTGCTCTATACCGCAATAACAAGGGCACGATCCGGTGTAGAGATCTGGGGAGATGAAGAGCTCTTTACTTCAGCCGTCAGGCAAAAGAGTGTTCGCAACTCGGGGCTGACCGATGCGCTCCTGCATGCGGAAAAGGGGTAAAGAGTGGACACTGTTGTTGATGATGACATGAAGGATTGCGCTTCTTTTCTCAAAAATAAACTTCTCGCGAGATGAACGACATTCTGTTTATTGCCGGCATTACAGCTTTTGTCATGTTCTGCTCGATCTTTTGCATGATGATGGTCCGCAGGCGGTTCGGGGTGGCGGAACTCTCAAAGCATAATGATGTCGCAGGCTTTATCTATTCCGTTGTCGGGGTTATCTATGCTGTCCTGCTGGCTTTTGTTGTAATTGTGGAGTGGGAGTTATATCGGGATGCAGAGTCAAGGGCGCATGAAGAGGTTCGCTGCATGGCATCGGTATTCAGGGATGTAAGGGCTTTCAGCGGAAGGCCGGAGGCAGCCGCGATCCAGGAGGAGATCATCGCCTACAGCACTCGGGTTATCAATGAGGAGTGGCCGATGATGGCTGAAGGCAATTCAAGTCCTGAAGCACTCCGCTCCGTTCACCGGATATTTGATCTCACGCTCCGGCTCAGACCGCAGAATGAATATGAGAGCATCTGGTACCGGGAGATTGTTTCAAACCTCAATGATTTCAGCGATGCAAGAAACCAGAGAATTCTGGCAGGAAAGGAGGGGGTAATTCCGCCATTCATGTGGAGTGTCATGATTATTGGCGGTATTGTCACCATCGGCTTCAGTTTTCTTTTCGGTACAAGTAACTCCATGGCACAGTCATTGATGGTCGGCGCACTGGCCTGTATCATTACGCTGGTTCTGCTGGTGATTGTTGCATTTGACAATCCTTACAAGGGGATCATCAGGGTGAAATCCGAACCATTTATTGAACAGCTGGCCCATTTCAAAGGGTATCTGAGCCCGCAGAAGGAGCTCATTATTCGATGAAGTGATGCCGGAGGATGAGCGAGGGCAAAAGAGCGTCAATGCATCAGAGGAGATCGCTTCCCTCTGATGCATTGAGAGAGGGAGCTGATATTAAAACTTGTAAGCCAAGCCGAGAGAGATAACCGGGTAGTACTTCAGACTTTTGATGTTACTCTCAAGATCGGTGGTCTCTTTGGCAAGATTGGTTTTGAAGGTGGCATCAGTGGCAATAGGGCCGCTTGCAGCAAGCGAAACGTTCGGGGTACCCTGAAAGACGACGCCAAGGTCAAGCGCTATGGAGAGGCCGCTGTCGGTGCCGACAGCATTTCCCCATCCGATTCCGGCATAGGGCGAAACGTTGTTGAAGGTAACATCACCGCTGAGTGTGGCAATCTGCGCAGTGGTATAGGTTGTTCCTCCAATGGTGTAGGTCCCCTGGGGGGCACCGGTAGCATTCACCTTGTTGCTGTTGAATACGGCACCCGATGAGAGTCTGAATCCTGATGCATCAAACGGATGCCAGTCGAGCAGCAGCGGAATGGATTGGAGCTTCAGGGTGTAATCATATTTGATATCGCTCTCTGTTGTACTTCCGTCATAGTTCAGGGTGTTAAATCCAGCCCTTGCATTGATGGAGGAGGTAAGGCCGACGGTTACTTCAGCACCCAGCCCTAATGTTCCCCCTTTGAGTGTACCGGCGACATCACCGGTATCGGCGAATGCAGAAGGAGAGAGGCATAAAGAGAGCAGACTCACAAGCACTGCCCGTTTCATCACTCTTTTTTTCATGAACGTAACGGTTATGTTTGAAAGATGAGTATTGTTTGCTTTACCTCACTGTCATCGCTGTAATCTCCGGAGCCGATATCCCCGAAGGGATGAAGCGCGGAATATCAGGATGGCTCGCTATCGATATTGGCGCTTTTCTGCTTTATGCCCGAATAGGCATCAAACAGGCGAACAGCACCGGCAAACCGTTTTTCGTAGTAGTTCTGTTTGAGCTGGTCTTCGGTAATGCCCTTGGTGAGGGAGGAGTGAACAAAGGTATCATTGCCGATAAAGATGCCGACATGGTTGATACGGCTGCCGGATGTCTGAAAAAACACAAGATCACCGGGCTGCAGCTCATTTTTTCCGATTTTATTGCCGATTGCGGCCATCTCTCTTGAAGAACGGGGGAGCTCCATGTTGAAGACCTTGCTGAACATGAATCGAACGAAACCCGAACAGTCAAAACCTGCGGGAGTCTGACCGCCGGAACGGTAGCGGGTTCCGAAATACTGGGTGACATGGACAAAAAATTTCTGCATGGATCCCGAGATCCTGCAGGTTTGCTCGCATTTCTGATCCGATACCTGCCGTTGAGCGATGTCGGAAGTGACCTCGCTATGAGCCGTTTCCGGCAGTTGCACAGCGGCTACGGTGACGCTGAGGAGAGCAATACGCAGTAATCTGGAGAATCTGTTCAGGGGGAAAATCACACAAAATGGTGAGCGCTTACTCTGTTCAGGTGGCATACGCGATAGCCTTTTATTTTAGGTTAAGGTGCGGCTGTCTTGCTGATAAAGTGCATATTTTTAATTATAAGCATATATCAGCAAAGATTCTAACGATTTAGAGCATACGGAGGAATATTTTTTTACTGCTCCGATAAAGGCACCGCTTTTTATTAAGGTGAGCAGCCCGAAAAAAAAACAGAGACGCCATGAATGGATTGTACTCTCTTTTCGTTGTCCGAAAAGAGAAAAACAAAGTACACTCCTGATCGGCGAAACGAGTGAGCGGTTGAAACTATATGCGATACAGGGATCAGCGTTATGCATAAAGAGAAGAGTGAACCGGGATCTCTCGGTATTGTCATCACCGGAGGCAGCAAAGGACTGGGCTATGCTTTTGCGGAAGCTTTTCTTTCGGCCGGAGACAGGGTCGTTCTCTGCGGACGCAATCAGCAGCGACTGGACCGGGCACTCTGCTCCCTGAAAAAATCTTTTCCGCAGAGAGAGGTTTACGGGTTCCGTTGTGATGTTGCCGATCCGGCAGATGTAGGGAGTTTTGCCGGGTTTGCCTCCGAGTGCCTCGGTCAGGTAGACCGATGGATCAACAACGCCGGAACTGCGGGCCGCCTGAAGCGTCCGTTATGGGAGCTGGAGCTGCCCGATATCCTTGAGACATCAGCAACCAATATGAGCGGTTCGCTTCTGCTCTGTGCAGAAGCGGTCCGGCTTATGGATCGTCAGCCCCTGTCAGGCGAAGCGCGCTATCATATCTTCAATATGGGTTTTTCATCTCCCGGAGCCGCATTTTCCCGAAGTGCTGTTCCTCACAAGGCTTCAAAAAGGGGGGTGGCGGAGTTGACCCGTTTTCTTGCAAAAGAGTTGAAAAGCGCCGGGAAAACAGGTATCGGCGTTCATGAATTGAGCCCTGGATTGGTATTGACGGACCTTTTGCTCGTCGATGCTCCGGCTTCGTCGCAGAGGATTCTGAAACTCATTGCTGAAGAGCCGGAAAAGGTTGCTTCGGTACTGGTGCCGAAAATCCGCGCCGTAAGAGGTCTGGATGGAGAGCTCCGCTACCGGTCGCTTGCGTTTACCCTGTTGAAGCTCATTGCCGGTATCGCGAGGTCAACCGCCGTATAGCCTGGGATGCAGACCGTGCTGCTGAATTGATAAAACAGGCATCCGTTCCAGCAGGGTTTTAAATGGAGATAAAATTTCATATTTTCAAGGCCATGAAAACAGCAAGTTAATAGCAGTTTCAACCTTTTTCATCCACTCCAATGAAACATCTGCTTCCTTATCTGCTCACCTTTTTTCTTCTTCTTTCCGGTTGTTCCGGTAAAACAGATGAAAAACAGGGGAAAGAGAGCTCATCCGGTGATAAACTGCAGGTTGGACTTGTTTTTGACATAGGCGGAAGAGGGGATAAATCATTCAATGATTCAGCATACAATGGTCTGGAAATGGCCAAAAAGAAGCATGGCATTAATTTTCTCTATGTTGAACCACAGGGAGAGGGAGCTGATCGTGAAGCAGCTCTGCGCCAGATGGCTTCGGATCCGGATATTGATCTGGTAATAGGAGTGGGCCTGCTTTTCAGTGATGATATCACAAGGATTGCGGCTGAATTCCCGGACAAGAAATTTGCATGCATCGATTATATCAGCAAGCCCGGAGCAGCTATTCCTCCTAATCTCCAGGGAATTGTCTTTGAGGAGAAGAAGGGATCATACCTTGCAGGCGCTCTGGCGGGACTGGTGAGCAAATCAAAAACAGTCGGTTTTATTGGCGGAATGGAGTCTTCGGTTATTAAAAAATTCGAGACCGGTTTTATTGCCGGTGTTCATGCAGTTGATCCCCGCATCAAGGTTATTTCCGGCTATATCGGTATGACCGGGAGTGCCTTTGCCAACCCCTCAAAGGGTAAGGAGCTGGCTCTTGGCCAATTTGCAAGGGGAGCCGATATCATCTATGAAGCCGCCGGAGCGAGCGGTCTTGGCGTCATTGAAGCTGCCAGAGAGACCAGGAAGCTTGTTATCTGCACCGACAGGGATCAGGAGCCGGATGCTCCGGGCTTTGTGTTGAGCAGCATGATCAAGGCTGTGGATCGTGCTGTGCTGAAAACGGTTGAGCGTGCACTTGATGGCTCGTTCAAAGGCGGGTCGGTTGCTGTTTTCGGTCTGGCCGACCGCTATACCGATTACGTCTACAATGAGAAGAATTCGGCTCTGATCGGAGCGGCAAATCATGAAAAAGTAGAGACTCTTCGTAATAAAATCGTGAGCGGAGAAATTTCGGTTGAAGAAAACAGCACCGCACAATAACAGCAGCATAACGTGCGGTTCCGGAATGGCCGGTTATCAGAATTATGCAGAACAGAGAAATGAAGGTTTGTTAATTATTTTGAAGCATTTGATTCGTGAATAAAAAAATTCTGGTAACCGGAGCTACCGGTTTTATTGGTTCCCGTCTTGTTATCAAGCTTGCAGCCTCATCTGATGAAATCTTTGTCCTTGTCAGAAAAACCTCTGATTTGACCTCACTCTCTGATGTCCTGGACCGCATTCATCTTCTCTATGGCGATATAACAGACAGTGACTCGATCCATGAGGCGATGAAGGGGATTGATCTTGTCTATCATACCGCAGGCCTTACCTATATGGGCGACAAGAAAAATGCACTGCTTTACAAAATCAATGTTGACGGAACAAAAAATATTCTGCGCGCAGCCCTTGCTACCGGAGTTAAACGGGTTATTCATGTCAGCTCCATAACGGCCGTCGGGATAGCATTTGACAAAAAACCGGTGAACGAATCGGTTGTCTGGAATTTTGACTCAATCAGCCTGGAGTATGCCAGAACAAAACATATCGCTGAAGTTGAAGTGGCAACTGCCGTCAAAAAAGGACTTGACTGTGTTATTGTCAATCCCGCATTCGTCTTCGGAGCCGGTGATATAAACTTTAATGCCGGACGTATTATCAAGGATGTCTACAACCGGAAACTCCCTTTTTACCCGCTTGGCGGTATCTGTGTTGTCGATGTTGAAATTGTGGCCGAGACCATCATCGCGGCGATGGAAAAAGGGAGAACCGGCGAGCGCTACATTATCGGGGGAGAAAATGTCTCCTACAAGCAGCTGGCCGACACGATTTCAAGGATTACCGGAGCACCGAAAATCCATTTTCCGCTCCCATTCTGGATGGCAAGGATACTGAAGTCGATTCTTGATCTGTACAAGAATAAAAACAGTATCTCGAAGCTCTTCAACCTCTCCATGTTCAGGGTTGCCTCCGAGTATCTCTATTTTGATTCGTCCAAGGCAATTCGTGAGCTAAACATGCGGTTTGAGCCGCACGAACACAGTATTCGAAATGCCTATGAATGGTATCGCGATCGGAATCTGCTTTAAGGTTTGCGGCAGAAGAGCATCATTCTCGGCGAAAGCGTTGCTTCGAAAGGGGAGCCGTCATAGTCACCGGCAATCGTGCTGAGTGAAAATCCCGTTTCACTCAGCATTGACGCTATCTCTTCTCTTGCGTAGACTCTAACTGATTCACTGAAGTTCAGCCTCTCTTCCGAAGGGGAGGTGATGGTGATGGTTTTGGTGATTCTCCCGTTTTCCAGACGCCTCTCCTCGTTAACCGTCAGATCGCCAGCCATCCTGCATGAATGCGGAACAAGCGTCCGCTCAAGATGGATTGGGTTGATCAGATCGAGCACATACCACCCTCCGCGCTTCAACGCGTCATAAACCCTTTGAAGAACAAGCATGTCCTCCTCTTTGGTCGTGAAGTAGCCGAAACTGGTGAAGAGCTGTACCACCAGATCAAACCGCTCCTGTTCCTTGATCGCCCTCATATCGCAGCCGGTAAGCTGTACGTTGAGGCAGCCGTTCGCCGCCTCTTTTCTGGCCTCTTCAAGCAGAAAAGGGGAGAGATCGTTTCCGGTTACCGTGTAGCCCAGACGGGCAAATTCAAGAGCGTGACGGCCTGCTCCGCAGGCAATATCAAGGACGGAAACCGAGTGACAGGGCTTGCGGTCAAGCTCTGTCAGAGCGAGAATGGTGAGGATGCAGCGTTCAGCCTCATCCCTGTTTCTGTGACTGTAGAGCTGAAGGTAGAAGGGATGGTTAAACCACTCCTCGAACCACGCTGATGGATTTTCTGTTCCCTGCATATCGGAACTCTCGGGTATGGCGGTGAAAAAAGAGACGGGAAAAGGAGGGAGTGCAGGGCATCAATTGCAATGCCCTGTACTGATCTGCCGGGCAATTATTTTGCGTAATCGCTGATAGCTTTTGCCAGAATAGGCTGTTCATTCTCGCCATTCGGGATTCTGACATGTTTTTCAACGAATTTCCATGCATTGCTCTTTTCGGATTTTACGGAAAAAACAAGCTTGGCCATTTTGAAGTCGCTGACACCGGTTTTTTTACCTTTATCTCCAAACGTTTGTTTCTTTGCCATGACGTGTGCGTTAGTTCTTGTTGTTAATACTCGGCACTAAAAGATTTTGCCAAAAATGAACAAGAAAGTAATGAAAATAATAACCGGAAGCAAGTAATCTGTATAAAGGAATCAGTGCCGCTCCGGTTCCGAAAAGAGAAGCCTCCCCTTGTGGAATATTCCGCTCGATTTTCCTTTCAGCGTGCGATTAAGAAAGGGGGTGTTTGATGATTTGGAGCGAATCGATTCCGGAGTGCATCGCCACTCCTTTTCGGGATTGATGAAGGTGAAATTGGCAACTTCGCCCGGCGCGAAAAGAATCGGTTTGAGGTTCATGATTCTCCGCGGGTTGACCGAGAGCAGTTCAATGGCCCGAGAGATGGAGATAATCCTCTTTTCTACCAGTTCTGTCAGGGTAAGGCCAACCGATGTTTCAAGTCCGATAATGCCGAACGCCGCCTGGTCGAGGGGGCACTCTTTTTCATGTGATGCATGCGGGGCATGGTCTGTGGCAATGGCATCAATCGTTCCGTCGGCCAGCCCCTGCAGAATGGCTTCAAGATTCTCCCTTGAGCCAAGCGGCGGTTTCATCAGATAGTTGCCTTTATCTTCAGCCTGAAACAGCGACTCATCACAGAGGGTGAAATGGTGGGGTGTAACCTCACAGGTCACAGCCAGTCCTTCACGCTTTGCCTTGCGCACAAGATCAAGTGCGGCTCCGGTACTGATGTGAGCAACATGATAGCGTGGTTTTCCCAGCGGTTCATGCAGTTTGTGCTTCTGCAGGTACTCCATCAGCAGCAGGTCTCTTCCGAGGGTAATGGCTTCGGATATGTCCGGAATACCTTTCAGACCGAGTTGTGCTGAAAAAACACCTTCATTCATGACCGCACCCTGGGTAAGGGATTTGTCTTCGCAGTGCTGAATGATGAGGAGATCAAAGTTTGATGCATACTCAAAAGCGAGCCGCATGATCTGACTGCTCTGAATAGCCGTTCCGTCATCTGATATGGCCGTTACTCCATAGGATCGGAACTTTCCGAAGGGGGCAAGATGCTCTCCGCGGCTCTCAACAGTCATCGCACCGACAACTTCAAGATCGACCGCCAGATTTGCGGCGTGATGACGGATATAAGCGACGCCCAGCGGACTGTCTATAACCGGTTTTGTGTTCGGCATCAGGGCGACCCCGGTAAAACCTCCGGCAGCCGCAGCTTCCGAACCGCTTTCAAGCGTCTCCTTGTACTCCTGACCGGGTTCCCGGAAATGGCAGTGCATATCAAAAAGGCCCGGAGCGAGAATCTGGCCCCGAAGGTCAACAATCCGGTCTTCGGGTGAAGAGGGAAGCGTGTCATTATCGAAGGCGAGCGCTTCAATGATACCTACATCGGAGACCTTTATGGATCCGGTGCGGTCAAGCTTTTCAAGAGGATTGAGCAGACGGGCCTGCTGAAAAATATAACTCATGGTTCCGGTTCAATTATTTACTGGTGTCAGAAAACGTTGGCTCGCAGTTCAGCAACCACTTCACGGCTTCCGGCTCCCGGTCGGGAAACCTGGCATTTCAGTGCATCACCCGGCCTGACGGCGCCTACTCCTGCGGGTGTCCCCGTAAAAACAAGATCACCGCTTCTTAATCCGTAAAGATACGACAAATAATGAATAAGCATGGCCGGGGGATGGAGCATTTCTGAAACCGCCCCCTGTTGTACCGGCTTGCCGTTCAGCTCCAGCGAAATTTCAAGATCGAGAGGAAAGAGCGCTTCACTGAAGGGAACAAAATCGGAAATCAGGGCGCTTTTGCGGAACCCTTTGCTCTTGAGCCACGGGTTGCCCGATTTTTTGGCCGAGAGCTGTTCGTCACGCAGGGTCATATCAAGTCCTGCACCAAATCCGCTGATGAAAGTTGCAGCCTCCTCAATGGAGCAGCCATCGGTTGATTTGCCGACAAGCAGCACAAGTTCTGCCTCATAATGCATGTTTTCAGAAAGCGGTCTGCCATGAAAAACAGGTATGGTAATCATGCCATCAGTTTCAAGGGCAGTAGGGGGCTTCATAAAGATAATCGGTTCCGCACTCTGCCGGCTCTGAGCTATCATTGCCGCTGCTTCGAGCTGCTGCATCTCAAGGGCATGATCGGAATAGTTTTTCCCGACACAATAGATGGCACCGGGATGAATGGAGTTTCGGAGGATCAGGTTTTCCACGCGTTCACCAGGTTGGGATTGTGATGCTGTTGTCTGCTCTCTATGGCGTTCCGGGCGCCCTTTCCTGGGGAGTACGGCATGCAGGAAAGAACACTATTTTATTATTTTACATTTTATAATGTAGCTGATCTGTTCCATATTATTGGAAAAGAATCATGAGGAGTGAGGGGTGGAACCCTCCCGGCTGTCGGGAGAGCTCTGTAGCAGCGGCAAAAGAAGTGACAAGAGCCCTGATGGCGGAGATGAGAGGAGCGATTTGTTTAGAGCGCAGGCGTATCATGAGCGAAGCCATTTCCGCTCATGTGCTCTCTCTGCCGGAGGTTATGAGTGCCCGTCTTATTGATCTCTATATTCCTCTGCCCGCTCAACCGGAGGTGAACACCTGGCCGCTTGTTGAAGCGTTGACCCTCCTGAATAAACAGCTTGCTGTTCCTGTTGTGCAGGATCAGGATCTCTGTTCAGCGCTCTACCGGAAAGGTGAACCCCTGAGGGTAGCAAGATTCGGCCAGCCGGAACCTGAAGTGTTGGTGAAGGCTGATGAATCGATGCTTGATGTTGTGCTTATCCCGCTGCTTGCTTTTGACAGAAGCGGATATCGTCTTGGTTATGGCAAAGGTTTTTATGACCGGTTTCTTCACCGGCTCTCTCTGGAGGGTTTTCGCCCCTTGCGTATCGGACTTGCTTTCACTATGCAGATGATTGACACAGTGCCTCATGATCCATGGGATGAGCCCCTTGACGGAGTTGTTCATGAAGAAGGATTTATCAGATTTACATAATTTCAGGCTAACTATGCTGCAAGGGAGTGAGGTGAGCAGACCGGAGAGGGTTCAACCGGATTTTTTTGATACCGCTTACTATGTCAATCGGGAGCTGAGCTGGATCTATTTCAATCAGCGGGTCCTTGAAGAGGCGTTACAACCCGATTTTCACCCGCTTCTCGAAAGGGTGAAATTTATCTCGATTTTCAGCTCGAACCTTGACGAATATTTCATGATCCGGGTTGCCGGTCTTGAGGATCAGTATGAAGCCGGTATTCAGGACAGAACCATTGACGGACTTACTCCGGCACGTCAGCTTGAAAAGATCCGCACCATGGTACTGCAGCAGCTCAGCCAGAGAAATGAGTGCTTCTATAATGACCTCATTCCGGCGCTGAAACGTCATGGTATTGAGTTTCTGCGTTTTTCCGGACTCTCTGTATCCCAGAAGGAGGTGTTACGTCACTATTTTCGAAAGGAGATATTTCCGGTACTCACTCCGCTTGCTTTCGATACCGGACACCCCTTTCCCTTCATGTCCAATCTCTCGTTGAATCTTGCCATAGAGCTGGAGGATGAAGAGAACCGGGCGTTGAAGTTTGCCCGTGTGAAGGTTCCGAGCATACTGCCGCGGTTGCTCCGTCTGAATGATATCGAGGGATTTGAAGCGGGCGACGAAATCATCCGCTTTATCTGGCTTGAAGATCTCGTTGAGAATAATCTGGAGCAGCTCTTTCCGAAAATGAGGATTATCCAGTCACATCTCTTCCGGCTGATTCGTGATGCGGATATTGAAATTGAGGAGGATGAAGCAGGTGATCTTCTTGAAACCATAGAGCAGGGTCTTCTTTCACGCAGGTATGGAAAGGTTGTGCGGCTGGATGTTACTCCCGATATGCCGCAGTCGGTCAGAAAGCTGCTGATGAAAAATCTCGAGGTGACATCTCGCAATGTTTACGAGATCGGCGGAGTGCTCGGTCTGGGTTGTCTCATTGATCTGTTGAAGATTGACAAGCCTGAACTCAAGGATGAACCGTTTGTTCCCTATAACCGGATTGAGGAGGAGTACGGAGAGGATCTGTTCGGAGCCATCAAGGCCAAAGATCAGCTGCTTCATCACCCATATGATTCCTTTCAGCCGGTTGTTGATTTTATCAACCAGGCCGCAGTGGATCCTGATGTGCTCTCCATAAAGCAGACACTTTACCGGGTAGGCGGCAACTCTCCGATTGTCAAGGCACTGATGAAGGCGGCTGAAGAGGGTAAACAGGTGGCTGTACTTGTGGAACTCAAGGCACGGTTTGACGAAGAGAACAATATTGTCTGGGCAAGGGCACTTGAAGATGTCGGTGCGCATGTCGTCTATGGTCTTCCCGGCCTGAAGACCCATGCCAAGCTTACCATGATTGTGCGCCGTGAGCAGCACCGCCTGAAACGCTATCTGCATCTTGGTACGGGAAATTATAATCCGGTAACAGGTAAAATCTACACCGACTACTCGCTTTTTACGGTCAATGAGCGTCTGGCCAATGATATCGCTGAGCTCTTCAACGCCCTGACCGGGTATTCCCGGCACACCGGATATAAAAAGCTGCTTGTCTCACCGATCAACACCAGAAAACGGATCATTGAACTGATTGAGCGGGAGGCAGAGTGGAGCCGGAAATCGGACAGGGGGAGAATCATCATGCAAATGAATGCCCTTGTCGATGCGCAGACCATACGCGCACTCTATAAAGCATCCTGTGAAGGGGTGAAGATTGATCTCATTGTCCGGGGTATCTGCTGTCTTAAACCCGGCATTCCGGGAGTCAGTGAACATATCCGCGTTATCAGTATTACGGGACGCTTTCTTGAGCACAGCCGGGCCTACTATTTTCAAAATGGAGGCAGGGCGGAACTCTTTCTGGGCAGTGCCGATCTTATGCCGAGAAATCTTGATCACCGGGTTGAGACCCTCTTTCCGGTTTTTGACAAAGCATGCATCCGTTCGGTTAAATCCGATCTTGACCTGATTCTCTCTGATAATGTCAAGGCATGGCAGATGCAGGCCGACGGAACCTACTCTCTTGTTGATAATGATGCGCCGGAAATCAACAGTCAGTCACTCTTTTTAAGCCGATCTACCATCAAAAAAACATCGTTCAAATTTAAAGTCAAAGAATTATGAAAATAGCAGTTGCAAGTGATCATGCCGGTTTTGAGTCAAAGAAAACCGTTGTCGCATGGCTTGAAAAGCACGGTTATGCGTGCAGTGATATGGGCCCGTATAATGAAGAGTCTGTCGACTATCCGGATTTTGCCCGTAAGGTTGCACAAGGGGTAGCGGCTGGTGAGTTTGATCAGGGTGTTCTGCTCTGTGGAACAGGAATCGGAGTTTCCATAGCCGCCAATAAAGTCAAGGGTATTCGTGCTGCCCTTGCCTGTAACCCTGAATTTGCCACCCTTGCCCGGCAGCATAACAATGCCAATATTATCTGTTTTTCCGCCCGCTTCAGCGATAAAGCGACCATTGAACAAAGCCTTCAGAACTGGTTTGCCGCCGAATTTGAAGGGGGACGCCATGAACGCAGAGTTGAAAAAATTGAACCATGCTGCTGAGTGAGTGTATAGAGCGCCGTCTTGATACCACCTATCCGTTTTTCACGGATGATGCTCCTGCGGCTGAAGTTTACGCGCTTATGCGTCAGGGGCACCTTGCGTCTGCGCCGGTACTGCATGAGGGAAAGGTCTGCGCAATGGTTACGATTCCGGATCTTGTGACGGCAGTCCAGTCGAAAAAAACAGCTGCGCTCTCGCTGCGCGATCTCGCGCTGCCGGAGCAGGGCGGTATCGGAGTTCATGAGCATCTCTTTGACATTTTTCCAGGAGCGCTCCTCTTTCCCGGAACCATCATTCCGGTTACCCGTGATGACGGCAGCTACGCCGGAACGATTGAAAAAAAGGTGGTTCTTGAGAAAATTGCAGAGGTGTTTCATCTCGGAGAGGAGAGCCTGACGCTTGAGCTTGACGTGCCCTCCTCAGGCCTTAAGCTCTCCGAAGTCATAGCCTCGATTGAGAAAAATGATGCCACCGTTCTCAGCAGTGGCCTCTACCATGCCGATTCAGAAGGGGAGGGGATGATTGTCACCTTTAGGGTTCTGACGCACGACTGGTTCCGTCTGGTGCAGAACATGGGGAAATACGGCTATTCGATCCGTTACTCAACACCGCTCTCCGATGAGGGCGAGGATGAAATGAGAGAGAAGGCACTGGAGTTTATCCGTCTCATGGACATGTAGGGCACAGCTATAGATCTGTTCCGCAATTTGATTGCTGCGTTGGGTGGTGCTCGATATCCTCATGTACTACGAGTACACTCCGGTATCTGCGCTCCATCCGCCTTGCACTCAAACTGCTCACGACGATTTTTAGCGTTGCCCCTTTTGCATATACAGCGATGGGCCACTAACGACAGTCTCCTGATCTTGCGTTATCGTTACTTCGGAACAAAGTAATAGAGATGCCTAAGCGTAATGGCGCACTGCGGCCATAACCACACCCTGTATTCTGAAATCCATCTCCGGGTTGATTGCTATCGGCGGATAGCGCTTGTTTTCAGGCATAAGAGAGATGGTGCCGGTATTGCTGATGCAGAGCGTTTTGACGGTTACCTCACTGTTTATGCAGGCAACCACCACCTGGCCGTCCCGTGCGGTCGTTCTCGCCTCAACCATAAGGAGATCTCCCGGCATGATGCCGATATCAACCATGCTGTCACCGTTGACCTTCAGGGCATAGATATTCTTTTTACCCTGGGCCCATGATGCAGGCATATCAAGGTACTCTTCGATTTCATCCGAAGCGGGATCAGGCATCCCTGCCGGAACTGCGGAGCTGTAGAGCGGCACTTTGGCAAGAGAGGGACTTTCAGGCTCGATCGTGTTGATGACGAACTGCTGCATCTGCTTTTCAAGCATGGTGATTCTCCGGCTGAATTCATCAGGGGAGATGCCGCTCTCTTCCGGTTTTTTCAGCATGGATCCCTCCCCGGAGAGAAGCCACTCCGGATTGAGGGGGAACTCCTGGCATATTGAGATCAAAACAGAGGCTTTGGTGCCACCCTTGTCATTTTCAATTTCAGATACCCTGTTGCCGGAGAGCCCTATTTTTTCGCCAAACTCCTCCTGGCGAAGACCGAAGTGATCACGCACCGATTTGATGCGGGTACCGAGCGAGCAAGCTTGTTCCATGGTTGTGCGAGTCTGTGAAATTACCGTGGCTATTATCGGAATATCGATAATAATTTAGAATAAATCACTATAAACCGAGTAATTTCCTCTTTCTCACCTCCCGAATCCTCTCCGACCTTTTCCTCTTAATCCATCATCCAACATTCAAAATCTCTTCAGGCCTGAAATTTACCGGATAATTACGACCGAATTTCTTTCCGTGGTTTGCGGGCAATCGTATATTTTGTTTCTGAACAATGCGTTGCCTTACTTACTTGACTGGAGAAAGGTGAAAACGGAAAGGGCCTGCAAAGTATCGAATAGTCTCGGGATGTTCGCGTTCGTGTCATGCCGAACCGGTGGGAGGCATCTCTGTGCAATGCGGTTTGTGCCGATAACTGTTACCGGTGAATACCGTCCCGTAATTTGCCCATACAACCAGATAGCCCCTTCCGGATTTCCTCCAAGTTGGTTAATCGCGAGCCCATACGTCAATCATTATCGGCCCCAACCATTAAAGCTCAAATTTCGACGAAAGAGATTGTTGATTGTATCCGTGAAGGGAGGGAAAGGTAGAGCAATCCCCACAAGCCTCGAAAACCTCCGGGAAACATATCATAACCCATTGCACAGCATTCTGAGAGAACGGAATGAGGTAAGCGATTTTGTTTCGGTACCCTTCGAAAGTACAGTAAATCATGATCGTCCCGGAGTCCCCGCAGAGAGATATATCGCAGCAAACCAGAAACCTGATGGATTTGCTTGTGAGACAGATAAATACCATAATCTGAATGAAGCACTCTATTGCCTGCTCAAGGATTGCCGTATTGAGGGCATGACTTCAGATGAAGTCGGCATAAACCAGATTGATTTGTTTGATTGATGGTTATTGATGTAAAAATACTCCAGAACACACTTTGCAAGGCGATGTGCAGCGAAGTGCAGATAAGGGAAAAAACCGCTGGACTGCTTGCTGTTGATACTCCGTTTACATTTCCTGACGGGGATCAGTACCAGTTGTACATCAAGGTTATGCCGGGGGGACTGCTCAGGCTTACCGATATGGGTCATACCTTGATGCATCTGAGCTATGAGCACGATATCGACAAGTTCCGCGAAGGAACGAGGGGCGCTCTTTACGAGAAGATAAAGTCCGAAACATCTGTTGAGGAACATGATGGTTCCCTCTGCATTGATTCGACTTCTGAGCGACTTGCTTCTGATATTTTTCGTCTGGGGCAGGCGATTACGAGTATCAGTGACTTGACGTTTTTAAAAAGATCACGGGTAGAGTCCACATTCTACGAAGACCTCAGGGAGACTCTCTTCAGGTTTGTTCCTTCTGAAAATGTCACAAAGGATTATCTCTACGAAGGGATGGAAAATGCCTCAGATTATCCGATTGACTACAGGATCGAAGGAAAGGATGCGCCGGTTTTTCTCTTTGGTATTCCTAATCGGGATAAGGCAAAGACGGTTACCATTATCCTTGAGCATCTGCTCAGAACCCAGGCAAAATTTGACAGTGTGCTCGTGTTTTCCGATCAAAGCTCTCTGCCTCGCGCCGATCTTGCCCGGCTTACAAATGTGAGCGATACCATGATCTCTTCTCTTGATGCCGAGTCTGATTTCAGGCGCAAGCTTGAGAAAAAAGCTTGCCTTAACTGAACAGGCCTCCAGCTTCAGTTGTTCATCCCGCCTGCCGCGTTATCTTTTCGAAGACGTTGTGCATCAGCTTCTGAGCAATGAAGGTTTTGAAGGCTTCGTCGTTCATGATTCGGTTGAATATGGCTTCGTTGCCGTTCATGCGGTCGAGCAGCAGGGTTTCGAGGTGCTGGTTGAATACCGGTTCGAAGTTCGAGAGGGTGTTGGCCTCTGCGGCCTGCCGGATCTTTTCGTTCTCTGTGGCTGCAGCCTGCACCTGATCGAAAAAGAGCTGATCGGCAGGGGTGAAATCGGTGCCGAACCTTTCGTTGAGCTGCTCAACCAGCGTGGAGAGCGGCACCTCTTCATCAGCGCTTCCGGTACCGACCTCCTTTGGGCCAGCCAAAGGGGGAGCATCTCCCTCCCGGAGTGAAATGGAGCCTTCGCTGTACTTCTCCAGCCGGTAGTATTTCAACTGCACCTCATCATCTATTCTGACATTCTTTCCTGTCCCGCGAGGGAGCTTTGAGAGCAGGTAGCGCCCGAAGGTGTAGAGCTTTTCAAGACCTGAATCCTGATAGGGGATTACCTGCGAAAGGAATCCGTAGAGATTCCGGAAGCTCGTAAACTGGCTTTTGAAGAGTTCAATCTCCTCCTCTTCAAGCTTGATAACCCGTTCAACCACGACATCGAGGATGCTGTTCAGCTTTTTATGTTCGGTACCGGTAGGGTGCATACGATTGCTGAACCAGATTTCGCACCACGCGTTCACCTCCGACTGGTCATAAACCTTCCACTGGTCGAGTTTGTGTGCCAGTTCATTGAGCTGGTGCGGGTCGGTTTCTTCGCCTTGCCCGGTTGTTTCGTAATAGGGCTTGAAGGAGAGGTAGATCTCTTCCGGATCGTTAACAAAATCAAGCACAAAGGTACTCTCCTTGCCGGGGCAGGTGCGGTTCAGGCGTGAGAGGGTCTGAACGGCCTGAATGCCGGAGAGCCGTTTATCGACGTACATGGTATGCAGCAAAGGCTGGTCAAATCCTGTCTGATACTTTTCCGCCACCAGTAAAACCTGATACTCATCTGAAGCAAACCGCTCAGGCAGCTCTCGTTCCCTGATGCCATGGTTCATCTGTGTTTCGGTAAACCTGATACCGGGGTGGTCGTTAAGAGAGAGTTCGCCCGAGAAAGCGACGAGCGTTTTGATGTCGTGATATTTTTTTGCTTTCAGGTAGTTGTCGAACGCGAGTTTATAGCGCACGGCATGTTCGCGCGATCCGGTTACCACCATAGCTTTGGCCTGACCGCTGATTTTGTGGCGGGAGTGTGTGCGGAAATGCTCAACGATGATTTCAACTTTCTGCGTAATGTTATAGTCGTGCAGGTCAACATAACGGGCAAGTGCCCGCGCCGCCTTTCTTCTCGGCAGTTCAGGATCATCCTCTGCCGTACGGACCAATTGATAATATCGTTTGTAACAGGTGTATCCCTTCAGCACATCAAGAATAAACCCCTCTTCAATGGCCTGACGCATACTGTAGAGGTGGAACGGAGAGGTGCCGTTTTCTCCGGGCTCGTCAAACACCGCAAGCGTTTTGAACTTAGGTGTCGCGGTAAAGGCGAAAAAGCTCAGGTTCGGCTGTTTCGTGCGCTTGATCTGCTCCAGCAGCATGGAGCGTTTGGCCTCGTCTGAAATAGGTTCATCGTTCATGTCGAGTATCTGCTCGGCAATGGCCGATTCTATTCCTTCGCGGTTCAGAATTTTCTTTAGCTCCATGGCGGTTTCGCCACTCTGCGAGCTGTGTGCTTCGTCCACAATCACGGCGAACCGTCTGCCTGTAGTAGAGATGTCGATGCCCTGACCCTTCTTCTCAAGCGTTGCAAGAGCTTGTGTGATAAACGGGAACTTCTGTATGGTTGAAATGATGATCGGTACGCCGTCAGCGAGTGCCTTTGCAAGCTGTTGGGTGTTTTCGTCAATCTTTTGCACGACACCCTGCTTGTGCTCGAACTGGAAAATGGTATCCTGCAACTGCTGGTCAAGCACCACACGGTCGGTAATGACCACCACTGAATGGAAGATTTTTTCATTCCCGGCATCGTGCAGGGTTGAAAGCCGGTGGGCAAGCCAGGCAATGGAGTTCGATTTTCCTGAACCCGCAGAGTGCTGGATGAGGTAGTTGTGCCCTGAATTGTGCTGCCTGGCATGTTCGGCAAGTTTGCGCACCACATCAAGCTGATGGTAGCGGGGGAATATCATGCTTTCGCTTTGAAGCTTCTTCAGCCCTTTTCCGGTGGGAACAGTTTTTTCCTCAACCTGCAGGTGGAGGAATCGCCCGAGAATATCCATCAGACTCTTTTTTACCAGAACCTTCTCCCAGAGGTAGGAAGTGCGAAGCTCACCCTCAACCGGAGGGTTCCCTTTGCCGTGATTGTATCCTCTGTTGAAGGGGAGGAAGTACGAGCTTCCCCGTTCAAGTTTGGTGGTCATGCAGACCTCTTCGGTATCCACCGCAAAATGGACAAGGCAGCGCTGCTTGAAGGCAAAGAGGAGATCATTGGGATCACGATCGCAGTACTGCTGTTTGGCGTGTACTACGTTCTGCCCGGTCAGGTGATTTTTCAGCTCCATCGACACCACCGGCAAGCCGTTCACTGCAAGCACCATGTCAGGGATAGCTCCGCTCTCTGTTTCAAGCTGGCGGATTACGGTGAACCGGTTTTTATTGAACCGTTCCTGCGCAACAGGGTCCATGCCGGTATTCGGGGCAAAGAAGGCCATTCGCACTGTTTTGCCGAAACACTTGAATCCACTCCGGAGAATGGAGAGCATTCCCTTCGTTCGTAGTTCTCGCACAAGGCTCTCGATCAGCACAGCTTTTGCGTTCCCGTTGTTGAGCGTTGAAAACCGCTCCCAGAACTCCGGCTGGGTATCCTGAACAAACGCTACAACCTCATCGGGAAAGATCGCAAGCTTCTTGTCATAAGCCAACGGGTCGCCCTTGCTGTAGCCGCCATGGAGCAACAAGGATTGTTCTATGGAGTGCTCAAAGTTCAATTCTCTGTGCATGAGGGGGTCTGGATTGAAATGTTTGAAAGAGCATACGATTAAAGTACCTGCCAGTAACCGCCCTTTTTAGGGCCGATATGTTTTAATTGCTTTTTTTCCTGCAAGTTAGCCACCCTTTTTTCAGTTGCCCTCAATGAAATGCCCAGCGTTTTCGCCAATGCATGAAGAGTCAGTTCAGGATTCAGTCTGAACTGTTCGAGCACAGGATTATCGATTTCTACCGAACTTTCTACCGAACTTTCTACCGAACTTTCTACCGAACCGTCAATTGTTTTACGGTGAACAATGGCGGTAAACAAACAACCATCACGATCATCGATAAAGTCAATTTCCGGCCACGCATCAATTGCCCGTTTGATTCCAGAACCAAGCCCCCGGTATGGTAACAGACCCTTTGCAACATAGGAGACGAGAGTGGGATTACGGATATTGGAATTACCAGTTTTGATTTTGGCGACAGTCAGGTTGTTGGGCAGGTGACCCGGACTGATAATTTCAATTCGATTATCGAATAAAAACAGTCTGATTGGGGCGCTTACAAAATAATCGCGGTGTATCAGGGCATTAACCAGTAGTTCTTCAAAGACCACCGGCGGTATTTCAGGGGTTCCGGGTGCATTGATTCCCCTCCCAGCCTGCACCTTGTGCATGTTTCGCATCAAAAAGGCCATCGCGCCCTCAAAAATGGCTCCTAACGCTCCGGTAAAATCCTCAATATCCAGATACTCGCTTTGATGGATTTCATTGCCAGGAAAGCGAACCGCCTTAACAACAAATTGAGGTACAATCCATTCCGGTTTTTCGGCGAATAAAAGTACACAAGCAAGGTTCAGCTTTCCCGTGTCGGTAGCCAGATTCATATTCTGCAAAAGCTTTTTCAGCTTTTCATCTGTTTCAGGATACTCCTGTTGATAGGTTGTTTTAAGAAAATCCCTGAAACGAAGCTTATCGAGAGAGTCAACTTCTGCTTTTGAGGGAAGTTCATCAGCATGAAACTGATTGGTTATCTGAAACAATCGTCGTAACTCTTCCTTTGTATTGACTCGTCGCTTGTCAGCACCGCATTTGAGCCAGATCACACCGTTTTTATCGAAATAGGGTTTATCAATGCCTTTGGGTACGGTAAGAACAATGACAACGTTTCGATTTTCAAGGAGAATATTTTCAGTTTGTACCGTAAGCGGACTACGTACCAGATGGCTGGCGGCATTACTGATAAGCTGGTTGATGCGCGAAACATCACTGCTTTCAAGGCCCTTTATGGAGCCATTGTCCGCAACGCCAATGAGAATGGAGCCTCCCTCAGCATTGGCAAAAGCTGCCATTTCAGATGCCAGAGATTCAGCGTTCCGAATATCGGATTTGAACTGCCGGGCGCCATCTTCTCCCGAAGCAACCAAATCTATTAATTGTAAAAGGTTCATGGCACAGTTTCCGTTATTGTTCAGGCTGACAGGCTTTCCCTTTTTCCATACGAGTGAACATCCATTTTACCGGTGTGGAAACACATATACCCGCTTCGAAGAATGGAGAGCATCCCTTTGGTTCGCAGCTCCCGTACAAGGCTCTCGATCAGCACAGCTTTTGCGTTTCTGTTGTTAAGTGCAGAGAAGCGCTCCCATAACTCCGGCTGGGTATCCTGAACGAACGCAATAACCTCGTCAGGAAAGATTGCAAGCTTTTTGTCGAAAGCCAGCGGGTCGCTCTTTACATAGTCGCCATGCAGCAGCAACGATTGCTCTATGGATTGCTCGAAGTCGGATTCTTTGTGCATAAGGGGTGGTGTTACCAACTCAAAAAATAAGGTTTATAAGGCGTTCAGAATATCTTTTACCAACGACCAGTTCTTTTGAAATTCAGCGTAGAAGGGATAGTTCTTTACGAGTTCACTAAAAAATGCTTCTGCCTGTTCAAAATATCGACGAGCTTTTGCCCAATCGGCGCGCTCATCTCTGTAGAAAAGCCCTAACTTCGCATACGAAATGGCGAGCCCGTTTTTGAAGGAGACATTTTGTGGATATTCCTCGTAGAGCTCTTCAAATAAAAGGGTTTCATCATCAAAGAATGTCAGGGCTTTGACGTGATTGCCGAGAGCGGAGTGAGTTACGCCGAGTTTTTCATACGAAATGGCAAGTCCGTTTTTGAAGGAGGCATTTTGTGGATATTCCTCATAAAGCTCTTTACCTAAACGGGATCGTTCATCAAAGAATGTCAGGGCTTTGTCGAGATTGCCGAGAGCGGAGTGAATTACGCCGAGTTTTTCATACGAAATGGCGAGCTCGTTTTTGAAGGAGACATTTTGTGGATATTCCTCATAGAGCTCTTTACCTAAACGGGATCGTTCATCAAAGAATGTCAGGGCTTTGTCGAGATTGCCGAGAGCGGAGTGAGTTACGCCGAGTTTTTCATACGAAATGGCGAGCCCATTTTTGAAGGAGACATTTTGTGGATATTCCTCATAGAGCTCTTTATTTAATTGGGCATTCTGCTCAAAAAAGGTCAAAGCTTTGTTGAGATTTCCTGTTGTTTTATGAAAATTACCTACGAGACCTAATAGTGGACTTATGTTTTCTTTATGTTGTAAAATAACAGCAAGACAAAGTATGCTTTCTGCATATCGGGCATAAAGAGCTCCCTTATCAAAGCTGATTGTTACTAAATTGCCGGTTCCTGCTTCATAATCAAGCTTTTTCGTGAGTGTGGTGATCAGAAGTTCACTATGCACAAAAAGCTTTTCCTTGTTCTGGAATCGGGTAACTTCCTGCACAATAGGGCTGCACTTAAAACTGTTGGAATTGTCATTAAATTCTATCCACCCTTTTTGGGCAAGGTTTAGCAAAGTTTTGTCGAGATTTTCAATGTTGGGCAACAACTCCTCAACTGATGAATATGCTATCGGTTCTGCCGGAAGCAGCGCAAACACCGAGAGCATACCTTTTTCCACCTCATCGAGTTCCATGAGGTTATACATAACCGAAAGAATTGCTTCCGGTTTTTCTTTATGCAGCCTTATTCCATAGTTATTATATGATGTATTTATCTTTTCACTTTGGCTTATTCCAAATAATCCTTTTCCTTTTAGATCTTCAAGTAATAAACTTAGTGTATATCTTTTGCGGAGCTGATTGTTGAGGTTGCTAAGGTTTTTTGACAGCAATTCAATAACCAGTGTGTTGTATCCGACTGCCTGCAAAATCTGATTTAGTAACCCATCTTCTTCAGGGTTATGGGCTGGATAGTGGGCTTTAAATAGTTTGAATGCATCTTCTTTGTCAAGAGGGGTTATTGTGTATTTTTTAGCTTTCCAAAAAAATGATATTCTGGTTGTGATCAGAATATGAAAATTGTTTAATTCCGCGAAGAAGTGGTAATAGGCTTCGAGATCTTCCTTGTTATTTACGTTATCAATGACCAGCAAGCAGGGCTTTTTCAGTTTTGCCATTTCAGGGAGCAGAGTCTTAATTCGATCATTTTTCGTCATCAAATCAGGGAATGTTACGTGTAACACATGTGCTAATGATAGTATGGCATCAGCGAAGTTTTTATCAACAAAAATCCAAGCTAAGTGATTATATTCTTCGCTATATGTATGATAGTACTTTGATGTGAAGGATGTTTTGCCAATTCCTCCTTCACCAGATATAATTAATAGATTTCCGGATGAAAAAAGTATATCGCGTACTGCCTTTAGTTCACTTGTGCGTCCAAAAAAAGCATCAGGAAATAATGGTGATATGCTAAGGAATTTTTTAAAAGATTGTTTGTTTTCTATGTAATTCCAAATGTTTATAAATTGTTCTTGGATACTGCCTGGAGTTATTTCTTTTTTTTTCTTATCGAATATCAATGTCTCTCCATATGCTAACTCAATAACATAATCAATAGATGTATCTCGAATATATTGATAGATATCTTTGTTGACGCTATTATTGTTTAGGGATTCTTTTATGATATTTTTAAATTTATTTACAAATATATTTTTCCATTCGTTTGACTTCTTGCTATGAGAGGCATCAAGCCGTGAAAGAATTGGCAGTATGATTGGCTTCTCTCGTTCGTTTTTTGTGAATTTATTCGCTAAAATAAGTGATGCTATTTCAAATCCACCATTAATATTTTGTAGGGCTGGTGTGGTAATAATTATGTTTATATCAGGCAATTGTATATTGCATATGCCAAGATAGTCGTTATTTCCTGTTCTACTATCAATAAGAATATAGTCGTATTTTGATTCTTTTAGTTTTTCTTTAATAAATTCTAAATGGTATTTGCCGTCTAGGTTTTCGTAATAATCAAACCAGTCAAAGTTATTTATTGCGATAGAAAAATTCCTTTTATTGTAATTTGCTGCCGGTAATAAGTCGACTTCTCCTCCTTTACCGTTTAAAAGTATATTAAATGAGAAATCAAATATCGGTAAATTATTTTCGTTTATTATCTCGCCTGACCGAACAGTGTGGATGTAATCTTCAAAAACATCTATTAAGCCGCGATTGATTATTTTTCGTTCACAGTTAAAGAATAAATCAATGCCCGGGGCATCTAAATCCCAATCTATAATAAGTATTTTTTTGTTCTCATATATGCAAAGATATGCGGCTAAATTTGCAACTAGTTGACTTCTGCCTGAGCCTCCTTTGAAGGAGTAAAAAGATATTATATTATTTTTATTCATCGCCCATCGGGTCTTAGTATGTCTAATGCTTCGTTTTTAAATTTAGCAAATAGTGATCCGGAATTAGCCGATTTAATTTTTAGGATTTTTGCGAACGAAGTTAGTCCCCTAAAAAATTGTGTACTATCTTTTGCTTCTATAATAATGTTAGAGTAGGATTGATTATAGCTTTTATATCTCGCGCACATTCTTGGGAAGAAATTAGCGCAATATTTTTTGTAATAATCTTTAGTTTTAGGATTAATGTTCTCGTCGAGAGGTAAAAGAAATCCTCCGATATGCATTTTATGGTCTATCGAATTTGTGAAATTTATTTTTTTATCATCTAAAGCTAAGCCATCAGTAATTATGACTATTTTTGACAGGAAAACGTCTTCAAATTCTACGATTGAAGAGATTTCTGTTGTCTCAGCGTAATTAAAATTTAAATAACGAACTTTATATCCTGATTCTTTTTCATATTCAAGAAGAAGCTCTGTTATGGTTTTTTCGTTGAACGGCTTCCATTCTAAAGAATTGTTATTATAATAATTGCTAATTGAAGAAAGTTCTGGAATTTGACTTATAGTATTTATGTTTTCACAGAGAATTATAACAAACAATTCTTGTTGAGTATTTTCATTAATTGCACTTGTTATCTCTTTAATTATTTCATTTGAATCATATTGAAATATTTGTATGCTGATATTCCCGCTTTCAAATGTTTCAATATAAACTGATTTATCACCCAATGTTGTTTCGCGTTTCTCTTCAGCCATGATGGGTATGGTTTACTGTACAGTGAGAGTTATATTACCTCCGTTTTCAATATAAACACTTTTTTTGCCTTGATTTATAGTGCGGGTAACGATATCATTTTTCTTAAAGTCCGCATCTTCAAGCCGCTCAAGCTCTTTATTGAACTGGTTCCAGAGGTCATTGCTGTCGGTATAGGTGGCATAAAAGTGACCTAATGCAGCAAGTTTGTTTTTGAATACTTGCAGGCTTGGATCGGGGGTTGTCGTCGGATCTTTGAACCAAGTAAAAATGAATGGTTTCTTGGTTGTTTTGAATGCTCCGAAAGCGGTATCAAATTCTTCGGCAGTGTACATCCCGACTTTGTTGCAAGCAAGAAGCACAAAAAGATCAGCGTCTTTAATCTTCTTGTTATACTCATCCTGTGAACGTGTGCATGAAATTCTTGAAGAGAGGTCTTCCCAGATTTCAAGATGGAGGAAAATCTCTTTTTTAGCCCAGGCTTTGTTTTTACGATTGATCTCGATTTCAAACTGCTCGCGATCATGTTTCAGCTCATTTGATGAGGCGAGGAAAATTTTTATTGTTTTCATGGTACAGTTTCCGTTATTGTTCAGGGTGACAGGCTTTACTTTTTTCCATGCAAGTGAACATCCATTTTACCGGTTACAGTATCGGTGATGAGCGCATTTCGGTACTCTTTGAGTCGTTCGATTGCTTCAGTAACTTGTGCTTTCTGACGATCTATTGTCGCTGTTGTATTGTCAAGGAATTTGGTAATAGCTTGCTGTTCTTCAATTGGGGGTACTGCTGTGGCGATATTCAAAAAAGAATCCTGAGAAAGATTTTTCATGCTTCCGCTCGTTCCTGTTGCAAGAACACCTGTAAGTTTTATAACAGTATCTGAGATAATAAGGTACCATGCATATTTCCCGACCATCTTTTTGTGGTTTTCGAATCGTGCTATCCAAAGTCGGTCAGGCAAAAATAGATTCGGATAATCGAACTCAACATAACCGCAGCTTCCAACCAAGTCCGGGGTGTTCATTCTACTTATGATAACACTGTCTTTGGTTACTGAACAAGCGACTTGTTCCGTCTCTTCATCAATTACTTTTTTATTCTCTTCTGGAGAGAATCTGTTTCCGTAAACACAGCTTGTTTTAAGGACTCCAATCGAATCTTGGTCAGAAGGAAATGCATCAGAATTGACACTTACACCTGAATACAAACGAGGAAATAGGAATTTTATACGTGTCACCTTCCAGTGTGTCGGCACTCTCCCAATCCACTCAACACCAGACTCTTTCATCGGCGCTGACGGGTCAATCCCTTTAGTGACGGCCTGGGTGATGAGGGCGGTGCGTTTTTCGTCGAGTTTTTTGAGCAGCTCCTCTTTTTTTGTAATCAGTTCGTCGATTTGTGCTGTTTTCCGGTCAAGGAAGCTTGCAATGGCTTGCTGTTCTTCGAGAGGGGGATATGGTAATTTGAAACTGGCAAGGCTTTGACGGGGGAGTTCCATAAAAGTGCTGCCTTGTCCCAAGCTTTGCAATGCTGGTTTTGCTGATAACAGGGTGTAATACCAATATCCAGAACAACTGTTTTCAGGTTCAAGAATTCTGCATCCCTGATTGCAGCATGCCGGCACTGTTGAAAGAGCAATATGCCCGATGGGTGCACGAGTTGAAAGAACTAAACTGTTCGCTTTTGCAAGAGAAGTGCCGCAGCTTTTATAGCCATCTTCAGTTATTTTTTTTCTGCTCTCCGAGATATTGTTTTGCTGGTTATTGCCTAAATCTTCAGGTGTGAACCATGTAATATCGCCATCCCAGAAAAGTTCTTCACCGCTTTTTGGAGTTGATCCACTAAAAATCCTGAAAACGTGTCTTGTTTGTTTTACCTCCCAGTGTTCCGGAATTTCCCCGATCCACTCCACTCCGGAATTCTTGTATGCCGGATATTTTTGATGGCGGCTCATTCAACAACCTCCCGGAGCAGGGCAAGAATATCTGCTTCCAGAGCTTTTATGTCGGCCTCAATCTCTTCCAGCGGGCGGGGTGGTTTGTAGACGTAGAAGTGCCGGGTGAGGGGGATTTCGTAACCGACTTTTGTTTTGCTGTGGTCTATCCATGCGTCACTGACGTGCGGCAGTACCTCTCGCTTGAGATACTCTTCGCAGTGGCTTTGCACCAGCTTGAGGAGCTTGCTGTTATTGGCGTCTTTATCGTAGCCGATCGGCAGCGGCAGGCAGGTGTCGTCAGGAAGCGGGAGCAGTTCCGTGTCGCGAAGTTCAGGATCGGGTTCCGGGTTGCCTTTGCTGTCACGGCAGATTTCCGCTTTCTCGTCACGCTGGCCGAGTGCATTGAGTATTGCCTTTTTCAGCGGAGCATCAATTTTTATATCAGCACTTTTCAGTGCGTCATCCAATGCTTTTGCAAAGAGAGGGCGGTCGCGGTAAAGTGTTTCACTATCCATGCCTTGCAGGGCTTCAAGCAGAGCCTGCTGTAAGACTTTGCCATTCTGGAATGCCTCGGCCTGTGCTTCGACGGATTTCTTTTTACTCAGTATCAGGTTATGGAATGCGGTTTCGGTTTTAAGTAGTTCAATGCGTTCGGGGCTCGCCTGAAAGTTGAGGCGCAGGGGGCGTTCAACGGTCATTTTCAGATAGCCGAAATCGATGTTGCGGAAGATTTTGGAGCATATTCTTTTCTCTTCACTGCCGTTGTTCTCTGTAGTGCATTCAGCGTTCTGCCGGAAGTTGCCGTAAAGTTTTACCAGTTCACTGATATGATCATCGGAGAGCTCGTTGCGCTTGTTGCCCATGCTCTTTTTCATCTTGCGGAAATGACGGGTTCCGTCGATGAGCTGCACATATCCTTTGCGCTCTTCAGGCTTCTTGTTGGTGACAATCCAGACGTAGGTGAAGATGCCGGTGTTGTAGAACATCTGGTCGGGCAGGGCGATTACCGCATCGAGCCAGTCGTTTTCAATGATCCAGCGCCGGATATTGCTTTCACCGCTTCCGGCATCGCTGGTGAAGAGGGGAGAGCCGTTAAAGACAATGGCAATTCGTGATCCGTCGCCACCGCTCTGCGGGGAAGAGTGGAATTTGGATATCATATGTTGCAAAAAGAGCAGCGAGCCGTCGTTGATGCGCGGCACTCCGGCTCCGAAACGTCCGCTGAAACCAAGTTCGGCTTCATCATCCACATAACTCTTTTCAGGTTTCCACTCCACACCGAAGGGCGGATTGGAGAGCATGAAGTGAAACTCTTTGTCGGGGTGGCCGTCCTGCGGGACAAAGTTGTAGGCTCGGCTTTTTGCATCCTTGATGCCGAGCGTATCGCCATAGACAAGGTTGGCAATCTCTTCGTCCTTGATGAGCAGGTCGGAACAGCAGATAGCGTAGGATTCCGGGTTGTACTCCTGCCCGAAAAGCTCAATGTTGGCGTCACGGTTTTTGCGCTTGATGTACTCTTCTGCAACCGAGAGCATACCGCCGGTTCCTGCTGTCGGGTCGTAGATGGAGCTGTATTTTCCGGCTTTGAAAACCTCATTCTCATAGACGAACATCAACTCAACCATGAGGCGGATAACTTCGCGCGGGGTGAAGTGATCTCCAGCTTCTTCATTGGCCTGTTCGTTGAATTTTCGTACCAGTTCCTCGAAGAGGTAACCCATCTGAAGGTTCGAGAGCTTGGCAGGTGAGAGGTCAATCTCTGTGCTGCAGAACTCTTTCACTATCAGAAAAAGGCGGTTGCTGTCGTCAAGCTTTTCAATCTCCTTTTCAAACTCGAATTTTTCGAAGATGTCGCGGACACGGGGTGAAAAACCCCTGATGTAGGAGATCAGATTGTCAGCAATATTCGGAGCATCCCCAAGCAGTTTCTGAAACGTGAACGGGCTGGTGTTGTAGAGCGCCTGCTTGCGGTTGCCGCCGTTGGCAACTCTTGAGAGCGCGGCTTCAAGCGCCGGGCCGGTCATATTTTTCTTTTTCAGTCTCTCCAGCTCAGCAAGTACCTGATCTTTTGTTGGCTCAAGCACCAGGTCGAGACGGCGCAGAATGGTCATGGGCAGCATGACGTGCCGGTACTGTGGTGGGCGGTATGGGCCCCTGAGCTTGTTGGCGATATTCCAGATAAATCCTGCGAGATCCTGATGATTGCTTGATGCCATGGTGATGCGGTACTGCTTGGTATTACGGGAAAAAATAGTGATAACTCTTTTTCAGAAAGAGTGTTGTGTGATTGTGTTTTTGCTCTTGCAGCTATTCAAGTACGTCAATGTGCAACTTCGAGCGGATGTACTCCTTGATCTCTTTGTGCACCTCGTCATATTCCGAGCGATGGAGACGTTTTGATTCAAAGTCTATCTTGACATCCTGAAGAAATTTTTCAAAATCTTTGTTCTGCAGGCAAAGCTTGTTGATAGTCTCCCAGTCAAGAGCCTCTTTGCGGTGTGCAGGGTAGAGAATTGTTGATGCGTCGATATCCGCGAGATCGAGATGGATGATTCCAATGCCGAATGAAGAGGCAAGGCGTTCGAGTTCAGAGAGGAAGTCGTCATTCTGCAATATGTTCGGAGCAACAAGATACCCTTCATGAGCCCATGATGAGTTTGAAACTGCCTGAAAAAAGGCTTCACGGTAATTGGCCCTGTTAAGCTGTTTTTTTAGCTCAAAGGAAAATAGCCGGAGTGAGTTGTTATCCGATAACCGGTTGAGCTCTATAACCTCTGATTTCCAGTCCTTTATAGGCAGGTAAAAACCTACCATGTCTGGGTGTACCCACTCGTTATAACCCGCTTTCTGTGATTTTTCGTGGAAGATCGTTTTGGTGAGGATCGGGCGGCCTCTGTTGAAAGAAAGGTTTGCATAGGCAAAATAGGCAAGAAGGGGATGAAGGTCCCGTTCCTGATATTTGACAGTGTTATCCTTTGTTTTGGCCTCTGCCTTTTCGATTACCGATATGATATCAGAAGGCAACTCTTTTTCGCGTGAGGCAAGAAAAAAACGGGCTGGTCGTTCACCTGCCTTGATGAACCTTGACTGGTCATTGTCACGCACCTCAATGTAGAGTTGAGCACCAAGACTTTGCCATGGGGTTTTACCTGACGTCCGAATCTTTTCGGTAAGCCCACTCTCTTTTCCCTTGTTCCATATCTCCTGATAGGTCAGCGGAGCCGGAGATTGCAGCAGCACCTCGTAAGCCAGGTCAAGAAAAGAGTATCCAGCCATGATTGATGGTATATCTGTTGAAGAGGTAATACTTTAATGTACAATAAATTTACGTTGTGCGCATGGTTGAATTTCGTAGATTTAAAAGAGAACTCGGGGAAGTTCACAACTATTTCAACTTGATAATGTTCAACAAAAATTCTTATTCCGTGGTTAACAGGGAAGAGCGGTTCTTTTGCTTCTTGTTTGCCCATGCGCTTTTATCTTCAAGGGCAGTCAGAGTTGGTTTTGCTGAACTTGCAAAAAGTAAGTGTGATATAGCGCTTCATCCCGATAATCTTGAAGTCTATGTGGAAGTAGCTGCGCTTCGAGATTACTGGTACGACCTTGGCAAACCTGATGAGTATTTAAAAGACACCCATAACCTGAGACGAGTCGTTCTTGAGAAGATCCTCGAAATTCGCGATGTTCCACTCGCCTCGCTTGATCAGCATGAGCTTTTCTGGACCACCCCCAAAAGAGAAAAACTCTGGAGCCCAAGCCATTGGGGCATAGAAGAGCTGAAAAACGCTGGTCTGGAGAAGCTGAAGCAGGTGCGCTGGGCCTTTAACGCCAAGCCAGATATTTTGCTTGTCTCCCCAAAAACAATGCTTGTAATCGAAGCCAAACTCGAATCCGGCGAAGGCCGCAAAGACGAAACCGGTTACAAACAGTATGACATTTTACCGTTGATTGTTGAGTTGTGGGAAAAACTTATCCCTGAATTCCAAAAAAGAAAAATGGTGCAAGCCAAACTGGAACGGCAAGCTTCCGGTAGTAACACAGTCACGTGGTCAGACATTATCGAGATTATTAACGCTTCCGACATCGACCCATTCACCCGAAATGCGATGGCTCAACTGAACCGTTACTACACGAAAAAAGAGATTCCAATTCAAAATCGGGTACATAATCAATAATGCATGGATACTGAAAAGTCTATCAAACTTTTAACCGATGCATTTAAAACCATTTTGGGAGTATCGGGAAGAGCATTTGGCGATAAATCCAAACCATACGATGGTATGAGTGACGATGCCGAAGGTGTTCAATGGAATGTTGCGACTTTTAAGGATAAACCGGAACGAGCCAGGCTTGGTGTCAATCTTGAGGGCATGAAGTATGATGATTGGCCAATCGCCAGATTCATTGAGGGCGAATTGAAAAGCAGAGCATTGCTTTCATTGCCGGTTGAAAAAGATAAAATTTACATTGGTTTTTTTCGCGATGCGTGGCAAGTAACCAATAGACCTGCTATAGAAGAGCGAAGCCTTGGTTGTAGCGGTATTTTGCTTGAAGAGATGACCGGTTTTCAGTGGAAAAAAACACTTGATGAGGCTTATGCCTGTCTTGATCCTCAAAACAATCATAGAGGACGAGCAAAACAGGAAGTAACACTTTCCAAAAGCGGTATGCTCAAGATGATGGAAGTATCTCCTCATCTTCAAATTTATACGACGATATGGTCAAACTTTCCCTCTGATGTCGAGGAGGCAAAAACACTGATGCAAAAGGGTTTTGATCGCTTGATGCCGGTGTATGAGTATGTCAGAACGTGTGTTCGATGAGTTTTTTAGGATGAAAACCTGAGTGGAGACTTTTAAACAACAATCTCTCCCGAGATGGAGTGATACTATGAGCGAGATTTTCAATATCTACTGCGACGAATCCTGTCATTTGGAGAATGATCGACATAAAGCAATGGTGCTTGGTGCTGTCTGGTGTCCGCTGGATGAAAGTCGTATAATACTTAGGGTCTTCTTTCCGTAAGTCAAATATTTTTGTGTATAGGTCAAGGTATAAATCCTTATTTCTTTACCGATGGATGGTATTCCTTATAGCGATTATCTCATTTTTGTCGATGAAAGTGGCGACCATGGCCTTGTCACGCTGGATAAGGAGTTTCCCGTGTTTGCACTGGTGTTTTGCATCATCAGCAAGCACGATTATTTAAACTTTCTTGTGCCGACTGTTCAAAAGTTGAAACTTGATATATGGGGTCACGACCAGGTGATACTGCATGAACGGGATATCCGAAAAGAAAGCGGCATATTCGCAACGTTGAGAACGAACAGAGCCTTGCGAGAAGAGTTTTTGGAAAGGCTTACTCAAATCATTGCCGATGCACCCATACAGCTTATCACATCAATCATTGACAAACCGAAACTGCTGAGCAAGTATGCCACTCCTTTCAACCCCTATGAGTTGGCATTACGTTTCTGTATGGAGAGGATTTTGACCTACTTGAGCAGTCAGGGAGAGACAGGGAAGCGATTACATGTGCTTCTCGAAGCACGGGGAAAAATTGAAGATGCCCAGCTTGAGCTCGAGTTCCGGCGTATTTGTGCCAATCAGTGCGACTGGTATTACAAATCGACGGATTTTCAGAAAATGAAGTTTGAGCCTGTTTTTGTACCGAAAGCAAGCAACTCAACCGGCCTGCAAATAGCTGACCTTGTTGCGCGGCCACTGGCACTTCAGTACTTGCGGCCCACTCAATCCAACAGAACCTACGAAATCTTGAAAAGCAAAGAGCTGAATAGAAAAGTTTTCCCATAAAAACAAAAAGGCCTCGGAAAAAGTCCAAAGCCTCATTGTCGACCGGGAAAAGCCCAATCCTTTGACATAATTTACCTGAAAAGCACTCTCTTTGCAATTATTTTTGCAAAAAAAAGAAAGGCCGCTGATTCGCTACGCTGGTACAACAGGCCGAAACCTCGATAGATTCAAAGCTAATAGGCCCTAAATTCGCTTATAACATAAATGTGGTTCCGGGACGTTCATAACTGCTTCAACTAAATCCTTTTACCAAAACTAATTCATCTCTTGAATGGCTATCAACGACCCATCAAGCAGAGAAATGAAGCGGATTTCAACGTGATGAAGTGTCGTGGAGCATTCTCTCAATTGCATGATTGTCATAGGCAGAAAATCCCACTTAGTTTGAGAAGGATTTCAAGAGCCAATTATTGATGGAAATTGGATAAACTTCACAGGAGCAAGATATTTAGGATACTGATTAACGAAGACCTTTATAACTAATATGTGGCAATAAAGGAGATTCTGATGAGAATAGTCACAAGGATAGGGATTCTATTGCTTATCGTAGGAATGCAAGGCTGTGCGACCTACGGAAGATTAAGTGGAGTGCCATCGGATGGACAGAAATCAGTCTTCAAAGATGGTCGAAAGACACTCATATCAATAAAACAAAATATCGTAGCCGTATCGCCTGATACGGAAATCGTTACCAGTGGCCAACGAGGTGACTTCGTCATAGCGGTAAATAACGGGACATCTCAAGACATCCTCTTTTCTACAGAACATATAACTGCATCAGCAGATACCAATGGCCAACTCAGCATGCTTAAGGTCTTTAGCTACGATGAGTTGATAGCTGAAGAAAAGAAACGCCAAGCATGGGCTGCGGTTGGAGCCGCGTTGCAAGGTTTCGCCGATTCAATGAATGCTGCAAATGCAGGTTACTCCAATACCAGTGGGACCTATTCCGGTTCGGTATATTCTAACTATGGCAAGAGTGCGAATGTTTACGGTAGCTACTCAAGCACCACCTATAACTCCGCTGCTGCACAGGCCGCCCGAAATACAGCACAGGCAAATTCTGAAGCACGCTTTGCTCGCTTGCAGGTAGAGGGGCGTGAAAACCTGAAGAACCTGTCATCAACAATTCTGAAAAAGGAAACAATATTTCCAGGTGCATGGCAGGGTGGCATTGTGAAAGTTGCATTACCTGAAGTAGTGCAGCAACCCCAGGAAATTAAGCTTGTTGTAACTGTAGCCGGAGAGCCTCATGAGTTTACATTCACGCAGGAAAAAGTACAGGGCAAATAAATGCATAACAGTGAAGCAGGGACGTTCATAACCAGTAAACATGCGGAAGCAGTTCAGGATCTTAGTGTTCAAGGCGGGAGGCTCAGGTAAAGGTGGAGAGGGTCTGTACAGAAAACTGTGTAAACGGCCATTTGTCATAACGGAATTCTGCCCTCAAATTTAATGGAAAGCTGATTGATAACCGAGCCCCAGTTCCGAATCGGCATCGTCCATTTTTTCGAGATG
>NZ_JAAORA010000005.1:168870-169876 GCF_011601315.1 Candidatus Chlorobium masyuteum | reverse complement strand
AGTAGTGCAGAACAAGGTACTCAGGCATCGTAACCGTTACGGTGGTTGTTCCCGACTGGGTTACTGCTGCTTCGGCTGATTTTGGCATTGCGCTCATAGCGAGAAGTGCTGCACCCAAAGCTATAGTCCTGATTGTTTTAAGGTGTTTCATGGTGTTGCTCCTTTTGGTATGGTCGTTTGTTTTAATTTCTCTGCATGTAATGCATCAACTACCGTGCCAAAAAGATTTCATACCGGCAACAACCGCCGGACCCAAGTGACAAAAAAGACGATATCTCTTTTTTTTAATTAGCATTTACCTGTTTTATTAACCCGCTCTCCTTCAAGAGCACTGAACACGACCCGGCCGGAATGATTCCGTCTCATTTATATTATAACGTATCGTTTTATGAGACATACGGAGAGACGATAGTGAGACTGTTTGCGAGACAGAAGAGCAGGTTGACACGTTAACCTGCAAACAAAAAAAGCTCCCGGTTTTCCGGAAGCTCTCTTTTTATGCGGAGAGGATGGGTGGGAGGGGTTCGAATCCCTCCCTGAAATGCAAAAACCCCGCTGGTGCAGGGTTTGTTGCGGAGAGGGAGGGATTCGAACCCTCGATAGCTCTATAAGAACTATGTCGGTTTAGCAAACCGGTGCCTTCAGCCACTCGGCCACCTCTCCAGATTGTACGGCGGAGGATGAGGGACTCGAACCCCCATGGGCGTGAACCCGGCAGTTTTCAAGACTGCTGCCTTACCAATTAGGCTAATCCTCCTCGATGTTGTAAAGAACAGGGTCAAAGATAGTGAATACTCCTGAAAATGCCAGAAAAAAATGCGTTAACAGGATTTAATGCCTTTTCAGGCGTTTTCCTTCGCTTATAGGTCTCATGCGTCCTATAAGAGCTGTAGGTCCTATAAAAAAGTGTTTCACAAATAACACAACCACACGTAATCTGTTCCGGTGGTTCTTTTTCGCTGGCGGAGAGGGAGGGATTGATTCGAAGCTTTGCTTCTCACCCCGC
>NZ_JAAORA010000005.1:0-168770 GCF_011601315.1 Candidatus Chlorobium masyuteum | reverse complement strand
TCTGCGGGGCGGCTCCACTTCGGTCGCCGTCCAAATGTTCCGCTCACGCGGCCCATTTGTCGAACGCCTCTTACCGGGTTCTCATCCCTCCTCATTTCCTCAATCACAAATAACACAACCACACGTACTCTGTTCCGGTGGTTCTTTTTTCTGGCGGAGAGGGAGGGATTGATTCGAAGCTTTGCTTCTCACCCCGCTCTGCGGGGCGGCTCCACTTCGGTCGCCGTCCAAATGTTCCGCTCACGCGGCCCATTTGTCGAACGCCTCTTACCGGGTTCTCATCCCTCCTCATTTCCTCAATCACAAATAACACAACCACACGTAATCTGTTCCGGTGGTTCTTTTTTCTGGCGGAGAGGGAGGGATTCGAACCCTCGAGGGCTTTGACACCCTACCCGCTTTCCAGGCGAGCGCACTAGACCAACTATGCGACCTCTCCGTATTAAAAGGCCTGCAATTTACACTCTATTTTAGATTTTCAAAAGCATTCTGTTACTGATATATCTTTCAATAAGCGCTTTTTGAGGGCTTCTCATTCAAATCCGCCATTTTCCGGTTGCTCTTTAGCGTGATTAAGATTGTCATTCTACGCTCACTTTTTGTAAATTGGCAAAATTGATTTTGCCGCAATCCCTTAACCATGCTGCCAATGATGAAGATTCTCTATGAAGCATTGACCTTTGACGATGTTCTTCTTATCCCTGCATATTCCAGTGTTCTGCCAAAGGAAACAGTAGTTTCAAGCCGGCTCACCAAAACCATTACGCTTAAAATCCCTCTGGTGAGCGCAGCAATGGATACGGTGACGGAGTCAGATCTTGCCATTGCACTTGCCCGTTCAGGCGGTATCGGTATTATCCATAAAAATCTCTCGATTGAAGATCAGGCTCGCGAAGTGGCCAGGGTCAAACGGTTTGAAAGCGGCATTATCCGCAACCCGTTTACCCTCTATGAAGACGCAACCATGCAGGATGCTCTTGACCTCATGCTTCGTCACTCCATTTCAGGAATACCGGTGATTGCCCGCCCGAAATTCGAGGGCGATAGCTCACAGATTCTTAAAGGAATAGTCACAAACCGGGATCTTCGCATCAAACCGGAACTGGATGCAAAGATCGCGAGCATCATGACCAGCAAAAACCTCATTACCGCCAGAGAGGATGTTGATCTTGAAAAAGCCGAAGAGATCCTGCTTTTCAACAAAATTGAAAAACTGCTCATTACCGACAGTGAGGGCAACCTGAAAGGGTTGATAACCTTCAAGGATGTGCAGAAACGCAAACAGTTTCCCAATGCCTGCAAGGACAGTCAGGGTCATCTCAGGGTCGGTGCTGCCGTAGGGATCCGCGAGAACACCCTTGATCGGGTCAAGGCACTGGTTAATGCAGGTGTTGATGTTGTCGCCGTAGATACCGCACACGGGCACAGCAAGGCGGTGCTTGATACGGTTCGCGCAATCAAGAAGGTCTACAGCGATCTGCAGGTTATCGCCGGTAATGTCGCCACACCTGAAGCGGTAAGAGACCTGATCGAAGCCGGTGCCGACTGTGTTAAAGTAGGAATAGGACCGGGAAGCATCTGTACCACCCGCATTGTTGCCGGTGTCGGCATGCCTCAGTTGACGGCAATCATAAACTGCGCGGAAGAGGCTGCCAAGAGCAATACACCCATCATTGCCGACGGCGGTGTCAAATACAGCGGTGATATAGCCAAAGCCCTTGCTGCCGGAGCAGATTCCGTTATGATCGGAAGTATTTTCGCCGGAACCGATGAGAGTCCGGGGGAGACCATTCTCTATGAAGGACGGAAATTCAAAACCTATCGCGGAATGGGCTCTCTCGGAGCCATGAGCGAACCGGAGGGAAGCAGTGACCGCTACTTTCAGGATGCATCAAAGGAGTCAAAAAAGTATGTACCGGAAGGTATTGAAGGCCGGATTCCTTCCAAAGGACAGCTTGACGAAGTGGTCTACCAGTTGATCGGCGGGCTTAAATCGGCAATGGGATACTGCGGAGTCAGGAGTATTGAAGAGCTGAAAACAGCCACAAAGTTTGTGCGAATTACCTCTGCCGGACTCAGAGAGAGCCACCCGCACGATGTCAAAATCACCAAAGAGGCCCCCAACTACTCTACCTCGATGTAACGCTTCCATTTTTTATAGGACCTATATGTCATTTAAGTCATAGAGGTCCTATAAAATTCTTTTCAAACTATTTATCGTCGCTCATGCCTTCCAGCCTGTCTTCAAGGTCGGCATAGATCTCCTGCAGTTCACTGATCATATCCTGATCGGCTTTCCACATTCCCCTGCCGTGGGCTTCAAGCATGCGGCCTACAATATTTTTAATCGCCTGCGGATTCAGGGTTGCAAGGCGCTCCCTCATCTCGGGATCAAGCGCATAGGTCTCTGCGGTTTTTTTGTAGACCCAGTCATCAACGCTTTTGGTTACCGCGTCCCAGCCGAGCATATAGGTCACCCTGTTGCTGATTTCGCCTGCACCGCTGTGGCCGTGCTTGAGCATCCCTTCAAACCATTTCGGATTGAGCAGTTTTGAACGGTACTCGATACGCAGCGATTTCTCGGCATCATCAACCTTGATATCGGAGGTGAATGACTCCACATAGTTGAGCTTGATGTCTCCCCCCTTTGTATTGCGTCGCCGTGCAGCAAGCTGCAGGGATCCGGATGAGGAGAAGTAGTGATCGATATCGGAAATACCAAACTCGGTCGAGTCAACCTGGTGGACAACCCGGTCAACCGAACCGAGCAGTTTCTGCAGGATCTCGGTCTCCTTCTCCCCTTTTCTTCCACCGCCGTATGCGCTGCTGTTGCGGCGGATAAAGAGGTCATCAAGATCGTTTTCGGTCTCCCATGCTGAATCTTCAACCATATCATCAACATAGGTACCGTAAGCGCCGGGAGACTGGGTAAACTGACGGGCGGTTGCACTGTCGAACTCCACACCGGTAGCAAGCGCTTCATCGACATGTTTTTTGATATAGTTCATCTCATGCGGCTCATCGGCTTTGGCTGCCTCCTTGACAAGGCGGTCAAGCTGGTCCATAAGCAGACCGAAAGCATCACGGAAAATCGGGCTGAGCTGCATAAGCACATCGATTCTCGGACGACCGAGCTTTTCAAGCGGCACCAGACTGTAGTGACTGATTTTGCCGAACGCGTCATAGGCCGGCTCTGCGCCAAGCAGCCTGATAACCACGGCAACCGCCTCACCTTTTGTTTTAATGGTGTCAAGCCCCCAGAGCACCTGGGCTATAGTCTCCGGATAGAGTCCATCGTTTTCCTCAAGATGCTTTTTGACGATGCTGTCGGCAATGAGCGTCCCGCGTTTGAAGGCAAGTTCAGAGGGAATTCTCCACGGATCAATGGAGTGAATATTGCGGCCCGAAGGAAGCACGCTGACACCGTCACGCACCAGGTCGCCGCCGGGACCTGAAGCGATGTAGCGACCGTCAAGAACCCGCAACAGCGCACTCATCTCACCGGTATTATCGCGCAGCGCGTAGAGCAGTTTGCCGCCATCCATGGTGAGCTGATCAATAAAGGGCGCATATTCAGCCGGAAGCTGCGTGCCGCCGGTAATAGATGCAAAAGCGCCCGCTGCATTTTTGCGGTCAAAGAATACCTGCTGTACAAAATCGCGGCACGCCTGCTCAATCCACTCGCGCATGATGATAGCCTCTTCATCTCCCTGTCTTGAGCGAAGACTGACCTCCTCATAACTGCCGTAATGGCCGTTTTTGCCGGATGATTTCATAAGAATAGTGGGCAGGGTCCTGCCATCCTCACCACGATTCTTGAGGGTTTCAGTAATCGTGATAATCTGCGACTCAAGCGGACTTGCCTCACCGAAAACATGCAAAGAATTGGAAATAAGCCGGTTTTCAAGCTCAGCCACATAGCTGTAAAGCCTGCTGACAAAATCCCCGAACCCCTCCTGCTCCCTTCTCGGGCAGTCATCGGTCAGGTTGAGCAGCTCTGCTTTCTGCATGATAGCCTCTTCAACACCTGAACCATCCATACTCCCCTCATGGGCTGTGCCCAAAAAGCGCTCGCGATAATCGGCAAGCAGCTCTTTAAGTGCCGGAAGCTCCTTGTAGAGGCCTGCACGGGCCAGTGGCGGCACCACATGGGATACCATGGTGGCAAGACCGCGCCGTTTTGCAATGGTCGACTCGCTGGGGTTGTTGACCGGATAGATGTAGAAATGCGGCACCTCACCCAAAAGAGCGTCAGGCCAGCAGTCACCGGTAAGACCGGTCTGAAGACCCGGCATCCATTCAACCGAACCGTGCATACCGACATGAACAAGGGCATGAGCCCCGAACTCACGGCTGATCCAGCGGTAGAAGGCGATATACTGATGGTGCGGTGTGTTCTCCTTGTCAAAAAGCAACCTCATCGGATCACCCTGAACCGCCATGCGGGGCTGTACACCGATGAAGATATTTCCGAACCGCATGCCTCCGATAAACACATCATCCGTTCCCATGGGGACAATATCACCCGGGAAGCCATTCCAGCGCGCCTCAATGCGCTCACGCTCCCGTGAAGAGGTGAGCTCCCTGAATTTTTCCGAATTGACCTTAAGTGCATCAGGCTTGTTCTGCTGAATCTGGTAATCGGTTGACCGGTCAATCGCCTCAAAGAGTGCTTCGGGGCTCTCCGGAAGCTGTCCGACATTGTATCCTGCCTTTTTGAGACTCTGGAGAATAGAAAAGAGTGATCTTGGAACGTCAAGCAGCGCTGCCGTTCCCTTTTTACCAAGACCGGGAGGATAGTCATAGACAACAAATGCAAGCTTTTTATCACGGTTTTCCGTTGCCCTCAGACGGAGCCACTGTTTGGAAAGCAGTGCAAGGCGCTCGAGACGCTCATGAACGGTCTCGATCTTGCCATCCTGCAACGCACCGAGAATAACCGGACAGATTGCTCCATCCATCTCCGGAATAGCGTAGGTAAAGGTCATCTGCATGGGAGAGACACCGAGCTCCTTCCAGGACTCAAACTCCTGGGTCAGGAGCGGCTGGGCAACAATATAGGGAGTATCAAGCCTTTCCATGATCTCCTGACGCGCCTCTGCGGCAGTTCCCGGCTTGGTGGAACCCGCCGGCCCTCCGACAAGCCCAAACCCCATCATGTTGATCAGAAGGTCGATTTTCTCCTTGATCAGCCAGTCACGCACCAGCACATGGCCCTCTACACCCATGACAAATGCAGGAAATACATGAATTCCCTGTTTTTCAAGCACACGTATGGTATTGTCGATATAGGTCTTTTCCTGGATAAGGTGCTTCCGGAAAAAGAGAATGCTGATTTTCTGCCCCTTGTCGAAGTTTATGCCGCGTTTTTTTGACCAGTTCTTAAAACTCTTGACATCCTTGAAATAGTCAGGCGCATCAGGATGATAGAGTCCCATATTCGGAACATCAACGATCGCACCAACGGTTACCGGCTCATTGAAATATTCACGCAGAATCAGGCGGAACATGTTGGCAATATTCTCCGGAGTCGGCTGCATCCAGTAGGAGTAGACCATCAGCCAGTTCTTGAAATCCTTGGCCTTGTTGGGCACAAGCGGCAGAATGGTGCGCATGATCTTCATGAGCTTCATATAACCGTAAAGCGCATCTTCATCACGACCCTTGACCAGCATTTTCGCCACCTTTTTCACCATATCCGGCATACCTGCCTTCCCGTCACCAACCGAATAGCTTCCGACTTTGGTGAGCGCCATGGCCTCGGGCATCGACTCAAAAATAAAGATGGTTTTCTCGTTGGTCGCAAGTTCGAGCTGTTTTTTAAACCAGTCAATCTGCTCCTTGAAATTGATCATGCTCATGAAAACACAGTCGGCCTCCTGAATGGCTGTTGCCGCTTCAGGGTACTGCTTTTCGAGATCAATATCACTCAACTGGGTAAGCTCGGCTTCACTGTCAAGAAGTCCCTTGATCTTTCTCCATAGGCCGGCATTGTACTGCTCAAGGCCTACAACTGCGACAATTTTACGACGATTTGACATGGCAGGATGAGGTAGGTGAAATACACATGGTGCGGTAATAATAACTGCATGATACTACTACCTTAAATGTATGAAAGTAGGGGAATAGTTCCGCATAGGACCTTTCCGGCAGAATAAGCCGGAAAGGTCTTCGGAAATCAGAAGCTTGAAACCGCCTCAACGATCTGTTCAGCTTTTGCATTCGGCAAGTAGAAATAACGTCCGCCAAGTTTCTGGGCAAGCTTGGGTGCTTCACCCCTTGAGAGGTAGTTCATCTGGGTATCAATAACAATAGCAGCAACACCATCGGCCTGAATGGAGAGCGACAGGGATTCGATCTCTTTTTCAAGCATCTCCTTGGATGCCTTTTCAGCGTCCGGTTCAAAGGCGGCCTGAAGCCCTATGTTGCCGCGTCCGTCGGTAATAAGCACAAACATCACCTGGGTTACCCCTTTGGTTCGGGCCTGTTTGGCCGTCTCCCATCCGAGATAGAGGGCTGAGGCGAGCGGTGTACCGCCACCTGTCGGAAGCACGTCAAGTTCGCGCTTGGCACGATCAACGCTCTGCGAAGGAGGGAGCAGTACCTGGGCCTGTTTGCCGCGGAACGAGATCAGGGCAACCTGGTCACGATGCACGTAGGCATTCTGCAGAAGACTTGCCACCGCACCCTTGGCCTGGCGCATGCGGTTCAGCGCCATGGAGCCGGAAGCATCAACCATAAAGATAAAGAGCGTACCCGACTTGTCGCGGAACCGCTTGATCTTCACGTCATCCTTGGTGATGATAAGGGCGGTTTTCGGCCTGCCTGCCATCTTTTTATCGCGACGGCGGGTCTCCTGCCATGGGGCGGCTGAAATCAGGGTCGGAATAAGCGCAACCTTTCCGCTGCGCATCTCACCGGGCTGGGATCTTACAAAACGGCCACGCTTGTTGTTGAGCGCTTCACCGCGACTTCCGGTGGTAGCCTTCTTTTTGGATGCGAGCGAAATATTGAGAATGTTGTCCGGCAGCTCCATTTCAACAGCATCCATCATCAACTCCTCGATCATATCGGGAGTATCCTTCTGCTCCTCCTCGGCTTCAGCATCCGGAGTATCAGCCTGGGAGTTCTCATCCTCGGCATCCGGATCCTCCGGCGGCGGTTCCTCCTGGGGTGGCATCTCTTCGGCCTCGGCTTCCCTCTCGGGCATCCGGGTAGCACGGGGAATGAGTACCAGCTTGATGGCCAGTTTCATATCCTCATCCTCAACGTCGCTTCGCTGTGCCAGAGCGGCGCTGGCGATGGCGGCACGGACCGTAAAGATATCGACACGGTTACCCTCAACGCCGAGGCTGATCGCCGTCTGAATCAGTGCCTGCACCTGCTCTTTGGTAATTGAGACATGCGGCAGCTGCTCCCTGGCGGCCTGGATAAAGCCGGTAAGCATGTTGAGCTCATCCTGGGTATCCTCCGCATCCCGCTTGCCGAGCACCGTGTTGACAATTTTCTTGCGTGCACGGTAGTCGTTCTGGGCGGTGAAAGGAACAATGATCCCTATCCGGTCCAGAAGACCCATGCGGACCTCTCCGTCTGAAGGGTCGTAGGTACCAACCAGCATGAACTTTGCCGGATGAACCTCACTGAGGCCCTCACGCTCGACAAGCACCTCGCCGCGCGAGATGGCATCCATGATGTGCGATACCGCCGAACTGTCAAGCAGACTGATGGAGTCAACATAGAGCACCCCTCCGTTAGCCTTCGAAAGCACGCCATGCTGCACAACGCGCACGCCGGTGGCAAGGGTTGCCTCAAGGTCAACACCGCCGATAAGGCGGTCTTCGGTGACGTTCAGGGGAAGCTCCACAAAGGGGGTTCCTTCGGGGAGAATATGGGCAAATGCTCTGGCAATGGTCGACTTTCCCGACCCTACAGCCGAGGGAATCACTACACCGCCAAGAGAAGAATCAACGGCCAGAAGCATAAGCGCCTTCTTGGCCAGATCCATTCCTACAATATCGGTAAAAGCTATCATTATACTGCTTCCGCTTCTCCAAGGACTTTTGCGATCTCGCGATCAATTTTTTCACCGGCATCAAGGGTCTCAAGCGGATCCTTGCGCAGACGGTGGCGCAGGCAGAGACCGGCAATCTCCTTTACATGCTTCATGGTTACTACCTTCTGACCGAGGAAAGCTGCGTGGGCATGGGCGGTACGGGTGATGGTGAGCTCACCGCGGTGACCGTCAATGCCGAGGTTCATACAGAGCCTTGCAATATCGGTCAGTACACTGTCATCCATGGTAACTTCAGGAAGCAGCTCTTTTGCCTGCTGGATCTTTTTCTGAAGCTTCTGCTGCTCGCGGTTGTACTTTTTCATAAACGCATCCGGATCCTCATCGAACTCACGACGGCGTTTGACAATATCGACCCTTTTGGCAACATCAAGAATCGTGATGATGCGGGCATGCAGACCGAAACGGTCAAGAAGCTGCGGGCGGAGCTCGCCCTCTTCAGGGTTACCGGAACCGACAAGCACAAAGCGTGCAGGGTGGCGGATACTGATACCTTCGCGTTCAACCACGTTTTTGCCGCTGGCGGCAACGTCGAGCAGAACGTCAACAAGATGGTCGTCAAGCAGGTTGACCTCGTCAATGTAGAGGAACCCGCGATTTGCCTGGGCAAGAAGACCCGGCTCAAACGCTTTTACACCGCTGGTAAGCGCCTGTTCGATATCGATGGTACCGCAGACACGGTCTTCGGTAGCACCAAGCGGAAGGTCAACGACCGGAACCGGAATTTTCTCTGTCTGCAGGGATGCCGGATCTATGGCCGCCTTCCCTTTTTTGTTCTCTTCACCCTCAAGATACTGTTCAACCGTGCGATTGTAGGTATCATCCTTGACCCTGTCAATAAAAGGAAGCACTTCGGCAAGAGCCCTCACCGTGGTACTTTTTCCGGTACCTCTGTGACCCATAACCAGCACTCCACCGATCCGGGGATCAATGATATTGAGGATCAGACTGAGCTTCATCTCCTCCTGACCGACAATAGCCGTAAAAGGAAAGGCAAGACCGGACTTCTTCTTTGCAGCAGAAGGCGCTGCTTTTTTCGGTTCCGGAGCCGCAATTACCGTTAAACCCGCCTTAGCCTTTGCCACAGGAGCTTTCTTTGCAGGAGCTTTTTTAGCAGCAGTTTTCGTTCCAGCCTTGTCAGTCTGAGTCATAATAGAAGGTTTGGTTGGTACCCTTGCTCCATGAACCGAGAAGTCATTCACAGAAAAAGGTTTACTGTTTTTTAATGAGTTTTGATAATAAACATTGAATTTATGCTTTTAGAAAGACAATAGAAAATGGTTTTCATAAACGGAGCGGATGCACAGAGAGTTTTTTATCCGACAGCGCAACTCCGCGTTTTTTTTGTGCCATTTTTTTATTGGTCACTCCTGCAGCACACTCTCCGCCGCCTCCCTGATTGTCTCCGACAGGGTGGGATGCGCGTGAACCGTTCCGGCAAGAAGACCGGCCGTAACCTCCAGGCGGCGGGCAAGCGTCAGCTCCCCGATCAGCTCAACCGCTCCGTGCCCGATGAGGTGGGCACCGAGCAGACGGTCATCGGCGGCATTGAATACCAGCTTTACCAGACCTTCAAGATTTCCATACGCATTGGCCTTTCCGGATGCGGCAAACATTGAGCGGCCAACCTTGACGCTGTAACCGCGCTCTTCAGCCTGTTTTTCACTGAGACCGATACTTGCGACCGACGGCTCGGCATAGACACAGCGCGGGATCATCGAGTCCTCAAGGGGCTCCGGTGTTCCGCCCTTTATGGCCGAGATGGCAATTGCCGCTTCAGCCGAAGCCTTGTGCGCAAGAAGCATCCCGCCACGGACATCCCCGATAGCAAATATATGCCCGGCGGCTGTCCGGCAGAGCGGGTCTGTCACCACAAATCCCCGTGCACTTTCCACTCCGGCATGCTCAAGGCCGAGATCGGCGCAATTACCGGTTACGCCTATTGCAACAAGAAGATAGTCGGCACTGAGAGGCTGCGGCTCCCGGCCGTCGACGGTAAGGAGAGCGGTAACCCCCTCCCCCGTTGCTTTGACACCCTCCAGTTTCGCTCCTACAGCAACCGTGATCCCCGCTTTCTGAAAAGAACGCAGAAGCACGGCAGAGATCTCTTCATCTTCAAGGGGAAGCAGCCGGGGCATCATCTCCACCAGAGTCACCGCGGTTCCGGCCATAGCATAAAACCATGCGAGCTCAACACCGATAGCACCGCCGCCGACCACAATCATGGAGCCGGGAAGCGATTTCATGGCAAGAGCCTCACGGCTGGTAATAATATGGTTGCCGTCCGGCTCAAGACCGGGAAAAAGGCGGGGACGGGATCCGGATGCGATAATGATATGACGGGCATGGACTCTGGCGACTCGCGTACCCTCACGATAAACGTCAAGATCGTTCGGCGAGCTGAAGCGCGCTTCGCCCTGCAGCACCTCAACCTCACTACGGCGAAGCATGAATGCCACACCTTTCGACATTTTCAGCGCCACATTGCGGCTCCGTTTTATCGCTTCGGCCAGATCAATCGAGACCTCTTTCACCGAAAAACCAAAGGTGCCGGGATTTTTAAGCGACTCAAACAGTTCAGCGCTCTTCAGCAGTGCTTTGGTAGGAATGCAGCCCCAGTTGATGCAGACACCGCCGAGAGCTGCTTTTTCAATGATGCAGACTTTCATGCCGGCCTTTGCCCCGCGAAGAGCCGCTTCATAACCGCCTGGACCGGAACCGATTACAGCCAGGTCTACCCTGAGAACCTCCGCTTCAGGCAACTGTTGCGTGGAATGCATAGAAGATGTGGTATGGTTTTAGTATACTTGTGGACACTTCAGTAAATCTGCCGCACCGGCTCTACAGGCAATTTCCGCGGCAGTCAGGAGCACCGTTTATTGTAACAGGCATTACCGCAGGACGCGTTCAAGTTTCACAAAATGCAAAATCAGCCGATAAAAAACGAATCCACAGAGCCGGATCCACTCCCGCTTGAACCGAAAAAACTTACCCTGCAGGTAAGCCGTGTCCAGACGCCGATGCGCATCGACCAGTATCTGACCCGGCAGGTTGAAAACGCGACTCGCAACAAGGTACAGGAGGCAATTGAAGAGGGACGGGTGCTGGTCAATGAAAAGAGGGTCAAATCGAACTACCGCATCAAGTCATGCGATACCATCCAGATCACCTTTCTGCGCCCCCCGGCCCCTGAGCTGGCTCCTGAAGATATCCCGATCGATATCATCTATGAAGATGATGATCTGATGGTGATCAACAAAAAGCCGGGGATGGTGGTCCATCCGGCCTTCGGCAACTGGACCGGCACACTGGCAAACGCCATCCTCCACCACATCGGCATCGGGGCTGAAGAGCTTGACAAATCATCTCTCCGGCCGGGTATCGTGCACCGGCTCGACAAGAACACCTCGGGACTCATCATTGTGGCAAAAAATCCCACGGCCCTTCACCGTCTTGCCCGCCAGTTTGCTGACCGGCAGGTAGTAAAAATCTATAAGGCGATTGTCTGGGGAGTGCCTGAACCGCTATCCGGCACCATAACAACCAATATCGGACGTTCGAAAAAGGACCGGAAGGTAATGGCCAACTTTGCTTTCGAAGGCAAAGACGGGAAAACCGCAATCACAGACTACCTTGTAACAGAAAACCTTCACTGGTTTTCCCTGCTCTCGCTGACCCTCCATACAGGCAGAACCCATCAGATCAGAGCTCACATGCAGCACCTCGGCCACCAGATTCTCGGTGACGAAACCTATGGCGGAGCAGCGCTCCGCACGCTCCCGTTCAGCCGGAGTGAAGGGTTCGTCCGGAACCTCCTCGAACTGCTCCCGCGCCAGGCCCTGCACGCTGCAACACTCTCCTTTCACCAGCCGACCACCCGTGAGCCGCTCTCCTTTACCGCCCCGCTGCCCGAAGACATGCAGAGTGCAATTGAAAAAATCAGAGCGGTTGTGGAGGCAAACTCCCGCTGAGGCGGTTTGTATTTTTTCATTGATAAGGCTATTCTTTCCTTACTGCCGCCTCGCTCTTTTGCGGGCGTAATTAATCCCGGCCGCTCAATGCTCTCTTTGAGTATAACGCCTCTGAAGCTGTGAAAACAGAAACAGTTGATGAGTGGACGGCTTAACCACTTTAAGACCTGCACGACAATAATGACACTACGCTGCTCGCTCATCCGCCTCGCAACCCTGCTGCTGTTCATCGCGGCTACAAACTCCTCTCTTGAAGCCGCAGCTCCGAAAGAGGATGTTTTCTCCTCTCTCGAACAGAATCTGGTTGAGGAGTACTACGGGATAAAAGTTGCCGACCCCTTCCGCTCCTTTGAAAATACCGGCGATCCACTGGTGCAGAAGTGGTTCAGAGTACAGTCGGAAACCTCCCGGAAAACACTGCAAAGCATCCCCGGAAGGAGCTCGCTCGTCGAAAAAATGCATGAGTTCGACAACCGTCGTTCATCAAAAGTCTACAACCTCACCATTACCGACAACGACCGCTACTTCTATCTTAAGGAGCGGCCGGAGGATGAAACCGGCAGACTCTACTGTCGCGACCGGTTTGAGGGAAAGGAGCGCCTGCTCTTTGATGCCCGGAAATACTTTGCAAAAAGCGGAAAAGAGTATGTAATCAGCGCACTCTACCCCTCCAATGACGGCTCAAAGGTGGCCATTGCCGTCTCGGCCGACGGCTCCGAGAACAGCATCCTCCTCATCATGGATGTTGCCGCAAAAAAACTCTACCCCGAAAGAATCGACCGCTGCAGGTTTGCCTCTCCGTCATGGCTGCCGGATAACAGCGGCTTTCTCTATAATCGCCTGCGGCCGGTTACACAATCCGGCCAGAATCCCCAGAGCGACAGCAAAACCCTGCTCCACCGGATCGGGAGCAACCCCTCCAACGACCGGGAGATATTATCACGCACGCTCAATCCGGAACTGCATATCAAAAGCGAAGAGATCCCTGCTGTTGAGTATGAAGACAAAAGCGGCTACCTTTTTGCCAATGTCTCAAGCGTGGAACGGCGGCTCACCATCTACTATGCCCCTGTCTCCGAATTATCAAAAAAGAAAATCAGCTGGAAGAGTCTCTTTCAGCCTTCGGATGAAATTCATGATTTTGCCGTCACCAAAAACGACATCTACCTCTACACCCCCAAAAATGCCCCCCGGTTCACCGTGCTGAAAACTTCGCTGAGCAATCCCGACATTCAGCATGCTGAAACGGTTGTGCCCGAAGACTCCACCGCTCTGCTCACCTCATTCGCCCTCTGCAGTGATGCGATCTACTTTACACACTCACGCCACGGTGTCGAGGCCGGGCTTTTCCGCAAGGAGTTTACTCCGGGTGCTGCGCCAGGGGAGCTGGAACTTCCCTTCAAAACGGGTACCATCCATCTCTCATCAAAAGGGTTCCGCTTCCCCGATCTCTGGGTGATCATTGCCGGATGGAGTCACAACAGCAGCCGCTACCGCTTCGACAGTGTAAAACATGAGTTCCGCAAAGAGACACTCTCCTCTCCGGTAGAGTACCCCGAGTACCGGGATCTTGTAGTTGAAGAGCTGATGGTTCCCTCACACGACGGCGTCAGGGTGCCGCTCTCTGTGATCTACCGCAAAGGGGTTGCACGAGACGGAAAAAATCCGGCATTTATCTATGGATACGGTGCATACGGCAGGTCCATAACCCCCTTTTTCAGTCCTGATATGCTGCTCTGGACCATACGGGGAGGGGTACTTGCCTTTGCTCATGTCAGAGGCGGCGGAGAGCTTGGCAACCAGTGGCACACCGACGGCATGAAAACCACCAAATCAAACTCATGGAAAGACCTGATCAGTTGTGCAGAGTATCTTAAAGCCGAAGGGTATACCGGCGCCGGAAAAATCGCCATCAACGGAGCCAGTGCAGGGGGAATTCTTGTAGGAAAAGCCATGACCGAGCGACCTGATCTCTTTGCGGCCGTGATTGCACAGGTCGGTGCATTGAACCCGCTGAGGGGAGAGGAGACTCCCAACGGCCCGGTCAACGTGCCGGAGTTCGGCACCATCAAAAATCCGGGGGAGTGTATGGCTCTCATCGAGATGGACCCCTATCTCAGCATCAAAAAGCGTGTCGCCTACCCGGCGGCGCTTGTCACCACCGGACTGAACGACCCGAGAGTAGCGGCATGGCAGCCGGGAAAGTTTGCCGCACGACTGCAAAAGGCAACACGTTCAGGCAAACCGGTACTCTTTTTTGCCGACGACAAAGCCGGTCACGGCATGGGTAATACCAAAACACGGGAGTTTGAAACCCTGGCTGATGTTCTCAGTTTCGCCCTCTGGCAGACCGGTCATCCGGAGTTTCAGATAAAGTGAGCTACACCAGCCCCTTGAGATATCGCTGCCGCTTCCCCTCCTCAAACCGTTCAATGGCGTAGCGCAGCATCACTCTCGGCATCCTGCGGCAGTGCACCCGCAGAAACTCCTCCTCTGCGGGCTGATCCCGCTTGCCGACCTCACGGAGCATCCAGCCTGCAGCCTTGTGAATCAGCTCCTCCGGGTCGTTGAGCAGCATCCCTGCTATCGCAAGGGTATCGTGAAACTCATTACAGCGGATAAAATGAAAGGTTGAGACGATGGCAATCCTGCGCTCCCAGAGGCTCTCCGAAACAGCAAGCCGGTAGAGTGGCGCCCGGTCACGATTGCGCAAAAAAGAGCCGACAATGTGCTCCGCCGAAATATCAACCAGGTCCCAGTTGTTGATGTGGAGAGTATTGGCCAGATAGCTGTTGTAGATCCTCTCCTGTTCAACACCGTCAGCCTTGCGAAAACGGCGGATAAGCAAAAGAAGGGCAAGCAGACGGTCTTCATGAAACGCAGAAGCAAGCAGACGGATCACCTCCTCCGGAGGCACGTTGTCCAGTGCGGGGGCAAGCTTTCTCAAAACAGGAACCCGAATACCGCGAAAGAGATCCCCTTCGCCGTACTCTCCGGACCCGGTTTTGAAAAACCTCAAGGCAAAGCATGCCGCCTGGGGATCGCCCAGCAGTTCAAGCCGGGCGGATATAGCTTCAGCTGTCAGCATATTCCTCTCTTTCCGTTACAGTAACCTCTATACATCGCCGTGACCGGTTCAAAAACCCTTCACCTCGCAGTTCATGGTGTCCATGATGTCCATCTCGTCCAACAAGCCGAACACGCACCGCGCAACAGATGTAGAGCGGAGAGCTCAAGGGCTCCTCTCTACATCGTCGTGAGCGATTTGAGTACGAGGCGAACGGAGCACAGGAACCGGAATGTACACAAGAGTACATGAGGATTCCGAGCACCGCTCAACGAAGTAATCGAATCGCGCAACAGATGTAGAGCGGAGAGCTCAGGCCAGTTCCGCCAACTCCGTCCACCTGGCCATCTCCCTCTCAAGCTGCTTCTGAAGCTCCTGCAGTTCGGTTCCCAGCTTCTGCTGCAGCTCAAAATCACTGCCGGCTGCAGCAAGTTTGGCCGCTATCTCCGACTGCCGGGTTTCGCCCTCATGAATGGAGCTTTCAAGCTGTTCAAGTTCACGCTTCTCCTTGCTGCCGAGCCGGCTCTGCTTCGGCTTTGCCGACACCACCGGAAGAATCTTCTGCTGCTCTTTCGATCCCGATTTCCTGTCATCCTTCTCCTTCTCCGCCAGAGCAGCCTTCATATCAAGATAGACGGTATAGTTGCCGGGGTAGCGGCGTACCGTGCCATTGGCTTCATAGGCAAAGATATACTCAACAGTACGGTCAAGAAAATAGCGGTCGTGACTGACCACAATGAGGCACCCCTGATAGGTGTCGAGGTAGTCCTCAAGCACCCGGAGCGTGGGAATATCAAGATCGTTGGTCGGCTCGTCAAGCAGCAGCACATTGGGAGAGCCGATAAGCTGCTTGAGCAGGTAGAGCCTGCGGCGCTCTCCGCCCGAGAGCGTACGGATATAGCTGTACTGGGTTGAGGGGGCAAAGAGAAAACGCTCAAGCATTCTGGCCGCCGAAAAGACCGTTCCATCCTTCAGCTTGATCTGCTCAGCCTCCTCCTGAATGAACTCAATAACCCGCTTGCTGTCATCCAGTCCCCTGCTCTGCTGATCGTAATAGCCGATGTTGACGGTTTTGCCGATATCGATATGGCCGCTGTCGGGTTTGACGCGCCCGGTAATCATATCAAAAAGGGTTGTTTTGCCCGAACCGTTCGGCCCGATAATGCCGATGCGGTCTCCCTTCTGGAGGTGGTATTCAAATTCGTGCAGCAGCAGTTTGTCGCCATAGGATTTCGAGACCTTGTGAAACTCGATAATCTTGTCACCGAGCCGTCCCGCGCCGAAGCCGATTTCAAGCTCTTTCTGCTTCTCCTTTTTCGGTGCATAGACAAATGTTTCAGCACGCAGCATGCGGGCTTTCTGCTTGGTGGTGCGGGCTTTGCAGCCGCCGCGCATCCAGTCAAGCTCCTGACGCACAAGAGCCTGGCGTTTGCGGTCATCGCGTATTGCCTGCTCCTCCTGCTCGGCCTTCTGCTGCAGGTAGCTTGAGTACCCTCCGGTATAGGTTGTAGCTGTATGACCGTCAAGCTCAAGCATGCGTGTCGCTACGCGGTCGAGGAAGTATCGGTCATGGGTGATAAGCAGCACGGCACCCTGGTAGCGGCGGATATACTGCTCAAGCCACTCAACGCTGTCGGCATCGAGATGGTTGGTCGGCTCATCAAGTATCAGGCCGTCACTCGGCACAACGAGAGCATGGGCAAGGGCTACCCGCTTGCGCTGACCGCCGGAAAGGGTGCCCATTTTAGCCTCCAGGTCATAAAGACCAAGCTTGCCAAGCACCGTCTTGGCATTCGACTCCAGCTCCCAGGCTCCGCAGACGTCGAGTTCATGGGCAAGCTGGCTCATGCGGTCTATCAGCGAGGGATCCTCGCTGTGTTTTGTCTCAAGCTCCTTGCAGACAACCTCATATTCATAGATAAGATCCATGACCTTATCGCTCGATTTCAGAATGGCTTCGAGCACCGTATCATCCGGATCGAAGGGAGAGTCCTGGGGGAGATAGGCAATCCGCTTCTGGTTTGCCACCATCACCTTGCCTTTATCGGGAGTTTCCACCCCGGCAAGAATTTTCAGCAGCGTACTCTTTCCGCTGCCGTTCGCCCCGATAATCCCTATCTTGTCGCGGTCATCTATACCGAATGAGACATCGGTAAAAAGATGTTTCAAACCATACTTTTTCTGTAATCCTTCAACTGTTAAGAGCACCATACCTTTTCACCGTTCCTTATATTATCATTGCGGCATCGCTACACCTGTATAGTGTCGCCTTATTATCTTGCAAAGGGTGGAATATAACCAATGCTTTCAGTTTTGTTTCCATGTAATTCTACCCCTTCCTCCCGCCCTGGCAGCCTTAAGCTGATGGAGGATAACCATCCCTGATTTTCCTGTTTCCTGTTCTCTGTTTTTTTTATCAACTTCGCAATACACAAGACATTCCACAGACCTCCACTAAGCAAGAATTGAACCACTATGAGTGAACTGGAAAAATCGCTGGCCTGGACCAATATTCCCGTACCGGAGGTACTGCGCCAGCTTCCGTTCAGCCAGCAGCAGCAGATACTCTCCTGGGCTGAGACGCTGGTCAGCCACAAGACCGACGGATTTGAGGAGCTCTATAACGCCATAGGGATGATCGTCAAGTATATCCCGAATTTTGTCGTCATTCCACTGATGGTCGATCATATCAAACCGCGGATAGCCGCCGGTGTATGCGGCAAGATGGGAGTTGATCAGGCCGTTGGCTATGCCAATGACCTTCCGATAGAGTACTTCAATGAGGTTTCACTTCATCTTGAAGCTCCGGTTATGGCTCAGATTCTTGAGAAAATGAAAAAAAACAGTGCCGAGAAGTTCATTCTCAGCGAACTCAAAAACCGGCTCGACCGCATGCTCGACATCGCACAGCATCTCGACAAACGCATGCTTGAAATCGTAGCAAAGCATGTCACCCTGCCCGAAAATGAAGAGGAGCTGCTCAATCACCCGCATAAACCGGTTTTTGACAAAATCAGGGCTCTGCAGTAGAAACAAAAAAGCCGTGAAAAGCCTTTGTCTTTTCACGGCGGTAAAACCTCCAGGGAACTGAGCCGAGCAAGATACTTTGCTATTTTTTGGCCACTGTTATATCACACAGTGACATCATATAAGCAACAGCATCGGAACACTGGGCAAGAGTCAGTGATTCCATTCCCCCCTTTGCAGGCATAGTATTGATGCCATCAATAGCATGATTGATGAGCGCCTGCATACCCTGCGCCATCCGTGGCTGCCAATCAGCTACGTTGCAAACTTTCGGTGCATTCATCACACCGTTATCATGACAGACTCCACAAGCCCGGTTGTAGGTCTCCTGACCTTGTGGAAGGTTATATTTCGACGATAACATCGCCAGGGTCATCTCCTGAGCCTCTGCCTGCCGGGCAAACCCGATACAGGCAAAAAGCAACGCAACAGCTCTTATTACCCTCTTCATCATCACTCCTCCCCTATTTTTTTCATGATTCTCTTGCAAAAAATAGGGGGTTCTGTTTATTCCGCGTTGTGCCGACACTGTCGAAAAAAACAAAACCCCCCGGATGTTCATCAATTCCGCTCGTATTCATTCGTCTGTCACAGCATAGATCATCTTTCAACTGTTAACAATTTAAAACCGCCAGATTAAGAGGGGATTAACGGGAGACTAAAAAATGCACAAAAATCAAACCGGGGGGAGAAAATCGTCAGGCAAACGTAAATAGAGTGTATAAACGGGTAAGGTGAAGCGCATATACAGAATTTATACTTCCGCAAAACAGACCAATTACATATTTTGTAGTAGTAAGCCGGAAGAAAAGGCTTTCTGAGTGTTGCATTTCATGTACAGGAACGGAGCTGTTCTCTTGACACGCCATGCCCCTCGAATGCAATCCGGCTCGCCCGGACAAAGGCGGATATGAGCACATCCATCAACACACTGAATCATTAAGGCGGCAAGTATGCAGACCGGAAACGTTGATGTTCACTGCCATTTTTTTAACGGTGCTTTTGCCTTCGAAGAACTTCTCGAAATCGGATGGAGATGGCTGCATGACCATTACCCATATAAACAGGATGAACAGCTCAGACTGAAAGCCCTTAATATCATCCCTCCAGAGCTGGAAAAGCTCATCAACTACGTCGCCTCATTGTTTGCAGCCATCATCAGAAGCCCTGAAGAGAATTACAACTATGAACAGCACTGCTATACCGCGAGTCAGTGGAAACCCTCCAGGCCGTTGATTACCGCGCCGCTGATGATGGACATTTTTTTTATGTTTGATAACGGCACCTCTTGTAAGCAGAAATCAAAACTCCTGAAATTGCCCGCAGAAAAAAAGAGGGCGGCTTTTTCCCCGTCGCTGATCGCCGAGCAGGAACAGTACTCATTTGATGAATTTGCGGAGGAGATGAAACAAAAGGTTCTCCGTGCCTGTGCAGAGCGGGTTTCCCGGAACGAGCGCGCTCTTGATCTGAAAGCAACAAGCACAGCCCCTGTTGCTGCGGAGCTTGACCGCGTAATCAGAGAGTTTAAATCCGGTACCGGTGAAGAGCCCAAAACGAGAGGGCTGACTGCCCGCAGCGATGTCCAGATGACGAGGGGGTATCGCAAACACCTGAAAGCCCTGATGGATCTTAAAAAAAAGAGCCCTGAAACCGTTTTCCCGTTTCTGGCCGTTGACCCTCGGCGTATCGGAATCGAGCAGCTTGTAAAAGAGCAGGTAATCGATGGTAAATTCCAGGGAGTAAAACTCTACTGTCCTCTCGGATACCTCCCCTCCCATCCCGACCTCTATCCTGTCTACAAACTCTGCATTGAGCACGATATCCCCATTACCTGCCACACCTCCCCGGGTGGGTTCCAGTCAAAGTGCGGCACAATCAGCACCCTGAGCCGGAAGAGAGACGGAACTGTGGTGAACGTACTATTTGACGAAACAACAGTTAAGCGGGTTCATGAGGGAGATACCGCTCAAAGTCTCTTTTTTGCCAGACCGCAAAACTGGCTTGAAGTGCTTGAAAACAGCGAGTTCAGCAAATTGCGCATCAATTTCGCCCATTTCGGCGGATCGGATCATATCAAAGCCTGTGCCGCCGCCCGGGGCTCATCAGCTCCGGATAACTGGACAGCAGAGATCATCAGCCTGATGGAGCGATTCGAGAACGTTTACGCCGACATAGCCTACTGCCCCGATGTTTCGCTTCAGGAGATCGAGGCCATAATCAAACAACACCCGATTGTTGAGGAGCGCCTTATGTTCGGCACTGATTTTGTTATGATCATCATGACAAATGAGAGACTTGAGGAGTACTTCAACCATTATACCGGCATTAACTCCCGCATGGCAGGAGATAATGCTGCGGCATTTCTCCGACTGTAATGAATAACCTCTCCCCTGCGCCAGAGAGCTCAGGATTTTTTGGTGCAGGGAGAGAGAAGCGGCGCAATAAACCAACCATAAACGCTTAACCATGAAAAAATCACCCGTAAGGCTTTTCCTCATCGCGTTTACCGCCATTCTCAGCTGCTGCAGCTGGCTTGAGGTTAAGGCCGCTGAAAATTCGGTTAAAGGCAATGGAACGCCCCTTAAGCATGCAACAACAGTAATTCCCAACCCGTACAATCAGAAAGGCCAGATCGTCTGCATCAGCGACATCCATTTAGGTATCGATGACAGCTATGCCGAGTGTAACAAAAACCGTCAGCCCCTCGTCCGCTTTCTGAACCAGGTCCGGCAATCTCCCGCTGTAAGGGAGCTGGTCATAGCCGGAGATCTTATTGATGAATGGTTCATTCCCGCAGATGTTGAAACGTTCAGGGGGGGAACTCAGCGTAATTTTGTCACTGCCCTGGCACACAACAATCAACCGGTGATCAATGCTTTTCAGCAGATTATCAACGAGCGCAGGATCAAGGTTACCTATGTGCCGGGAAATCACGATCTGCTGATTACAGCCGGCGATGTTCAGAGTATCCTGCCGGGAATAACGCAGGCAAGGGATGTTCAGGGTCTGGGTTCATACTCTCCCCTCGGACACCCCGGGATAGTTATCGAACACGGGCATCGTTACAATTTTTTCTGTGCACCTGACCCCTTCTCAAACCGGGCCATTGCAAAGGGCTCCATATTGCCTCCGGGCTATTTTTTTACTCGCATTGCGACGCAATCAGTGAAAGAAGGCAAGCCAAAGCCTCCGGGCGGAATCCTGCCGATAATACCTCCCGGCAGCCAGCCAACTCTGATGTATGAATACTGGCAGCAATGGTACAATCTCATGAAGATGTTCCCGATAAAAGAGGGTTTGAATGACAAGATCATAAAAACCAACATTGACGGCTATACGTTAAACTATTCAATCAACGACCTCGTGCCTCAGGTGAAAAAAGGCGTTATCGATGTCACGTTGTTCAAGAGAATTGCAACGAAAAAAATATGGGAAGACAGGCAGACGCACAACAATGTGGCTATTCATATACCGGTAGATACAGCAATCACAAAGGCCGATTCAAACAGTGAGACGGATGACCAGGCAAGAATTCAATACTTTACCAATTCAGGTTCTGACAAGCGCATTGTCATCTTTGGACACACTCACGATGCAAAAATTATTCCCTTCCAAAAGGACAAGGAGAATGACAAGGAAGCAAAAAAGATTTACGCCAATTCCGGAACATGGATTGACAGCAAGGTCGATAAAAACGATATCCCGATCATGACTTTTGTGGTTGTAACACCCGGGAAAAGCGGTATTTCAGCCGAATCTGTCACTCTTTATCGTTATTTGCCTGACGGAACGATAACGCAATTGGCCACAGAAACCCTGACGAGCGTCAAAAAGTAAGCGGGTTATTTCCTTCAACGGCCAATCATGAAGTGCAGCTCTTTTATGATTGGCCGCTTGCGTTTAATCAATCCATTAAGGTTATGAGCTTAGGCGGGCAGTTATCGCCGTTGTTCGCCCTTTGAATAATTCGGTAAATATCGTCCCTCACCGGGGAGAGAATGCTTAGATAACGCCGAGGAGTTTGAGTTCCCAAAAGCATTTGGCGGTGACGGCTACGTCAACCGATGCGTTATGGGACTCCTGAAAATCGCAGTTGAAGAGCTTCTGATGGAGTTCGGAGAGTTTGGGCCACTTGTTTCCGTAAGAATTTTTGATGGCACAGAAATCGACCGATTCCTGCATGGTGCAGATCTTCTTCTTCGCGGGCATGATGTTCGGCATACCGAGCCGCAGGAACTCAGCCCCGAGAATCTTTTCGTCAAAGCTCATGTTGTGAGCCACAATCCACTCCGCCCTCTCAACCTCGGAATAAAACTCCTCCATCACACGCTTCAGCTCCAGCCCTTCAGCCAATGCCTGCGAGGTCGTTATCCCGTGAATTGCGGAAGCCTCCGGCGGAATAGAAAACCCTTCCGGCTTGACGATATAGTTCCCCGATCCGGTTTGATTGCCGTCTCCATCAAAAGAGAGATAAGCCAACTGCACAAGCCTCGGCCAGTTGTTCAGGTCCGTCACCGGAGTCTTCCAGTTTCGCGGCAGACCCGTTGATTCCGTATCAAAGAGTAGGTACATGGGTTATTATGTTATCGGTCGTCATAATGGCCGTAAACAGAAAGAAGGTGGACTGTTACGATTGTAGAAGATTTTTGATATCTGATTTTTTGAGCACCATAGTTTTACCCTCTTCTACCTGCTGAAGAGAGCGCTGTAAATGCTCAACAACCTTGGGATCCGAAAAATAACGGTCGGTATCGCTCATTTTACGGGCAGGGATAATTTCATAGGTTTCGCTCTTCCCGCACTGGATAATTACCCGTTCCTTATTTGCGATATCAAGGTATTTCCGGAGGTTACGCCTCAACTCTGTAGTACTTATTGCAATCATGATTATCTCTCTTTAAGTATCACTATAGTGTACAAATTCTCAGCAATATAGCCCAATTCCGGATAACTCCCCTCATCCCATACTGCAACCTGCGTTGGTCGTTTGAGTGCCGGGTCACGACCCTCCGGGGTTAACTGGCGTAACTGAGTGGAATGAATGTCGTCCCACAATTTTCCCGGGTCTGGGCTGAGATTCATCAGTTTGAACTTTTGACCGACTGGGATCTGTTACAGGATGGAAAGGCCCCGGTCAAAATAGAGCCGCTCCGTTAATTCAACACGATATCGCACGATGCAACATAAATTTATAAAGGTCCTGGCCATTGATATTCTCGACCACTGTTCATTGCGTATCCATTTCGATAATGGTACGGTAAAGGAAATCAATCTGGAACCTGTTTTGTATGGTGAACTCTATGAACCGCTACGCAATCATGACTTTTTCAGACAAGCGATTGTTGACGATGAAGCAGGAACAATCGTATGGCCAAATGGAGCGGACTTTGACCCTGACTTGCTCTACGCATGGGATGAACACGTCGAAACCTTTGCAACCCAGATGCGCAAAGTTGAACAGTCTTAGCCGTCAATAACGAAATAACCATTTTCGGATTTGCCTCCGTCAGCGATGGCCTCCATCTTGGGGATAGAATCCATTTGGTGCACCTGAGTTCATCTTCCTGTATCAGCCTTTTTTTAGCTCTTTAATCACCTCAAGTTAGTCGATAGCGCCCCGCAACCCGGAATAATGATTGTCATTTGTGATAACTCTGAATATATTTACAAGAAAGGAACGCGATGCCGAGAAAGATATACCTTGACGTCTGTACCCTTTGTAGGCCTTACGACGACCAGACCTACTTGAGAGTCCGTATGGAAACCTCGGCTGTTCACTTAATTTTGTCGGCTGTGGAGAAAAGTAAATTTCAACTTGTTTGGTCACCTGTCCATTTGAAAGAAATTGAAGCAACAGCGAATGAAGTTGAACGAGCAGAGTTACTCTATTTGATAGCGAAAACTCAAAGCCGTTCAGAGCACAATACTCTTTTGACCAGGAATCGGGCTGAATTCTTTGTAAGCAAAGGCCTTGGAATTGCTGATGCAGCTCATCTGGCGTATTCCGAGTCATTTCAAGCGGAATTGATTACCTGTGACGATAAATTTGCAAAGAAAAGCAAAACCATTACCCCGGCAATCTGGGTAGGTAATCCAGTAGCGTTTTGCGAAAAGGAGGAACTGTTATGAGCATCACAAAATTAATGCCCGATAAAGATCTGATCAAAAAGGTCACTGAAATTCTTTTCAAGGAACTTGGCTATGCCAATGCTGTCAGATATTTGTCTCTGCCTAAGGAAGAGAAGCTTGAAAGCGTAAAACGCCATCGCAACTGGCAGGATACTCTCGACAAGGATACATTCTTCAACGACGTTTTCCCTTCCAGGTAAAACAGCATAAAACAGTCGGCCAGTAGCCTTTTTCAAACAAAACAGCAACCGGAATCAGCTCCTCTCCGGCAAATAGTTCAGAAGGCATTAGAGCTTAATAACGAGGCGTTTTCGATTTTCGAAAAAATGGCAGGTAAGGGGTTTCGCGTAACTGACAGGAATGAGTGTCGTCCCACAATATTCATCTTTCGCGGGCAGAAAAACCGAGAGTCATGGAAGCCATATGGGAAGATCTGACGCATGAAAAAGAGTCATTAGAAGCTCCAGACTGGCACAATAACGCTTTGCGGAAAACTGAACATCGATTGAGCGCAGGCCAAGAGCAGATTGTGGAATGGCATCAAGCGAAATCCGAACTTCGAAAAAGATTCGAATGAGAATCAGCCGAGCGCTACCCGGCAATCGTAACACCTGGCTCGGGAAATCCCCCTCCGATTGAACCGTAACTTTAGAAAAGTCTTCACGCTGGGCACAGAGGCAGGTACAAGGTTGATGATATCCGATAGCTGTTTGAGAATGATTTGCTCATCGCATATCAGCCTTTTTTCAGCTCTTTGATCACCTCATCAAGTGGCACAGATGATTGATCATGCCCTTCGGCTTTTGCTTCCCGAAGATCAATCAGATCCATATAATCTTCCATCAGCTCTTCTATTGCCTGATATTCTTCATAGGGCAAAACAACAAACTCTTTTTTCCCCCCTTTTTCTATGATTTGAGGGTTAAGGCGCATAATTTTTCTGGCGGTAATCATCGGTATGCCTCTTTTCTGTGTTTTATACGATAGCACTGGTGATTCCAGCAATTTCGAACACGTTTTCCGGTAAACGTTGAACCGTCAACACCTCATCATTCGTTCTGCAAATACAATGTAAAAATGTGTTCGAAGTTTATTCCATTAAAGCACACATTTTCCCGTCAGCAGATTTCAATTTCAGTTGTCGACAAAGTGTCGACAACTCAAGGCCATCTTCACTCTTTACCCTGACCTTCATCCGGAACCAATAATCACGAGGGTTGACGCTTTCGCTTAACACTGCTATGACTTCGACTCATGTGCACACAGGGTAATCGCCTGCAAATAATAACCGGGAATTGAAGAGGAATACATTTATATCATGCCGACCCCGAGGATATCCTGAGTCATGACCCGGCAGGGGTTAACTCGCGTAACTGAACGGAATGAATGTCGTCCCGTAGGATGGTGGTGGAGAGAGAATACCGGTGGAATCAGATATAACCACGCAAAAGCAATACCTTATTTGAGCAGGTGGAAAATGAAAGTAAATACAGAAAATTATGACCATAACCGCCAGCATCCATTCAGAATACGCTGGCACGGAGTTCATGAATTTCTTTAAAATATTTTTGTGCTAATCTGGAATAAAAAGAAGGAGCAACATAATGACAATATGCCAAATGGCCCAATAAAGATCGATATTCATCAGGTTTCAATTCACCCTTAGCATATAAACTCAATAATAGTCTAATATGATCTTTTTGTTTTCTATGAACTGTAATATATCCATTATTGCAAACCTTTAATCCGGTAACTGAAGCTGTGCCACCAGTACTACTGCCAAGTCTGGTCTTGGCGGAGTTTAAAGTAATATCGGGAGATTTATGACGTCCAATTAAATCGGATATTTCCCTCAACAAAACCTTACAGCCACCTTTTTTATCCGTAGAAAATATGAGATCATCAGCGTACCTAGTATAACAAACATCTCCAAAACGTCCCGAAGACACAAGACTCTCAACATTAAGATCAAACTGATACATAACAACATTGCTAATCACTGGTGATGAAGGGTATCCAATAGCAAGTCGATCTTCTTTATAAAAACAAGATTTTCTTATCAAATCTTTTTCTTCGGGTCCAAAAACCCAATCAACACTGATATTTTGATACCAATCCTCAATTAACGGCAACAAATCACTAAAAACAATACTGTGGAAAAATTCCTTAAGATCAAGTTTAAGAAAAAAACGATTATGGCAATGTTTTTTTGCATTATTTAATATTGAAATTCCATCTCGATATGCAACTGCTGAACTATGTATTGGTAATTTGCTTAAAATATTGAAAATCAACCAATACTGTACGGTTTTTAACTTCTTGGAGGGATGAAATATTTCTCTTGAACCACCACTCTTCTTAGGCAAAGTGAATTTTTTAACATAAATGCGAGACTCTTTCAATGCCTCGTCCACTATAGACACGGGAACACTAAGATCTATAGCGATAGCATCACGAATATGCATATATCCTCTCAGGATAATATTTGAGCATATAGTTTCTAAAAGACGAAATAATCTTGTTTAAGTCAAAGTTATATTTGTAATATGTATCATTTATTTTACTTCGATACAAACCACTTGAACTTCTTTCAACAGAACCAAACGATGACAGAATAGCCAACAAATGCTTTACTTTATTAAAATTTTGCTTACCGAAAAGCAATATCAGTATTTCGATCAATTCCTTATGTTGAACTGGCCCTGAGATGTAAATAAGATCATGAAGAAACATTGCGGAATCTTTGTTAAAACACAAAGCGGGATTACATGCATCAAGATTAACTGGAGTATTTACGCTCTTAATCGGATCTTTTAAAAACTCATATATTTCGTTATATATGTCGCCTATCGCATCTAAACTATGAACGCCATCATCTTTCATTTTGTAGTATATAACATGATCTGCTCCAGAGTACTCTTCAATAAATTTTATAGGGCCTTCATTGATAAATGATTCTTCATTTTTAAACTTCAAATCATTAATAACAATTAATTTACCGCAAAGGACTTTATTAGCAAAAGCGCCAAGTTCTGCAAAGGCGCTTCGACTTTCAAGAATAATAATTATATAATCTGAAAAAGCTGATATCAGGTTTTCAATCTCAAGAACATTTCCCTTATGTTCTTCGTTTTTAAGCGTATTAAATACTTTTTCGGCGAGAAAAAACTGAGTATGCGGTAATTTTTTACTAGCAAATTCGAGAAGAGCCTTACGTCTTTCGGATATTATATTTTTCGATTGATTTGCCCCACATAAAAACACAAATTTAGAAACATTAACAGGATGAAAAACCCTCGTATTGTTAAATGCAAAAACAAGAGAACTGAGATTCTCTTGTAACAACTTCTTGGTTTTAATCTCTCTTAACATATAAAAAATAGCCTACTTTAAGCAAGGCGAGGCCTCTCTAACAGGAACACGCTGACCAGCGCGTTCCTGTTAGAGAGGCCTCGCCAGTAAGCTAAAAAAATAAGGCGGAATGTGACTCACATCCGATGGGCTTTAACCCATAATCACTAGGCATTAAAAGGATATTACTGACTTATTCACTTCATTACAAGCAGCAAAGCAAAATAATAGCCTTGTAACACACAGATTTCCTGCGATTTATCAGCAAAAGCATGAGAAAAGTCTCTTTTTGAAAATATTCGTTAAAATGGTCGCTTCATAACCGCCATCTTCATTGACAGTTACCTCAACAGCTCCCTCTGCATCTGAGCTGTGCGCTGGCATCTCCCCTGCCGAAACATACCATGTATTCTATAGCGATCTTGCCATAATATCAGGCTGTATCAGACTTGGGATGGTTGGTTTAAAGATGAAGATGTCTGCATATGCTGAAGCGGGAAAAATAGGAGGGGGTATTCATCGACTTACTGCGGCTACCAAGATGCCGCTCCTCTGGAGCTGAAGTACACGGCAACTCTCTGGGTATTCAAGCAGATTACTGGATGTTGTTCAATAGGCGAGAATGCTGACACAGAAAAATGAGAACATCATACCAATCCAAGCCTGCTCATCTCAGCCTTGATTTCATCGATAACATCCTTGTTGTAGATCTCTTTTTTCTCACCGCTTTTATACGAGTAGATATAGAATACCTTCCCGCCAAACTTCTCGGTGAATCGCTGGTGAGTCTCTGACTGAATTGATTTTTCCTTGAAAATTTCGGGAAGCTGTGTTCCTCCACTGAACGAGATTGGCTTGATCTGGAGTCCGATAAACTTCTCCCCTGCCTTGATGTAAAAGTCAACATTGAACAACCTGTCCCACTCGTCAGAAGCCGGTTCTATTTTCACTCCGAGCTGGCGCTCCAGTTGACCATAAACCGTTTTGATTTCAGTCATGTAACCATCAAACGTCCGGTCAATGACAAGCTGCTTCATGTAGGTGATGCAATCCTCTTCTGATACCGCCTCAACCTCCGCAGCAATCACCTCGGTTATCTTGACGTAGAGTTTTTTCCCGAGATCAACAATATGCTCTTCGGGCTTGACATGGGCATAGTAATACTCTCGCCACTCCTCGACTGATTTGGGTGCGCACGTTCTGATAGACTCGGAAGTTGGTCCGACGTTTCGCTTGAAATTAAGCTGAAAGCGGTTCATTGCGCTGTTCAGTATCCACTCTTTAGCCATTGAGTTGTTCTGACAGGGTTAGAAATTTCTCCTTCTGCTTGTAATCATAGCTGCTGTCAATACCGACCAGCCTGCTTTTGATCAGATGCGCATTGACGAAAGTCTTATTTTCAAGGTAGAGATAACAGAGAAGGTTATTCTCGCTGTCGTATTTCATCCGGTCATACTTCATGAATATCCGCTTTCCCTGAATTTTTTCAACCAGATAGCCGACAGCACGGTCGTGCATAAAGGGCTCTTGCTTGATACCAATCAGTTTCACCGTCAACCCGTTGGATAAGCGCACCTTCTCGGGGCTGAGAATCTCCCTGACCGTAAACAGCTCTTCCCGCTGTGCTGAACCAGTATTATCAATCCGTGAACCAAAGGTGAGTTTTCGCGGATCCAGTTTTTTATCGAGCTTGTGAGGGTCAGTAAACCGGTAAGGCAGTTGTTCAATCGCAGAGGCAAAGTCACCCGTTACCGTGTCATTCAGAAACTCATATACTGTCCCGGCAAAATCCTGCTGGTTGCTGTTGAGCTTTGTTTTGGCTATCTCGATAAACTCGGGGTTGATTTCATACCCGATAGAGTTTCGGTCAAGATTTTTTGCAGCGAGAGCTGTAGTGCCACTTCCCATAAACGGGTCAAGCACCGTATCGTCCTGAAAAGCAAACATTTTAATGAGACGATGAGGAAGCTCTTCCGGAAACATGGCAATGTGACCATCCTGTTTTGCTCCGGCAAAGTTCCAGTGGCCTGAAAAATAGGTGTTCCACTCCTCCGTGGTCATTGCCGAGTGCTCTTTCTGTTCTTTGGTCGGCTTTGGAGCATCTCCCGGTTTTTTAAAAATCAGGATGAACTCATAGTCAAGTTTGAGAATACCGTTACGCGGATAAGGAAAGCTCCCCATAATTGAAGCTCCACCGGTAGTATTGGTCGTTGTTACCTTCTGCCAGATTACCGCACCCATGTAGTCCAGACCGATAGTCTCACAGAACTTTATAATCTCCGTCCGGATCGGAATAACCTTGTACCTGCCGTAGTAGACCGAACGGGCAAACTGGTCTCCGATGTTGATGCAGAGACGACATCCCGGATAGAGCACCCGCTCACACTCCTTCCAGACAAGATTCAGATTGTTGATATAGCTCTCGTAACTATCATGAAAACCGATCTGTGCGTCCGTGCCATAGTCCTTGAGCTGCCAGTATGGCGGTGAGGTGATCACAAGGTGAACCGACTTGTCGCCAACAAGATTCATCTCGCGACTGTCGCCATCTATTATTGTGTGCTTGGTCTTCAAATTATTCAATTACTTAACAATATTCCATCAAACCTGTTACCGGTAATCTGGGTGCATCGCCCAGATCACCGGCACTTTTCAAAAGTATAGCAATTTTCAGAAGAAACAGCGGATTTATCCCCTCTTGAACTGACGAATTGATTGTAGCCTCCGGCGGGGTGGCAACGGCCCTGATTCAAAAGCTTTTTCGAGGTTCCTGCATGACCTTTAATGTGAGAAAACGATGCTATCCGAACTATCCTTCATTCAAATCGACAATATCCATGCTGTGGTAGAGTGCAGGGAGATTGGATGATTTTATGCGAAACTGGCTTCGCTGTTTGGTGCGTGGAGTGGTTGATGCATTCTCAAGTTTGATACCCGGATCGTAGTAGACCTTCCCTTCGGCCATAGCCTGCAGGTACTTCAAAAAATCAGTTCCTGTGCCGATACGGATCAGGTTGCCGTACCAGTATTGCCGTTCGGGTGACTGTAAACACTGGCTCGGGATGTAGACAGCCTTGTTGTGCTTCCGGTTCCATTTGGCCATAATTTCAGCATATCCCCATACCGCTGCCTCTTCACCCTCACTGTTCATCAGCGATATTCCACCCGTTGCATCGATGATCTTTCCCTTGATGGCGTCAAACCCCTTCAACACAATCTGAAGGTTTGTCAGACGGTGATACTCCCCCACTTTGTGAACTCCCCCGAAATTCAGCCTGTCTCCACGATCAGCGGCACCGGTCATATCGGGATATCCGAATTTCCTGATGAACGCTTCAATACCGGCACTCCGGTAGTAACCACCCGTCGGTTCGGGGGTCATGAGAGTCAGTACTCCACCGTTTATCTTCTGAAAGTTGGTGACACTGTACTGCTTTACTTCGTAGCCAAGATAGTCCGGTTCAGAACGGCTGTTGGGAATGATATCCAGTTCTGCTTCGAGTGTCATCCCGCCACAATTTGGAGCTTCGCAGGGCAGGATAATACCGTTGCTGCCCAGTTTTCTTGACCGGATCCAGCCTTTCTGATGGATCTCTCTCAATTTCCCGATGAGTAACGATCTTTCATCAAGGACTCCGGCTCCTGTACCGGGTTCAAGAAAAACTCCGCTTCGGGGCAGCTCTCCGAGAGAAGCAAACTCCCTTGCAAGTTCACTCTCCGGGTGACACAGATAACCGATAATTCTGCCGTCGGGAGATATCCCCAGAAAAAGGATGCGCCCGGCCAGTCTCAGGCGCTCGTCCATAAGCTCTGAGGGGGCGGCAGAACAGCCCTGGAGGAAGCCGGAAAATCTTACTTCCGGATATTGGGGATAGAGTATAAGTTGGGCTCGGGGAGCATTGTGTAAACTTCCGTCATCGGAAAGCCACCAGTAATCGAGTGGTGCCTTGAATATATGAGGCTTGGCTGGATCTGGAGCTATTGTTGCAAAGGGAATAATGTTGATAGCCTGGAAATCACCGCCAAAATAGACCTGTTGCTTCCGGTTGTCATTTGCTGCGAGGACCTTCGCGTAGATCGTCCGGCAACCCTTGTTTCGCATGATCGATTGCAATGTCGATAATCTCATGTTGCCCTCTGATTTCATGTTTTGTCGAGTTTGAATGCAGCCATGCTGCACAGGAATCAACAACCTCATCAACCGGCCTGCGCCCCTTGCCTTTTAGAGCACACTCCCAGACAATCAGAACTCTCCAGCTTTGCCGTGCAAGTTCATCCATGACAGCATAGTCACGGGTCCTGTTTTTGCCGATCTTCCCTTTCCAGAACTCCTCTCTTGTTTTCGGCCATTTGAAAAGAGCACACTCATGGGCATGCCAGAAACATCCATGAACAAAAATAACGGCACGATACTTCGAAAAAACAAGATCAGGCTTGCCCGGCAATGAACTGCAATGAAGCCTGAATCTGAACCCCCGTGCATGAAGGCCTCTGCGTATCCTCATTTCAGGAATGGTATTCGCTGCCCGGATGCCGGACATCATTCGGCTTCGTGTTTCCGGTGAAACAACATCAGCCATACTGAACAGCTTTTTCAGACATCAGGACACCAAAGTCAAAACGCAACTGGTCGGATGAAACACCTTCAATCAGGTATTCAAGCATATACCGTGCAACAGCCCTGACAACAGGCACAACAACAGCATTTCCGAACTGCCGGTAAGCCTGGGTATCAGAAACAGGAATTATAAAACTGTTACCATCAAGTGTATCAAAACCCATCAACCGTGAACACTCCCTCGGTGTCAGCCTTCGGGGATTTTTCCCCTCCTGCTTCACCAGAATCTCGGAACCATCCTTGTAATAGCGAGCCGAAAGTGTTCTGGCTACATCATGGGGGCCGACAAGGCCGAATCCGAAACCATTGCCTTTTGCCCGGTGTTTTTCAGCATACTTCTGGAGGTACTCCCAGAGATGATCCGAAAGGGTGTAGCGGTCGGATATTCTTGCCAATGGGCCGACAGTATAGGGTGGTTCCTCATCTTCCAGGCCGTTTTCAGGATGCAATATGGTTTCTATGACCGGGCGCTCGCTGCCGTGCGGCAGATCAAACCGCTCAAAGCTGAATCCGCAATCCTCCCTGAACCCTGCAATAAATATCCGCTCGCGATGCTGGGGAACCCAGTTTCCGGCATCAATAATTTTCCAGTCAAAATAATAGCCCAGTTCGGCAAGAGTTTCCTTGATAATATCGAATGTTTTCCCCTTGTCATGCCGCTGAAGATTCTTGACATTTTCAAGCAGGATCGCCTTCGGGCGATGATACTCAATAATTCTCGCCACATCAAAAAAGAGGGTGCCCTGGGTTTTGTCTGCAAAACCGTGAGGTCTGCCAAGAGCATTTTTTTTGGAGACTCCGGCTATTGAAAAAGGCTGGCAGGGGAAACCCGCAACCAGAATATCATGTGACGGGATGTCGCGGGCATCAATTTTGGTAATGTCACCACCAATCTCGTGATCACACGAAAAATTCGCCTGATAGGTCTGACGGGAGTATTTGTCCCACTCACTCGTAAAGACACACCTGCCGCCAAGCTCTTCAAAAGCTTTTCGCATGCCTCCAATACCGGCAAAAAGATCAATGAAGGTAAAGGTTGAAGACTCTTTGCCGTAGGTTGATAAAGGCTGGGCAATCCTTGTGAGCTGGTCAAGCACCAGTTTTCTGGGGACTATCTCGTTTTTCTCCCAGCGATAGACCTCTCGCTGGCTGTACCCGGTAATGTGAGCAATTTTGTCAATCGACAAACCCGCCTGCTGGCGTAACAATGAAAAGCTCTGGGTGGTATTCATGATACTCGCCTCCACGGGAAATATTTTGACATTATGGCAATAATAAACAATAACCGTCAAATGTCAACATAAAAACCATGAAGGGGTCAGAATGAAATACGGACAATACAAGCGCAACTTCTTTTTTCTTTGTCAGTTATTTCACTCAAACGTTGTCGGATGGAGATCGGGCCTGCACTTCACTTGCAGAGACCAGTGAACAAGCCCTGATGGATTTTGAGGAGCGGATGAGGATTTAGAAGGAAATCACCTTGCCGGAGACAAGTTTAACGCAACGGGGTGCCCATCCATTCAAAAAAGGTGGCAGAGGCCTGAACAAGCGCATGCCGACAGGCTCCTCTCTCATCCTCCCTGCTTTCATCTGTTTCAGAAGTTCTTCACAACACACAATTCACTGATCCGGCATTATTAACCCTGAGAGAAATAATCATCCGGAAGGATTGCCGAAGGCAGAGGAATAAACTGGTCAAGGCCTGTTTCCTTGAGAAATATTTCAAACATGAAATCGTAAATTTCAACACCGTTTTTCTCACACACATCAAAAGCCTGGCTCATAAGCTCGTTACGCTTTTCAGCCTCTGTTTCGGAGTAGGTATTCTCATTGGTAACGAGGTTAACATACTCCCTGAAATCAGTATCAGGATGAAGGTTCACGCCTTCATCAATTATTGCTTTTGTGAAAAAAGCAACATCCGCCATGGTCTCAATTCTGTTGATCATTTCAGTAAAATCAGGTTGTTCAGAAGCAACACAAATCAGATAAACAGGAAACAACAGCCCAATACAATAAACGCGTTTTCCCCTAACCAGAATATAACATATTTTACGTTTTTTTATTAATTATTTTACTGTTTTTATTCAATTTAAGATAAAAAAACACCACATCCTGACTGCTCAAAAAACAAATTCCGGAACAACATTCATCGGCTGCAACGGCAGCCAATATGCCACTCTTCTGGAGCTGAAAAACAGGTCGGCCCTGCAGAGCCAAAAAGGATTTTAATTTACCGATTGTATATTATTTGTAGCAGTTGGAGATTCGCAGGATTGGCCAATATCAGCAGATTCATCTGAATATGTCTCAACTGCTGTCCAGGCTGCTCTTTCAGAAACAGACAGGAGGTGAAATATGTCAACGCTCATGAAAAAAGAGGAAGCCCATAAACTGATTGATCTCATGCCTGCGAATGCGACATGGGATGACCTGATGCATGAAATATATGTTCGGGAAGCAATTGAGCGCGGGTTAGCTGACAGTAAGGCAGGTCGGACAAAAGAGGTGAAAGAGATAAGAGGCAAATACGGCTTGCAGGAATGAAAGTCCACTGGACAGATACCGCGCAGCAGGTCATCTCGATGCCATCTATAATTTCATTGCTCAAGACTCTGCCGACTATGCCCGTCGCATGGTTGATCGCCTTACGCGAAAATCAAAACAGATAGCCGAATATCCCTTTTCAGGCAGAAGCGTTCCTGAATATGATCTGGAGCAGGTCAGAGAAGTGATTGAAGGTCCCTACCGTATCATCTACTACATCAAGCTGAATCAAATTGATATTCTTGCGGTCATTCATGGAGCTATGAATCTACGAAGCTGAGGGCACAAGCCGCAATCCGGGACGGTGTTCACTACTGTCAGAAACCGGGGCTCCTCCCGACGGTCAGGAAAGTTGTGCTGCGCTTTGTTTCATGCCTTTAAAAATCGAATCGGCAACCTGAGCCGGAAATCCGGTTGGCCATGGCCATTTTAACCCTTTGAAAAGAGATTCAAATATAACCCGCAAGGTATATTTCAGGAATATACTCCGAAAGGGATACTGGTATACCATACCTGTTCGTTTCATTCAAGAGCGAACAGCATCAAGTTCCAAAGAGATCGGAAGCTGAAAAACGGGTCGGCCCGGTGCTCCGGTTCAGAAGGAGTAGGTTCCGGCACTGAAGGGGACGCTGGCCATGCCGGCACAGATTTTCCAGTTACCGTTTTCACTGACGAGGGTGAGGGCGTAGCGGAAGAGCGTCTGCTCCTGCTTCCCTTCCGTCTCAAAGGTGATAGGCAGTTCAACCAGAACAGTGGCAAGCGTATCGCCGGATTCGACATGGCTGTGGCGGATATCTCCAAAGCGGATATTCGACATACTGGCGAAGTCGCGGCTGAAGGCATCGCGGATATTCTGAAGTGAGCTGAACACTTCGTTATCGTTCGTGCCGAGCAGCATCAGCTCTCTTGTGGTGCTGAAGGCCGAGAGGCAGGCCTCGACATCCTCTTTCGAGTAGCTGTTGAGGAATCGCAGTACCACCTCCAAAGCGGTCTGGCTATTGCTCTTCATGGAGCTGTCTGGTTTGATTGTTGGCTCTCCAGTATACTCTGGCGAAGTTCGATAAGGGGTTTGTCGGCCAGATCAACACGAACGAGGCCTCTGCGCGGAAACTCGAGATCAAGGATCACAAATACCGTGAGTGAAATAATCGCGGCAAAGGCGACAGGATGCAGCCAGTGCCGCCTCTCGTTGACTGACATATTGTAGCCGACGAGCAGGGAGCCGATGAGACTCAAGGAAAAAAAGAGCAGTAAAATAACGATCGGGGGATGATCAATCTGCGATGTAGCTCTGGTGGTTGTTATGTCGATCATGGTGTTCAATGAGGCCAGCGCAAGAATACCTGCATGCTTTGCTGCCCCGGGCCTTTCGCAGTCAGCTACACTCTTCTTCCATATCTCTGCCTGCAGCACTGCACTTTTTTCAAGGGTGGCTTTCGTCGCTGCAGCATCCTCCACATTGCGGTACACCGCCAGTCGGGTGTCAAGGTAGCGGCGGAAAAGATCCTTCAATTCCGGCTGAGCATCCGGGGAAAGCAGATCCATACGGAGGTATGCGGTGCCAATCGCATTGGCCTCCTCGGTGATCAGTTGGCGGCGGTTTTCAAAACGCGACTCGGCACCGGCAAAGGTAAAGGCGATAATCAGTCCAAGCAGGCCGAACACCGCGCCTTCAACCGGGCCGATCCCTTTTGCCAGACCATCAGGGTTGCAACGGAGGGTTCTCTGGCCGATACGGCGCCCGATTTCAGTGCTGAGCATCATGCCGCAAAAAAGGGCGGCAAACAACAGAACTATGATGACGGTAAAAGTCATATCCGATAAGTTTTCAGTTGTTGCTCACCCTCTCCTCATTTTTTGAGCCCTCCCGGAAGAGTGATCAATAATTGAAATATAAGTAAAAATTCAGAGCTACACCCGCAGCTAAACGCCCGGAGCTAACTATCCCTTCTTGTTTTTGCAACAGGAAAATAGTATGATTAAAGGTATGATAATCACTCAAAAAGTGCAGCGATGGGAAAAACAAAGATTGCCGTCACCATAGACGCTCAGGCAGTAATCAAAATTGACCGGCTTGTAGAAAAAAGTGTTTTCGCAAATCGCAGCCAGGCGATACAACAGGCGATTTATGAAAAAATCGATCGCATTGAGCGAAGAGCGCTTGCTGAAGAGTGCGCAAAACTTGACCCGGTTGAAGAAAAAAAACTGGCTGATGAAGGTCTGGAGACAGAACAATGGCCGGAATACTGAGAGGTGAGATCCGATGGGCTGAGCTTAATCCAACCCGGGGAAATGAACAATCCGGCCTCCGGCCGGTTCTGGTGCTCAGCCATAACGTCTTTAACGAACGATCAGGCACCGTTATCGCCGTAGCTCTGACAAGTCAGCCGCAAAAAGCCGGATTTCCGCTCACCATGGCGGTTGAGTCAGCGGCACTTCCTAAAAAATCATGGGTCAAGATCAGCCAGATCAGAACCTTGTCTGTGGAGAGAATCGGAAGTAAAATAGGAACCCTTTCGCCGGAGGAATTAATCCGGGTTATCGAAGGGCTGAATGAAATTATCAGCAATTGATAGTTGACGAGCTAAAAGCCCCTTTAATTGCGGCGGGCAAAGTCGGCAATCTTCTCCTCAAATCCTGCAAATTTTTTCTGCAGGAGCTGCAGCCCCCTCTCCTTCTCATCCTGTTTCAGGAAAGAGTAGCTGATACTGTTTGCGGCAAACCGCTTTACCTCGTCATAGGAGTAGCGGTAGCGGCTGGCAAGCAGCACATACTCCTCTGTCAAAGAGTTGCGTGAAACACCGGGATCGTCAGAGGAGATCACCACCGGTACACCGCTGCCGGTGTAAATCCTGATCGGATGCGCTTCATCCTTTACGCCGAGAATAAACTCATTACTGGTAAGGTTGATCTCGACCGGAATCCGCGCCTCCTTCATCCGCTTCAGGGTAGAGAGGGCTTCGGTTTCATAGGCAATATCAACTCCATGGCCAATCCTGGCGGCTCCGGCAACCGAAACAGCCTCTGCGATATGGTATTTCATCTCTTCGGGCGGTACCATGCCTGATGCCAGCTCTCCGGCATGCATGGAGGTTCTGATATGGGGATACTTCTCTTTCAGGTACCGGAACATCTGCATGTGCAGCCGGTAGTCACCGAGAGCAACCGGATCGTTCTCGGCACTGACAATGTTGACACCGACAACCCCGTTGTTTTTATTGGCTTCATAAAATGCAGTAGAGAGGCCGGAGAAGAAGACCGAGGGGGCGGAATTCCGGGAAACATAGCTCTGAAAGCGGAGCGTAAAGTTCTCGTCATCAAGACCCTTGCTGCTTGAATCCACGAGTTCACGATACTGATGAACCTTGTCATAGAACAGGGTGTCCTGAGTGATTGCGGTGTAAAAGCCGTCAAGCAGGGCCCGGAACTCTTTGTTATCAATATTGATCACACCGCTTCTGGCACGAACGTCAAACACCGGATCGGGCTTCTGATAACCTGGAGAGACAAACATGGTTTCGAGGTACTGAACGTTCTCATTTTTCGCCCGTTCCTTGAGCTTCAGCAGCCCCTCCCGGTAGTAGTTCCGGTTACTGTTGAAAATTTTCGAAAAGTAGATGAAGGTATTGAAAAACTGGGCGTCCGGAGGAAGCTGATCATGATAGTGATTGGCATAATCCTTGTCAGACCAGTGCGTGAAGAAGTCACTGCACATAGCCCTGTTGCTCCTCAGGTTTTTCACTGAAACCGTGTCTTTCAGCCTGTCGGTATCCTTTGGCGTTATAACCGAATAGTCACTCTTGCTGATCCAGCATCCCTCTTTTTGTATCCACTCCAGATAGTTCTCTGCGTAGAGTGATCCGGTGAAGTGCTGATGAATATCGCCCCCTTTCGGCATAAGGGTAAAGAAGAGCCGAAGTCCGGCAATATCGGGCTTTGCCGGAGCTATCAGCCTCTGATAGTATGCCCTGGTCGCGCTGTATGAGTCTGAATCTTTTGGTCGTGCATGCAGGGTTGCTGCAGAGAGAAGAAACATCCAGAGCATGATCAGGAGAGCTGATTTTCTATGCATAACCAGAGCACGGTTAGGTTGAGAGAAAAAAGAGCAGCTTGCGGACTTGAAGGGTAATTTACACTTATTTCAAGCGCATTCGATAACGAAAAGCACGCAACCTTTTTCATGAATGCGACAGGTGCAGTTTTATCCAGGCTGCATACCGATCCATCCAACTCTGCAGAAACTGCCGGCTTCCCTCTCCGATATTGCCCTTTTCATCAAAGAGTCCATCCTTAGTCTGAATGAACGCTTCCGGCTGGGCGAGTGTCGGCACATCGAGAGCCACCAGAATGTTGCGCAGATGCTGCTGAGCCATTGCCGTGCCTGAGGTACCGGGAGAGATGCCAATCATACCGGCAGGCTTGCCTGACCATGAACTTTGCCCATGGGGCCGCGAAGCATGGTCAAGGGCGTTTTTAAGCACACCGGGAATTGAGCGGTTGTACTCGGGTGTCACAAAGAGAAGGCCGTCGGCATTTGCAATTTCACGTTTCAATCGCAAAACGGATTCCGCCTGCCGGTTATCATCATCCTGATTGTAGAGCGGCAGATCGCCGATCCCGACATCGCTGAACGTGAATTCCGGAGGTGCAAGCCTGACAAGCGCGCTGGCCAGCTGACGGTTGAAGGAGTCCTTTCTGAGGCTTCCGACAATCATCGCAATCTTGTATTCCTTCATAGTCCTCTTCATTTTACGTTATCCGGCAATCCGGTTCTGAAATCAATCCGCTTATCGGCCGACAGAGACCGAGAGCATGGAGAGCGATCCGCCCTCAATCCCCTCAACCGGAAAGCTGAGCGGTTCATCCTCTCTCTGCAAAGCCAGTATATAAAGCAGCGGCAAAAAGTGTTCAGGAGTCGGAACCGAAAGCCGGGCATCCTCACCCATATCCCGGTAATCAACAAGCTCACGCCCCCGACCTTCAATGATGAGTTTGCGTGCTTTATGCTCAAACCTGGCAGCCCAGTCAAACGGCGGCTCTGCAATATTGTCCCAGGCATATGCTGCAAGGTTATGCACAAGATTGCCGCTGCCGAGAACGAGAACCCCCTCTTCGCGCAGCGGCTGTAGCCTCCGCCCGGTCTCATAATGAAACTCCGGGCTCATGGTACTGTCGATACTGAGCTGCACAACCGGAATATCTGCATCGGGAAAAAGATGAGCAAGCACGGACCATGTTCCATGATCCAGCCCTCGCCGCTCATCAGAACGCACCTCAAGGGGCCGAAGAAGCTCCTGAACCCTCCGGGCAAGTTCTGGACTTCCCGGAGCAGGGTAGGTTACGCTGTAAAGTTCAGGTGGAAAGCCGCCGAAATCATGGATCGTTTCGGGATACCGACCGGCGGTCACCGCACTGCCCGGAAGATACCAGTGTGCCGATATGGCAAGGATTGCCTCCGGACGGGCTATTGAGCGACCAAAACGACGCCAGCTTTGGGTGTATCTGTTTGATTGCAATGCATTCATCGGGCTTCCATGTCCGAAAAAAACAGCCGGCATAACCACACGCATAGATTCCGCTCCTTATATGATAATCGAATGTTTATAACAACAAGAAAGAGCCCTCATTGATTCCTCAGATCGAGAAGAACTCTGCGTAACGGAACAAACCTCGCAAAGGCAGCAGAGAGAGAGAGAGTGCCCGCTGATAACACGAGACCATCATTCTTGCAATTCAGATGATATCTCCCGGCCCGTCGGCACTTGTTGGGCAGATTGATGGTTATATGTAGAGTGTCCGTCAAATGTAAACAACTTCCCATGCACCACTATCTGCACGATATCTCCATGGTCTTTGCCGGAGAGGCCGGACAAGGTCTTCAGACCGTTACGGAAACGCTGCTCCGGATTCTTCATAAAAGTGGCTACTGCGTATTCTCCTGCACAGAGTACATGTCGCGAATCCGCGGGGGGTGCAATACCACGGAAATCAGGATTACAGACAAAAAACGAGGCGCCTATCTGGAACGCATCGATATGCTTTTTGCCCTCTCCCCGCTCGCTGTAGAACACCTGAAAAGCCGCATCAGGAGCGGGACACTGCTATTTGCTGAAAAAACGCAGTTCGCTGAAAGATGGGATGAGCACTACATCGATACCCCCTTCAGGAAGTTTGCCGTTGAAACCGGCAGCCCTGTTTATTCAAATACGGTAGCGGCAGGAATCGTCTCCGGCATTATCGGCCTCCCGATTGAACGCTTTACCGATTACCTCGGTGAACAGTTTGCCGCAAAGGGAGAAGATACCGTTTCGAAAAACCGAATTGCGGCAAAGCTCGGTTACGATTTCGGACGCCGGACCGCTGCTGACAAAGCGATTCTCCTTCCTTCGCCGGCAGCATCCGGAAGTTCCGGGCGCCTGCTTATGGACGGCAATACGGCGCTCGGCATCGGCGCAATCGCTTCCGGCTGCAATTTTATAAGCTCCTACCCGATGTCTCCCGGAACCGGACTGCTCACGTTTCTTGCGGCTAAATCGAAAACATTCGGCATCGTAGTTGATCAGGCGGAGGATGAAATTGCTGCAATCAATGCCGGGATTGGAGCCTCCTATGGCGGCGCACGAGCTGTTGTCTCTACCTCAGGGGGCGGGTTTGACCTGATGCAGGAAGGAGTGAGCCTGGCAGGCATGCTCGAAACACCAATTGTTATTCATATCGGCCAGCGGCCCGGACCGGCAACAGGTCTGCCTACCCGCACGGAACAGGGTGACCTCAACCTTGCACTGCATGCCGGCCACGGTGATTTCGCAAGGGCCATCCTTGCGCCCGGCACGCTCGAAGAGCTCATTGAATCGATGCAACATGCATTCAGGCTTGCCAACCGCTTCCAGATTCCCGTGTTTGTGCTCACCGATCAGTTCCTGCTCGATGCCATCACCACCATTGAGCGCAAGTACATTAAAAGGCTTCCGTTCGAAAGTTCAATCATAAAAACCAAAGCTGGTTACCAGCGTTTTGCTTTCACTGATGACGGTCTGAGTCCACGCGGTGTTCCGGGGTATGGCGATGGTCTGGTTCGCGTTGACTCCGATGAACATGATGAAAGCGGCCTCATTACGGAGAGCTTTGAAATGAGGCAGAGCATGGTTGAAAAGCGGCTGAAACGAAAAAAAGCGCTCTCTGACGCAGCACTGATGCCCACCATTATCGGCAGCCTCAGCGAGGCATCAACCGTGGTGATAGCCTGGGGTTCAAACCGGGGTGTGCTTGAAGAGGCACTTGCTCTGATCGGGAACAAAAAGCTTGCGGGGCTCCACTTTGCTCAGCCCTACCCGCTCAATCCGGAGATAAAACCACTGCTTGAAAAGAGAAAACTCGTGGTCATGGAAAACAATGCTACCGGACAGTTTGCCGATCTTCTCTCACTTCATACAGGCAGAACCATTTCGCACCGGATCGTTAAAGCCACGGGCCAGCCATTCAGTGTGGAAGAGGTTGCAGAAGCGATAAAAGCCTTAATAGAGTAAAAATGAACCCGATCATGACTAAAACACCGACCCGCTTCGATATGCCCCTGACTACTGATGTCGCATGGTGTCCGGGGTGCGGAAACTACATGCTGCAGAGTGCCGTGAAGATGGCCCTGCATGAGCTCGCCGTTGACCGGAAAAATCTTGTGATGGTCTCAGGGATTGGCCAGGCAGCCAAAGCACCTCAGTATCTCAATGCTCATATGTTCAACGGTCTGCATGGTCGCGCACTTCCCGCTGCCCTTGGCATAAAGCTGTCGAACAGGAACCTTGTCGTAGTAGTGGAGTCGGGTGATGGCGATATGTATGGAGAGGGGGGGAACCATTTCATCCACGCCATACGCAGAAACATGGATATCACCGTCATTGTCCACAACAACATGGTCTACGGTCTCACCAAGGGCCAGGCCTCTCCGACTTCGCAGCGGGGAATGACAACTCCGGTTCAGGTTGAGGGTGTCATGCTTGAGCCCTTCAACCCCCTTGCTGTGGCGCTGGCACTCAACGCACCGTTCATTGCCCGGGCTTATGCCGGAGATGTTGAAGAGACCAAAAAGTTGATCATGCAGGCAATCTCTTTCAGGGGATTTTCTCTCGTTGACGTTTTCCAGCCCTGCGTTGTCTTCAATAAAGTGAACACCTACCAGTGGTTCAAGGAGAATACCGTCTACCTGCCGGAGAGTCACGACGCCACAGATCGTGCTGCCGCCTTCGGGCTGGCAACCGCGACGGGCAAACTTCCGCTGGGAGTGTTCTTCCGGAGTGAAGGGCGGGAACTTTACGAAGATCTTATCGGCGTTGGCAAAACCCCGCTCTACAAGCAGAAACCACCGGATGAGAAGGCATTTCAAAACCTGATTGATACCTACCGCTGAAGAGCAGCTGCATGCCGCAGTAAACGCCGGAATCACCCGCGCCCGTTCAAAAAGAGGGCGCATTCACCCCCGTTGTTCAGGCCGCATCGCTCGCAGCAGCGTCATGGTATGGCGGGCAATCATCAGCTCCTCATTGGTTTTGATGACGCTTATCTTAACCGTTCCGTTTTCATCTGTCAGGTCGGCTTTATTGTTCCTGTTTTTACGCCCATCAACCCTGATGCCGAGAAACTCCAGCCCCTGGCAGAGGCGATACCTGATTTCAGTGGAGTTCTCCCCTATACCGCCGCTGAACACCACTCTGTCGAGCCCTCCAAGTACAACAGAGAGTGCTCCGATATATTTACGCGCCTGGTAACAGAATAGCTCAACAGCATCACGTGCTGACGAATCACTCTGCTCAGCCGCAAGCAGTTCACGCATATCGCCTGATCGAGCTGAAACGCCAAGCAGTCCAGAGCGCCTGGTAACCATCACTTTGATCTCTTGCGGACTCAACACTCCCTCTTCGAGCAGAAACAAAATCACACCGGGATCGAGATCACCGGTACGAGTACTCATCACAAGTCCGCCTGCCGGAGAAAATCCCATTGTTGTCTCAATACTCCTGCCCTCCTTTACTGCCGCCATGCTTGCTCCATGACCAAGATGGGCAATAATAATCCTCTCCTTCATGATCGTTGGCCCTTCAAGCCGCACAAGCTCTCCAAGGATGTATTCGTAGGAGAGTCCATGAAACCCGTAGCGCTGAACCCCTCGATTCCGTATGGATTCAGGAAGTGCATAGAGCTTTGCAATCGGTGGCATGGCTGAATGAAACGAGGTATCAAAGCAGGTTACCTGAAAGGCGGCGGGAAAAAGCTTCACCGCACACCTGAGCGCATCGAGTGCAGGTGGAAGATGCTGCGGAGCATAAGGACTCAGAGCATCAAGAGATGTGAGAAGTTCCGGGGTCACAGGCTGTGGCGTAAAGTACAAAGGGCCGCCGTGAACCATCCGATGGCCAACCGCATCGGGTTTGCGATCCGCAAACTCCGACTCCAACCATGAGAAAAGATAGCGGCATGCCGCAGCATGGTCCGGCACAACAATTCGCTCATTTGCGAGTATCTTTCCCTCCCGGTCGTTAACCAGGCAGCGGCCCTCAGGCTGACCGATTTTGGTCAGTGAACCGGAAAAAACAAGCTGCTCCTCTTTACCGATCATATAGAGGGCAAACTTGATGCTGGACGAACCGGTGTTGAATGTCAGGATTTTTTTATCGGGAGGCATAACGCTCCTGGCAATAAATTCGGTAATGGCCGCCCGTACTCATTTTATTCGCCCGCTACGACGAGCCTCAAGCACCAAAACAGCAAGCGCGCAGGAGAGTATCCGGGTTCGCTGACCGTCAGCTCTGCTGGCAAGGATGATCGGCACTCGCCCACCCATGACAATCCCTGCCGCATCTGCTCGATTGATGAAGGTCAACTGCTTTGCAAGGATGTTGGCAGCCTCAATATCCGGAGCGAGTAGAATATCCGGGTCTCCGGCAACAGCTGAAACAATTCCTTTTTTTTCGGCAGCACTTCTGCTGATGGCATTGTCAAAACCAAGCGGCCCATCGATAATGCATCCGGTAATTTGAGCGCGTTCAGCCATTTTAGAGAGTGCCGCAGCATCAAGCGTCGCCTGCATTTTTGGATTAACAAGCTCAACGGCAGCAAGTACTGCGATTTTCGGCAGACGGGATTCATCACTCAAGGCACGCCAGACGTCAGCAGCATTCCGGCAGATATCGGCCTTGACAGAAAGATCGGGTGCAATATTGACGACTGCATCGGTAATGATGAGCCACTTGTGATAGCCTGCCGTATCCATCACATAGGAGTGAGAGAGGCGCCTTTCCGTTCGCAGACCTGAAGCAGATGCCACAACCGGGGAGAGCAGCTCTTCAGTGTGCAGCGAGCCTTTCATGATGGCCTCAACACTGCCTGCTCCGGCCAGCTCAACCGCCTTTTCGGCAGCGGCATGACTGTGTTTGACATCAATAATATCCCATGAAGAAATATCAAGCGCTGCTCTTTCGGCAACGTCCCGGATGCGCGCAGCAGGGCCTATCAAAAGAGGGGTAATAAGATTTTCCTTCGCTGCATTGACAAGAGAGGCGAGCACAAACTCATCAACCGGATGTACAATGGCAGTTAAAATGGGAGGTAAAACAGCACATGCCTTCAAAACTGCGTGATAGCGATCGTGGGAGTGAACCTGAATTTCGGGCGGTTCATCACTCGCAAACATATGATAGGTATCGGTCATCAATTATGATCTGATCTCATGGGAAAAGAACTGCCATCGGCCACTTCTAACAACCCTGAAACTCCGCATCCGGTTCCCTGACTCTTTGGCCGTCTGATCAGCCTCCGGCAGCTCATAGCAAAACGGCACCGTAACCTGAAACGACCATCAAAAGGTTCAGCATGTGACCATACATAATCTTTTACGGCTTCCGTTATACCGTTGCGGGTATAACGTTTACGATTTTCACGTAATTGCCCGTTTTCCGGTTTTTAAACCGGCACCAGATACAACAAAAGAGCAGTAATGGCGAAACAGGGAGCAAACAAGATGTAATCAGCCAAATCGAGCGGTCACTTGCGTTGAGAGGAACGCAGAGCACTGCATGGCCGGATAAAACAAAAAGAGGATAGCTGAAAGCATGAGAACGCAGAAGTAAAGAGCTGCTCATCGGCGCAAATTATGAGAAACACTCATTTTTTAATTATACTCATTCGGACGAAGCTGCCGAAAGACACCCCCGTGAAACGAAACCTGACCCGCTCCTCTCTATGCCTATAAAGTATGCCAGACGCCTGTCGGGGCGCAAACGTTCGACGGAAACAAACCGTCATCTCGGCTTCGCGCTCGCCTTTGTGGCCGGAGCAACCAATGCCGGTGCCTATCTGGCCGTGAAGCTCTACACCTCGCACATGACCGGCATGGTCTCATCAATGGCCGACAACATTGTTCTCGGCAACCGTGATCTTGCGCTCGGTGCTTTCGGCGGCGTATCCTCCTTTCTCGCCGGTGCGGCAACAACAGCCGTCATGGTCAACTTTGCGCGGCGGCGGCACCTGCACAGCGAGTTTGCTTTTCCACTCCTGCTTGAAGCGCTTCTCCTGCTCTCCTTCGGCCTGCTTGGCGCTCAGCTCTCCACAATCAACGGCGTATTTGTACCGGTTACGGTGATGCTGCTCTGCTTCATGATGGGGCTGCAGAATGCCGTCATCACCAAACTCTCGAACGCGGTGATTCGAACCACCCACCTGACCGGCATCATTACCGATATGGGAATTGAACTCGGCAAACTCTTTTACTGGAACCGCCACACCCTTGAAGCAGAGGAGGATGTTGTGGCTGACCGGGACCGGCTGAGGGTGCTTGTGACGCTGACGCTCTCCTTCTTTGGGGGCGGACTTTTTGGCGCTCTCGGCTTCAAGGCGATAGGCTATGCGCTGACTGTCCCCCTTGCACTCCTCCTTGTCCTGCTCGCCGTCGTACCGGCAATAGACGATCTCCGGGGCTACCTCTACAGAGTGGCACGCAAAAGGGCTGCAGGAAGGCTGGATTGACAAGGGGGCGGCATCAAGGGAACTCTTGAGAAGCAGGGGTGTTTATGTACTGTAAAGCTCACTGGAATTTCACCACTCCCGGTCCAACAGATGGTAAAGCTCTACCCTTATGACGCTCATCTTTGTCTACAATACCGACAGCAATCCGCTCAGCTCTCTGATCGATCTGGGCCATAAGATCCTCAACCCCGAAACCTACGATTGCAGTCTCTGCAAACTGACCCATGGCCCGTTTACCGAGAAGGATGCGTGGAGAGCGTTCCGCATCTCGATCGGTGTTCCTGTGGAGTTCCTGCACCGCGATGAATTTGAAAAAAAATATAGTCGCAGCTTTGAATACCCGCTCATTCTGAAAAAGAGTGACAGTTTCGAGATTCTGCTCTCAAAAAATGAGATTGACCGGCTCGGCGATCTTGAGGCACTTATTGCGGCAGTAAAAAAAGAGCTTCCGCCAAAGGAGTGAGGAGAGAAGAGCGCTCAGGGCTGCTCTTTATAGTTGCAGAGAGTCCGCTTCAAATTCAAGTACAATGGAGTTTACGGAAAAACGGCGGCCCATGGGGGGGGGGCCGTCATCGAAAAGGTGACCGAGGTGTGAGCCGCACCGGCCACAGAGTATTTCCATCTCCAATGAACTCTCTTTGCGATACCGGACACTGTTTGATCTCACGGTTTTTAAAAAACTCGGCCAGCCGGATGAACTGGAGAACTTGGCCTCGGAGCGGAAAAGGGTGTTACCGCACATGGCGCAGAAGTAGGTTCCGCACTCTTCATTATCCCAGTACTTTCCGGTAAATGGCTGCTCGGTAGCTCCTTTTCGCGCAACCTCAAAGAGTGCCCCGGAGAGCAGTTCTTTCCACTCGGCATCCGGTACATTCAGTTTCGAAGTATCACTCCGGGAGTAATAGGGATTGACGGTTTGAGTCTTCCGGGTCATGGTTTTGGATTTATCAGTAACTGTTGGCAATGGCACTCCGTTTTACAAGCCAATACTTGCCGCCTCTCCATAAACACAGGAAAGATAAGAACCGTTCGTTTTATATGCATGCCGGAACATGGAATAAGGTCTTTTCAACAAAAGGTTGTTCTTCAGAAAATCTCATGGTTTATCCTGCTGACGATTCAGCACGGCATGAATCATTTCAAGCAGCCGCTCTTTGTTCACCGGCTTGGTGATAAAGGAGTTACACCCGGCCTCCTCCGCTTTTCCCCTCTCCGATTCTGAGGTAAAGGCACTCTGCATAATAACCGGCAACCCGGGCCGAAACTGCTTGATCAGCCTGGTCGCATCAAAACCGTTCATAACCGGCATTTTGATATCCATAAGCACAAGCCTGATCTCAGGATGTGCTTTTACAAGCTCCACCGCATCCTGACCGTTGCCGGCGGAAAGGATCGTTATGCTTTCGGATTGCAGTGTTTTCTCAAGCAGAATACCACTGACGGCATCATCTTCAGCAATAAGAATGGTCATCCCGGGCAAGGATCCATAGTCGGGTTTGACTTCAACAGGCTGAACGTCAGTTTCCACAAAACCGGCAGGATTGTATGGCAGGGTGAAGAGAAACTCGCTCCCTTTTCCTTCTATAGATTTGACCGAGATGTGGCCTCCAAGCATCTCAATATATGCCTGCGAAATGCTCAGACCGAGACCTGCACCCTCATAGTTACGGGTCAGGGAGTTGTCCGCCTGGCGGAACCGTTCAAAAATCTTCGTCTGCATGTCAGGCGATATTCCGATACCGGAATCAGCAATATAAAACTCAAGCGTATTTTTATTGAGGGCATAACCAAAGTCAATATGCCCCTCTTTGGTGAATTTCAGGGCATTCTGCAACAGGTTCGTCAGAATTTGCGTAAGCTTGGTGCTGTCTGTCTCAATCACACTTTCACTGTCTGACAACCCGGAGGTACAGCTCAAGCGCAACCCTTTCTGCTCTGCAAGGGGCTTGAAAAAGGCATGGAGATCACGGAGCGTAGTGTTGACCGGCGTCCTGCCGATCTTCACGTTGGTCTTGCCGGCTTCGATCCGGGAAATATCAATGATGTCATTGATGAGAAAAAGCAGACGCTGACAGCTCTGGTCAATGAGATCAATATAGAGCGACTGCTCCTCTTTTGACAGATCAGGATCTTTCAGGATCTCTGAAAGTCCGACAATTCCATTCATCGGGGTGCGTATTTCATGGCTGATATTGGCAAGAAAGGCGGTTTTAAGCCGGTCACTCTCCTCCGCATGCTCTTTGGCCGCAATCAACTCGCTCCACAATTTTTTCTTTTCAGTAATATCCTCCTTGATCGCCACAAAATTGGTGACAACACCCTCTTCATCCAGAACCGGCGAGATCACAGCCGACTCCCAGTAAAACTCTCCGTTTTTGCGCCTGTTGTACATCTCCCCTTTCCACACACCGCCGGCAAGAATCGTTTGCCAGAGCTCTTCATATACCCGCTGCGGCATGGTTCCGGACTGAAGAATGCGGGGATTCTTGCCGATTACCTCCTCCTGGCTGTAACCGGAGGAGATGGTAAATGCCGGGTTAACATATTCAATATCTCCCTTCAGATCGGTAATAACCACTATGGCATGACTTTGCTGCAAGGCAACGCTCAGTTTTTGCAGCTCCCGCTCCGCCTCTTTTCGCTCGGTTACGTCATGCACGATAGCATAGAGCAGCTCCCTGCCACCAACCTGGATATTCGAGCTGAACACCTCGACATCGCGAATGGAACTATCCGCCCTGCGGTGTTGAAAAGCAAACTGATTTTTTTCCGACAACCGGTTCTGCTCCATAAGGCGTTTCAACTCCTCTTCAGGAAGCGTATCGAGCTCCCGGATATGCATGCGGCAAAGTTCATCAATTGACCACCCGTAAAAAGCTGTGGCTGCATGGTTGGCATCAATAATATTGCCTGTAAGAGGATCAAAAACCAGCTGGACGGCGGAATGCTCTTCAAACAGTTTCCTGAAACGCTCCTCGCTGTTGTGTAGAGCTTCATCTTCCTTCATCTTGTGCTCGGTGATGTCGGTACCGACTCCGATAAGAAAAGGCTTCTCCTTGATAAAAATCCTCTTTCCGGACAACTGAAACCATCTGACCCGGGGACCGCCCTGGATAAGAACTCTCACTTCATCGCTCTCCTCAACACCGCTCTTCATGATATTGGCCATTTTCTCTCCGACCTTAGGGCGGTCATCGGGATGAATGGTATCCAGAGCAATGAAAGAGACCATTTCAGCGTCCGGTCTGCCGACCACAACATCCCGCTGATAAGCATTCCATGCAGCATAATGCCCTTCGGCATCAAGCATATAGAAGGCACCGGGCACCGCCTCTTTAAGCGCACCAAAAAGAGTCTGCATCGTCTCCGCATCCCTTTCAGATCTCTTCAGATCGGTTATCTCCTGCGCAACAATATAGATCTGCGACGTCCTGCCATCAGGGCCGGCAATCGGGTATAACGTATTTCGATAACAATGGCCCTCCTGCTCATCTTCATAAATCATGCGCCTCCCGGAACGAAACACCTCCTCAACTTTTATCCGCCGGGCGGCTGCCAGTTCAGGCGGAAGTAAATCATACGCATTGACGTTAATGCACGCATGCACCTCTTTATGACATACTCTGGCAAAAGCCTGATTGGCATCAAAAATGGTCCCTTCCCGGTCCATAATAAACGCCGGTTCCTCTACGGCATCAAAAACAGCATTGAGTGTGCTTTCGCGCTGTTGTGCATTGCGCTCCTTCTCCGCTCCCTTATGAGTACTGTTCTGCATAGAAAATTTCAATGGCGTGTTAAATCCCGGCTGAACCGACAGATGCTCTTCAGCATGTGACCATCTGAAGAGCATCTGCCTGAGTCCCTACTGAAGCAAAATAGGAAGAGTTTTCAGCTTTTTCATGATAAATCCCTTCACCTTTCCGTACGGCCATGTTTTTCAATTTTTCCAGCCCACATAGTCAGTGATTTGTCATCCATGCTATCCCAGGCTTCAATTTCAGCGCCGAGATAGTGGTTAATGAAGGCGCTCTCAATTTCGGATTTTTCACTTGAAAAGGAGTATTCATCAAGAGCAGCATCATCTTTCGGCTGAAAAGCCCAGTACTGCACCGCAGGTTTGCCCTTGTTGAAAAGAAAGAGTTTCTCATCAGGATCAAGGTCGCTGTTATCCTGAAGCGTGTCACATTCGGCAGCAATCCCGGCGATCAAGCTGCAATGTTTTTCACTGTACTCAATCGGACCGAGGATTGGATCATACACCCGGCAATCCACCGTAATCAGCCCCTTTGCGGTTACAATGAAAAGCGTATGGCCCAGCCGCCAGTAGCCGCCATCAAGAAGGGTCGGTTGTTGAATTGCGTGCAGACGTTGCAGCAGAGAGGCTCTCTCCATCGGATAATCTCCGGGGTTTCTTGGTGAACGGATAACGATATACCCTAAAATACAATATTGAAAAGATGCTTACCAGTCTGCGCTGTCATAACCCTTACAGGGCGTTCGTTTCAGCTCCTCTTCTGCGTGGCGGCACCCTTCACCTCTTTTGGTAGTAATGAATTTTGTAGTAGCTTTAGAATACAAACAGTATGTGGCCGGAAATCCTGATTGAGGATAGCGGCCCTGACGACTTCCCGGAAAATGCCGATATGATGCTTTCTGCTAAAGCCGCACTCATAGCGAGAACTATTTTTTTTCTGCTCGCCATCACCTCCATGGCATGGATGGGGGAAGTTTTTGCTGAAAACTCCGTCACTGTCCAGACAAAAGTTACCGTAAACATCTCGGAATCCCTGATTCAGTACTTCAGCAAACTCCGCAAAGAGACGGCGATAAAGCAGAGCGCTCCCCCGTCAACGTCACAATCGATGCCTTCGCCTGCCGACTCTACTACATCAGTGCCGGCTCCCTGAATGACCATCAGTGGCCTGTGCAGCCGCAGGGTGAGGAAAATAAAATAGTCAAGTTGATTATTCCTGTCATGAAAAAATCCTGCATAATACCCACAGCAGAACGCCATACCGTAAGGCTTCGGCTGCTTGTCACCCTCATCCTTTTCCTGTTTCAGGGTTTAACAGCTACGCATCTATGGGCCAAAGCAGATGTTCTGAATCCCGATGAAATAACGCTTGCCTCGCTGCGCCTTGAAGATGTGCAGGGAAAAGATGAAAGGAAGATGAACAAAACCAGACCCGAAGAGATCCACGTCATTCGAACGGTAAACCCGTTATGGCAACTGGAACTGCCGGACAATCACCTGCCGGCAGTCACTACAGAGTACAGTGTTACCGGCAATAACGGCAAACCGGATGTCTTTTCAAATATTGATGATCCATCCTCATCGGTAAAAATCAGGATCGAAGCGAAAGGAATACGCTCCAGGGCGTATGTCAACAAGCACTGGTTAATGTCGGAAGTCGTGGATATCATCATCTATCCGGTTGCTGCAACCAGCAGGGGCGCTTACAGCGGAGTCATTAAAACGATCATCTCTTTTGCTCATATTTAACAGGCCCGCCTCATCCTCAATCGGTTTTTCGCTGCTCCGGAAAGTCTGAGCATCCCGTATCACGCTCTTTTCCTCACTCCTGTTGCCGACACGTATACAGGTCAGCAGAGGAAAAAACAAATCACTGAAGCGGTGCCCCTATGAAAAACATTGTATCGATCTGCCTGCTTCTTCTCTCTGGCGCATTTTCCGCTCAGTCACTCCATGCCGATCATATCTATAATTTGTTTGTATCTCCAAAGATGTTTGAGCTGAAGCTGGGTTCCGGACCGATCAGTGAATCCATACAGCTAAAGAACAACAGTGATAGCCCTATAAGCCTGAGCGCAACAGTCCGGAACTGGACAATTGACGAACAGAACAACCTGAAAACAGTGCCGACTGAAGCAGAGTCGCTTGATCAATGGATAGTGGTCACTCCTGAAAAAATTACCGTTGAAGCGGGCAAAGAGGCTCTTGTTCATTTTTCAGTCAAACCGCATGCGGTGACCAAACCCGGTGAACACCGGGCAATCATCTATCTGACAGAGAGTTATCCGACACTATCCGGCGATGGAATAGAAGTCACCTTCCGCCAGGGCATAGGCATCTATGGCTATTCCGGAGCTGTGCGGCGTGCTGCCACGTTAAAAAGCCTGAAACTTGACCGGACCTCAGGAATCCTGAATATCGAAATTGAAAACCGGGGAAATGTGCACACCCGGTTTGACGGAGACTATACGATCTGGAAAAAAGGGTCGTTTCCGGGGCTGAAATCTCTCCCCGTTGACCTTGACTGGCCGCATAACAAAAAAAAACCGGCAGGGCTCATTTCTTCAGGCGGCCTGAACAGAACGCCGGTACTTGCCGGAACCAGCCGAACCATAAAGACACTGCTTCCGGTTGCCGGTATTCCAACCGGATACACCGTTATTGTAACCGGCACCATTGATGGAGAAAAGGTTGAAAAGATTTTCCGCTGAACCATACGCCTCCATAGGCCACTACTCCAGACAGCAATAAGCACGCTTCAATCCTGTCGGTGATGCTCATTGCACTCCTTTTCGTGCTTTCCCTTTACGAAGCGGGTGCTCACCCGCACAGAAAGTGAGAGCGCAAAAAAAAACAGTGTCAGCTCCTCAAAGGGGAAATTCCGCATCTCCGATCAGGGAATCAAAGTCCACCGGAAAAGATGGCTCGACCTGATTGAAGCGATCACGTCCCTCCGGCATGGCATGAACCCCGGCGGGGAAGGCGTTATGGAGCAGCATATACTCCAGCAGGTAGTTGGTCAACCGGTAATAACCGCACGGTTTTGTTGAGGTTGATCCCGGCATTTGATTTGCCGGCTTCCCCTCGGCCCACCTCTCAACAATCTGCTCAACCAGTGCCTCATACCTCTTCTGTTTCTGCATAGGGATCCGTTCTGTTTTGATTGCATGAAGCTCACAGCGTTACCGGTCAAAAATAACCCAATGATCTGCTGAATCATAAAAAAAGGTATAAAAACCCAAAGCCCCCCTCTCATCAAAAGGGAACAGTACCGTTTTATAATACTCAAGATGAGACGGTTGATGAGTTTGTGCGTCAGCAATGAGCAGGATTGGATCGCTCGCGAGGGAAGATCAAATAAAACAGAGAGATGCAGATGTAAAAATAGGTGATAATAGGGCAATTAATAAAGAAAAGATGGTGTTTTAACTGGAAAGAGAGACTTGTAGCAATGCAGTATCAAAGAGGAGCATCAAGACGTATTGTGGCGTAATAGAGTAAAATTTATTTCGCAAATAGATGAAATAGTTGTTTTTATTCAAAAAAATAGCCGATATTACTCACCTTAATACGCCACAGCGATAACAAGTTAATAATACGGCACCTCTCTGTTATGGGCGAAACAAGTCTGGGCACCATAAAAAACAGCAACTGGAAAAGTGTACACCCGACTGCCGGGTATACAAAGCGAATGGAGGTGATTGATGATAATATCGTTCACACCTGGATTGAGTCAAAAAAGGATGTGATTCTTGATTTCATGGACGCTGAGCTGCTGCAGGTTGTTCTTCAGGAAGCCGGCCTCGAAAACAGAGAGTTTCATATCATCTTTGACCTTGCCAATACCACAAGTATTACCTATCGCTACAAACTGGCGATTACCGATCTCTTTTTTAACTGGAGTCCCTTTTTCGGGGTTATAGGTTTTTACAATATCGCCGAGTCAATGCGCATTATAACCGAATCGTTCGCCGCCATTGCACCCGGAAAACTGTGCGTCATTCAGGCCGGAACCTATGAAGAGGTTATTGAAAGAGTCAGGGAATATAAATCAGGAGTGCTGCCTTCAATGGAGCTCCCTGACGAGGAGAGAAGGGAGGAACATCGGTTTCTTGGAGCTGTTGCAAGATTGTCGTGGCTGAACCTGCTTGAAGAGCCGATTGAGCTTCCACCAGGGGAGAGCCGTTACTATACGGTTTTCAAAGCAATTGAAGCCCTTCGCCTTGACCTCATCGCTAAAAATATTGACTGTGAAAAAGAACTACAAGAGCTTACCCACAACCTTCAAAATCGACTAACCCAGATGACTATAAAAATGAATGCACAGGCGGAATTGAATAAAAAATCGGTCACCGAATTCAAAACCGAGATCTCTGATCTTAAATCAAGGCTGGCAACACAGGATATGGAGCTCACCCGGGTTTCAACTGCAATTGCCGAAAAAACAACCAAATTGCGGAACATTCTTGCACAGATAAATGCTCTTGCAATAGATACAGAGGTTAAAAAGGGAATTGCCGACACCTGTCTCAGCCTTATAGAGACCGAAACCATTGAAAAAAGGCTGAACACCGAACAGACTGAAGATGACTCGGTATTTCTGTCAAAACTTCAGAAAAAACATCCGAACCTCAACCAGCGGGAGCTGAGAATCAGCCTGCTTGTAAAGATGAACTACGATACCTGCGATATTGCCCGTTCTGTCGGCATATCAACACGGGGTATGGAAAGCATCCGTTACAGAATGCATAAAAAGCTCGGTCTTGGAAAACATCAATCCATCAAGACCTATCTTTCCGAGCTGGCCGTTACCTTCTGAACTCCCCTGCTGAATAGTTGCAAAAAGCACTCTATCGGTTGTGACGATAGAGTGCTTTTTCTTTTTTGGCATCCGGTTGCACGTTTTGTGAATTTTTTCATCCCGGTTTGGTGTTTAGCTATGGTATGTTCTGCTTTTGTGCGGCACCCGGAATGACCCCCGCACAGCTTTTACAACCTTTTCCATCGGGGAGGCAGTCAATGGATACCCGTAAACTGATAGAGGCCTACCACAAGGCCTGGACATGCGGTGATTTTGCCGCAGCTCGCTCTTTTCTGGCTGATGATCTTGATTTTCAGGGCAGTATGGAGCGATTTTCAAATGCTGATGATTTTCTGGCTGCACTGAAACAGTTTGCTCAGATGACCACCCGTGTAGTCCTGCAGAACAGCTTTTTCGAGAAAGAGGGCGCTGCTCTCCTCTATGACTGCGAAACAGCAACCCCGGCTGGTGTTATCCGCACAGCGGAGTTCTTTACTGTTTCCGGCAACCGCATTAAAGCCATCCGGCTGGTTTTTGACGCTACGGATCTGCGAAAAGCGATGCCGGCATGATCAGCAGCTCAAGAGCCAAAAAAGGTATGCCATTCAGCAAGCTGCTGGGCTTTCTTGGTCCCGGCTTTCTGGTTACGGTGGGGTTTGTCGATCCGGGAAACTGGGCAACCAACATTGAAGGAGGATCACGGTTCGGCTACGAGCTGCTCTGGGTAGTTACACTCAGTACACTCATGCTTGTTCTGATCCAGCACATGGCGGCCAAGCTTGGCATAGCTACAGGCAAATCGCTGGCGGTCAACATACGCGAACATTTTCCGAAACCGGTGACCGCTTTTCTCGGCATCACGGTACTTCTTGCCTGCATTGCCACGGATATTGCCGAGCTTCTCGGAGGCGGGATCGGTTTTTCACTGCTCTTCGGCATACCGGTCTGGACCGGTGTGCTCATCACTGTTTTTCTCAAAATTTTCCTCGTCACCAGCCAGCGCTACCATCGGATAGAAACAATCATTGTCGGTTTTCTCGGGGTCATAACCCTCTGTTATCTTATCGAACTCCTGATTGTCAAGCCTGACTGGGCGGCAGTCACGACCGGACTGGTTCTTCCTCATCTCGGCAGGGAGAACATCTATGTGGCGATGGCTATTCTCGGCGCCCTTATCATGCCCCACAATATTTTTCTGCATTCAAATGTCATTCACAGCAGAGAGTGGGGAATATCGGAACAGGAAAAAATGAAGCTGCTCCGGTATGAAAAAATCGACACCATTTCGGCCATGACTCTCGGCTGGGTTGTCAATTCATCAATGATTATTGTTTCGGCGGCGGTTTTTTTTCATAATCAGGTTCAGGTATACAATATTGAAGAGGCATCGGCAACACTCAAACCGCTCGCCGGAGAACTGGCAGGATTACTCTTTGCCATCGCTCTGGTTTTTTCGGGTGTGGGATCTTCCATGACCTCATCGATGGCTGAAGCTAATGTATTGACCGGGTTTCTCGGCAAACCGGAAGATCCCGGAACCGGGCTTTACCGCAGCGCCGTCTTTGCCACCTCTATACCATCATTCCTGATCATTCTGTTTACTGCCGACACCTTCCGGCTGCTGATTTTCAGCCAGATCATGCTTGGCATACAGCTTCCCTTTACCCTTCTCTCGCTTTTGATTCTCTGTCGAAACAGCAATGTAATGGGTGGTTTCAGAAGCCGGAACAGGGAGTTTGCCGCCGCATCTCTCATTGCGGCGATCGTTATCTTCCTCAACTTTTATTTTTTTTACACAACGGTTACCGGAGGGAGCTGATATGCACAGGTACAGAAATATCCTTACAGCCATTGACTGCTCTGATGCAGACATGACCGTAATCGAGCATGTGTCATCACTTGCTTCAGAACCGGGTTCAGTGGTCCATCTTCTGCATGTTGTCCACTCCCATACCCTCGATCAGGACAGAGACCTTCGAATGCAGGCTGTCACGCTGCTGAACCGCTACCGGGAGAAGATGCAGGCAGATGGCATTGACGCGAGAGTGATTATCAGAAGTGGAGAACCGGAGGATGAAATTCTCTCTGAAATAGAGGAGAACGGGTATGACCTCCTTGCCATGGCGACTCATGGCCACCGGCTGCCGGAAAGAATTCTCTTTGGAAGTGTATCAAGAACGCTTCGAAAAAAAATCACGATCCCCCTGCTCCTGATCAACTCCGATCGTTAGCGGGAGGCGAATTCCGGCACCCCTTTACCTCCCCCTTGCCGCTCCCCTCAAAAAGAGGTGAATGAAGAAAAAAAACCGCTATATTCGCCTTCTTCCTGCATGCAAGGAACTTAAGCCGCTCTATGGTGATTATAATGTACAGATTCCGGATCTCTTTATATTTCAAAGCAACTTCCCGAAAGGCCGGTTTTGTCGTGATGTGGAAATCCTGATGGCCGTTTATTGTGATACCACATTTGAACTATTTTCATACTTTTGTTCTCTTTTTAATTCATAACAACAGACAACTATGACACATCTGCAAAAACTCACCAGACCGGTAGCACTGCTGCTTATTCTCGCCATGACCACACTGACCTGGGGCTGCCAGTCATCAAGCAATGCGGGACGTGGTGCGGGTATCGGCGCAACCGCAGGCGGAGTAATCGGGGGTATTATCGGAAGCAGAACCGGAAGCTGGGCCAAAGGTGCCCTTATCGGCGCTGCCATCGGCGGTGCAAGCGGAGCTTTGATCGGCAACTACATGGACAAACAGGCCGCTGAAATCCGCAACGAAGTCAACGGCGTGCAGGTTGAACGGGAAGGCGAAGGCATAAGGGTAACGATGGATTCCGGGATTCTCTTCACAACCGGCTCATCAACGTTATCCTCAACCAGCCGTGCAAACATTGAAAAACTTGCCCGGATTTTCAACCGCTACGATGACACCAAAGTCGTTATTGAAGGGCATACCGATAATACCGGCAGCGCAGCATCAAACCAGCTGCTCTCCGAAAGAAGGGCCGAGTCGGTTGGCAAACTGCTGAGTGCATACGGTGTTTCAGATCGCAGACTCTCCCCTGTCGGCTACGGTCAGTCACGTCCTGTGGCATCCAACGACACGGAATACGGCCGCCAGAGTAACCGCCGTGTTGAAGTGCTGATCTATGCCAATGAGGAGCTCAAACAGAAGGCTGCATCCGGTCGTCTGGATTAGTAACCTTTTCCTGCACGGAAAGAAGTGAACCATTAAAAAGCCTGAACGCACCCCGTTCAGGCTTTTTTTTCGGGCCGTCAAACCGCCGAATAAATTAATAGCGGTGAACATAAAAAAATCTTACATTTCCGACCATACAACCCGCTCCTGCCTTGCACTCAAGAGCGCAGCGCAGCAAACAGAATCAAAAACATTGTGCTTGCCATGACACACTTCAAAAATGCTGAAGAGGTTCTCTTTCAATGGGTTTCAAGGGTCTGCAGCGGAAGTCCCGATGATATTGCGGCTCTGTATGATGAAGCTGCGGTTCTTGTTCCGACGTTTTCCCCCCATACCGTCACAACCCCTGAGGGTATAAAAGGCTATTTCGGACAACTCGCATCAAGGGATGGACTTGGTGTTCGACTCCACAACAAGGCACTCAGAAAACAGGCACTGAGCGATACACTCTTTGCTCTCAGCGGGATCTACTCCTTTGAGTTCGAAGTTGACCAGGTTCTGCTCTCCTTCCCTTCACGCTTCAGCTTTATGGTCGATATTTCAAGAGAGCAGCCTATCATTCACCACCACTCCTCACAGGTTCCAAGGAATCTCTCCTGACCGTTGTATCTCCTCCCGGAACAATGCCGCACGAAACAGCGTGCCGTGTTCCGGGAATTCGTTATTATCTGCTGTAGCGCTTTTTTCTCTTTCTCCCTGCCGGATAAAACAGGAATGCGGAAATGTACAGAAGCATTGCCGATTACGGAGTTATAGGGGATCTTCACACGGTCGCCCTGGTCTCGAAAGAGGGCTCCATTGATTACTGTTCTCTGCCCCGGCTCGACTCCCCGACTCTCTTTGCCGCACTGCTTGATGATGAAAAAGGGGGATTCTTCTCGCTGCAACCCTCCGGGCCCTTCACGTCACATCAGGAGTATATCTCCAATACCAACATCCTCTCGTGCAGATTCACCACTGACGGGGCCGAAGCACTGCTTTATGATTTCATGCCGGTAAAACAACCCGGAGCGCACAGTGAAACACAACAGCGCATCCACCGCTGCCTGAGGGTCGTCAGGGGAGATATGGCCTTTACCCTGACGTTGATGGCTCGACCGGATTTTGCCAGAGTGGTGCCCGAAATAGCACCGGCAGGAGAGAACCGCTATACCATCCGCTACGGGCGCAGAACGCTTACGCTCAGCGTAGTATGCAGCCGTTGCTCGCTGATCGGCATTACTTCAGGCACGCTCACGCTTGAGCTCCGGTTCGCAGCTCCCGGTGAAGCTCACATAGATCTCCTCTTTGGAAGCGTGAAATCCGGTGAGGCTCTCCCCTGTCCTTTTGAAGAGAATATGCTCTTCTGGCAGGAGTGGGTAAATCACTGCCTGGGGGAGCGGTGCGCATATCTGGGAGAGTTCATGCCGATGATCAACCGCTCCCTGCTTGCACTTAAACTCCTGACCTTTCAGCCGACCGGAGCCATTGCCGCTGCGGCAACGACATCCCTTCCGGAAACTTTGGGCGGTGAAAGAAACTGGGATTACCGTTTCAGCTGGCTGAGAGATTCATCCTTCACGCTCAAAGCGCTTTTCACCGTTGGTCACATCAACGAAGCGGATGCCTATCTTCGCTGGCTGCAGCTCACCTACCGGAAATACGGCAGTCGTAACCTGCAAATCATGTATACCCTGCAGGGAAAGGAACGGCTCAGGGAGAAGACACTCGGCCATTTGAAGGGGTACCGCAATTCGCAACCGGTGAGAATCGGCAACGACGCCCACCGCCAGAACCAGTGGGATATCTATGGAGAGGTCATGGAGAGCGCTCTGCGTCTCTCGGATTACGCAGGGAAGATCGACGAGGAGCTCTGGCCGTTTTTCAGCAACATCTGCGAGCTGGCCATAGAGAACTGGCAGAAACCCGATGACGGCATCTGGGAGGTACGCAACGGACCGCATCATTTCGTCTATTCAAAAGTGATGTGCTGGGTTGCCCTTGACCGCGGCATCACCATAGCCCGCCGTTTCGGTTTTGACGCCCCGGTTGAGCGCTGGAAAGAGGAGCGTGATCGTATCAGGAACGATATTCTGGAGAAAGGATACAACCCTGCACTGAACAGTTTTGTACAGAAATACGGTTCAACGGATCTGGATGCCAGCCTCCTTCTGCTTCCGCTTGCAGGGTTCCTTCCTGTTGATGACAAACGGGTGCAGGGCACCATTGAGGCATGCCGGAACGGGCTTATGGAAAACGGGTTTCTGCTCCGCTACCGCTCGGAAGACGGACTCAAAGGGGAGGAGGGCGGATTTGTGCTCTGCAATTTCTGGCTGGTGGAGTCTCTTGCGCTTTCAGGCAAAAGCGATGAGGCAAGAGAGCTGCTTCAGAGAACCCTCACGGCATCAAACCATCTCGGCCTCTTTTCGGAAGAGTTTGACACCAAAAAGCTGGAGATGCTCGGCAACTTCCCCCAGGCATTCAGCCATATCGGCTATATCAATGCGGTATCGGCAATCCTCGGAAAACACCCTGAACTGCAAAAAGCAGTAACGATGCCCTCCTGGGGCGACAGGCTGCGGAACCTTCTTCCCATCCAGGTCACGCTGAACAAAAGAGCAGAGAGCGATCCGGAATCGGGCATCGAGACCGGCGCCCGGCTGAAGCAGGCACTGGGCAGACTTCAGGGGGCATTTTTCAATGCAGAGAGGGGCGTGATCAATTATGCGGCGCTGAAACAGTCCGGAGAGTTCCTCCACTATCTCCGGCTTGCAGGATCACTCAACAGCTTCAAACCGGAAACACTCAAAAGCGACGAGGAAAAAAAGGCGTTCTGGATCAATATCTACAACATTCTCATTATTCACGGAGTCATTGAATTCAATATTCAAAGCTCGGTACTTGAAATCGTCAACTTCTTCGGCAGGATCGGCTACACGATCGGTGGAATCTTCTTTTCGCCCGATGACATTGAGCACGGCATCCTCCGCATAAACCGTCCGCACCCTTTTTTCCCGAACAAACCATTCCTTGAAAGCGATCCGCGAAAAGCGCTCATGCTTGAGCAGTTCGATCCGCGCATCCACTTTGCACTGGTCTGCGCGGCATCGAGCTGCCCGCCCGTTGAGTTCTATGATGCGGCGATCATCGACCGGCAGCTTGATATGGCGGCAAGAAGTTTTATCAATCGACAGGGAATGGAGATTGACAGGAAGCACAACACACTCCGGCTCTCTCCGGTCTTCGACTGGTACAGCGGAGATTTCGGCCGCACGAGACGGGAAATCATTCTTTCACTGCTGCCCTGGGTCGGGGAGGAGCAAAAAGGGTGGATAGAAGAGCACCTCTCATCACTGCATGTGCGATACCTTCCCTATAACTGGAACCTGAACAGCGCTCTGCAAGAGCACTGAACCCCGCATAGAACAATACGGGGCCATCCGGTCATCACGCGTCTGATTTACGTTCTTTCAACGCGGCATCAAGCAGGTCAAGCTTCTCTTTCATCGCACCAAGATTACGCATCATCGCCTCAAGCTTCAACTGATCACGCATCGGCTGAGCGGGAGTTCCACGCAGAACCGTGCCCGGCTGCAGAAAGGATTTCGAGATACCGGTTTTGGCTGCAACCTGAATATTGTCGGCAAGTTCAAGATGACCGGCAAATCCGGCCTGCCCGCCAATAAGGCAGTGACGGCCAACGACTACGCTGCCTGAAATCCCGGCCTGTGCAGCAATGACCGTATCATCACCAATCTTGCAGTTATGGGCTATCTGAACAAGGTTATCAATCTTGACTCCCCGTCCGATCACCGTACTGCCCATGGTCGCCCGGTCAATCGTGGAGTTCGCGCCGATCTCGACATCATCGCCGATCTCGACAACACCCATCTGGGGAATCTTCACATAGGATCCGTCGCTCTGGGGAGCAAAACCGAATCCGTCAGCACCGATAACGCTCCCTGAGTGTACAACCACCCTGTTGCCGAGAACGGTTCCTTCATAGAGGGTGACACGGGGAAAAAGAAGAACATCCTCACCAAGCGTTACGCCGTTCAGAAGCACACTATGCGAGCCGATAACACTGTTACGGCCGATTGAACAGTTATCGCCGATCACTGCATACTCACCGACTGATACACCGTCAGCAATTGTGGTACCGCTGCCGATAACAGCGCTCGACGCGATGCCGGGGGCGGTTATAACACGGGGGGGAGCAAATATTTTCAGGAGAAAAACAAACGCGGTATAGGGGTCACTGACCTTGAGAAATGATCGTTTTTCTGTGAACTCGTCAACAGAAACCGAGGGATGCACAATAACCAGAGAGGCTTCGGTTGTGGAGAGAAAGCGGATATATTTTTCGTTGGCTATAAAGCTTACCTGCCCCGGGCCGGCAAGTTCAATTTTGGCCGGACCGGTGATCTTCCCCTCACCACTGCCGAGCAGTTCAACCGAGTCCGAAAAGCGGAGCAGGTACTCCCTGATCTCCTGAATAGTCATATTTTTCAAGCAATTAACCGAACGTTAGAAAGAGGAAATAATTAATTAATTTTTCAGCCTTTTTATTTATATTCGAAGTCTCTTGAGCGTATCATCAACCGCACAAAAAGAGCGGGGATACACCGGGAAACTGAATCACTGCCATAATATAATCCCTTTCATTTGAAAATGCAGGACCCGATGGCAAAACCCATTAAAATTTTCGCTGGGCGCAGTAATCCGGCTCTTGCCGAAAAGATTGCATCGTACCTCGACATGACGCTTGGCAATGCCAAAGTCGAAAACTTCTCTGACGGGGAGATCTCTGTTAACTTTTTCGAGTCTATCAGAGGATCGGATCTCTTCATAATCCAGTCTACGAACCCTCCGGGCGACAACCTGATGGAGCTGCTTATCATGATTGATGCAGCCAGACGCTCTTCGGCCGCAAGGATCACGGCGGTCATGCCCTATTACGGCTATGCACGGCAGGACAGAAAGGACCGGCCCCGCGTGGCCATTACGGCAAAACTCGTGGCAAACCTGCTTACTGAAGCCGGAGCCAACCGCATTCTGACCATGGATCTGCATGCACCGCAGATTCAGGGCTTTTTTGATATCCCCTTTGATCACCTCTACTCAAGTGTCGTCCTGATAAACGATATCCGTCAAAGAGAGTTCCGCGATAACCTTGTTGTTGCCTCTCCTGATGTCGGCGGAGTAAAGCTTGCAAGAAAATTTGCTGAAGAGCTCGGCACCGATCTGGTGATTGTCGACAAACGCCGTCCGGCAGCCAACGTTGCTGAAGTGATGAACATCATCGGCGATGTCAGAGGCAAAAACGTCCTGCTTGTCGATGACATGATCGATACTGCCGGCACCATTGTCAATGCCGCAAAAGCCATCCGTGAAGCCGGCGGCCTTAAAATTTATGCCGCAGCAACACACCCGATTCTTTCCGGACCGGCCATAGAGAGAATCAACGCGTCACTGCTTGAGAAGCTTATTGTGACTGACTCGGTTATCACCAGTCATGACTATTCTCCGAAAATTGAAACGGTCACGGTGAGCAACCTCATTGGAGAGGCCATAAAGCGTATTTATGAAGATGACTCTGTCAGCTGCCTCTTTGACAGCAAGAATATTCTTCAGAAACTTACGAACAGTCATTAAACACAAGAGATAAAAGATATAAAGGAAGAGTATGGAAACCATTGTACTGGGTGTTGAGCCCCGCGTCATCAAAAAGAAAGACGCTGAAAAACTTCGCAAGAATGGAATAGTCCCCGCCGTGATCTATCATAAAGGAGAAGAGACCATTCCGGTAAGCGTCAACGAGATTGCACTGAAGAAGCTTGTGCACTCAGCCGAGTCGCATATTATCGATCTTCAGTTCCCTGACGGCAAGATCAAACGTTCGTTTATCAAGCAGGTTCAGTTCCACCCCGTAACCGACCGGATCATTCACACCGATTTTCAGCTCTTTGCGGCTGATGAGGTCATTGAGCTGGAAGTGCCGGTTTCTGTCTCCGGTGACAGCATCGGTGTCGAAAAGGGCGGCAAACTGCAGATCATCCGCCACGCACTGACCATCAAGGGTAAACCCGAAGACATGCCTGACCACCTCATTGTTGATGTTACAGCACTTGAGATCGGCCACTCCATCCATGTAAGGGAGATCCCGATGACCGCCTATGCCGGCCTCGTCATCAGTGACGATCCCGACACTCCGGTTATCACGGTCCTTGCATCGAAAAAAGAGACCGAAGCAGTTGCTGAAGTGCCGGAAACACCGGCAAGCTGAGTACTGCTTAACCGCTGTTCATCGACCGGTGCATGAAGAATACAACGCTGCTTTTCTTTCAGGGAAAAGCAGCTTTTTTTTTGCTGATAACTTGATTATGTGCTCTCCATATTGTTCTTTTCCCTTTTATGAGTGCCGCTCTGCCCGATCGCAAGATCAAGCAGGGGCTCTCATTTGCTGAAGCATTATTCACCGATAGCAACCTGAAGCTTGAAAAACAACAGAGGCAGCTCCCCGAACCGTCCGGACCGGATTCCTGAGGCCGGTAAAGGCAGAACAGAGAACAGAGGAAAACTCTTTTTTTTCTTTTTCTCCATTACGGCGTTTCTGATCGTAATGGTGATCCAGTCCGATCTGGTTGTTATCAGTTTCCGCTCAATCTATACCGCCGCGCTCCTCTCCATTACAGCACCTGATGCACTGCGGGAGATCTTCACCACGGATATTCTGGAGTTCTGGATCGGAGCCATCTACCTGGTGGTGCTTCCGCTCCTGCTTGCTCTTTTCGCCCGTAACGCTCTGCAAAAAAAGAGTGCTGAAGAGATACAAGAGGAACGTGAAGAGTTAAGCCTCGGCAAATTAAGCCTCAGAGCCTTCATGCGTCACAAGATAGCGCTCTATGCCTCTGCGGTGATTTTTGTGCTCTACTCGGCGGCATTCCTTGCACCCTTCATTGCCCCCTTCAGTCCCTATGACCAGCAGGACTTTCTGGTTACCGCCTACCAGCCACCGCTCTCAAAGCTTGATGCTCTGGTGCTCAGGCAGCCGAAAACCCTGGCAATACCCATGCAGAGCGGAAGCGGCAGAACCATTGCGTTGACCAACTCCCTGATCAGCGACCTGCAGCTGTTGAAAACGCGTAATGAACCCAATGCCATCAAGTTTGTCAACGAGTACCGCATCGAAGGCGATTCGGTTATCTATCTCCAGGGAATGCGCACCAAAACCATCGCCCTGCATGAACTTGCGGGATCGGTCAAACAGGGTGCATCCGGAGTTGCCGGCGGGAAACCGGATTTTGTCATCACCCGAACCTTCCTCCTCGGTACCGATCAGTACGGCCGCGACATTCTCAGCCGGGTGATCTACGGCTCGAAAATCTCGCTCTCGATCGGTTTTCTTGTTGTGCTCATCTCCGTAACCCTTGGTACCGTTATCGGCGTCTCTTCGGGATACTTCGGCGGCTGGATCGATGCGGTCATGATGCGCATTGTTGATGTGCTTATCGCATTCCCCGCTCTCTTTCTTATTCTCATCATCATTGCCACCTTCGGAAACTCCATCTATCTGATTGTCATCACCCTCTCCTTCACCGGATGGATGGGAGTCGCCAGGATGGTCAGAAGCCAGGTGCTCTCGCTCAAGGAGCAGGAGTTTATCCTGGCGGCAAAGTCGCTGGGTCTTTCGGATGCAAGAATCATCTTCCGCCATCTTGCCCCCAATACCCTCACTCCGGTCATAATAGCGGCAACGCTGCGTATCGGCAGCATTATCCTCACCGAAGCCGGACTCTCCTTTCTCGGTCTCGGTGTTCAGCCGCCCACGCCAAGCTGGGGAAACATTATCAATGAAGGGCGTGACAGCCTTTTGAACTACTGGTGGATATCGACCTTCCCCGGCGTTGCCATCCTGACTACGGTCGTCTGCTTCAACCTTATCGGTGACGGTGTGCGCGACGCCCTCGACCCGAGAATGAGAGGATAATGATGAACAACACCCTGAAAGACGATCCGCAGGCCTGGAACACCCTCGGCACCAACTACCTCTACCGGAAGCCCTGGCTCACCATGCGCCAGGACACCGTACAGCTCCCCAACGGCAGGGTTATCGATGACTACTACATCTGGGAGTACCCCCCGTGGGTCAACGTGCTTGCCGTAACCCCGGAGCAGCAATTCGTTCTGATCCGCCAGTACCGTCACGGCATCGGCAGGGTAAACTATGAGCTGCCTGCCGGTGTTCACGACAAGCAGGGAGAATCACTGATGGAATCAGCAAAGCGCGAGCTGCACGAGGAGACCGGGTACGGCGGCGGCAGGTGGAGCCCGCTGCTGGAGCTCAGCCCGAACCCGGCCCTGCAGAACAACCTCACCTCCACCTGGCTGGCCGAAGGGGTTGAACTGCTTGGAGGGCAGCAGCTCGATGCAACCGAGGAGATCAGTGTGCACCTCGTATCCCTTGATGAACTCCGCTCAATTGCACTTGACGGCTCTATGCTGCAGGCCCTGCATGTTGCACCGATACTCAAATACCTTCTGACAAAACAGCACTGAACACCTTAATAAAAGAGGAGGGTTCATGAAAAAAACTGCACAGCTCACGCTGCTGGAGAGCGCCATAAAGGGGTTCGGGTACAGCCTTCGCTATGAAAAAGGCAACTTCCTTGGCGGAGAGTGCCGGCTGCGGGACGACAACGTGGTCGTGGTCAATAAATTCCTGCCGCTCGAAGGTAAAATCTACACCCTTGCACTGGTCATCAGCAAGCTCAACCCTCCCGGACTCTCTGCAGAGATTGCAAAAATCGTGGACAGCCTCATCGGCACCACCCTCTTCAACCGGGATCTGCGGAGATAAATCAAACCGGCTCACTCTTACCGTATCACCACCTGACGGCTTTTACTCCGGACTTCGAGACCGGGATGTGCTGCGGCAAACCGGTTGAGAGCGGCAAGATCTGTGCGGGAGAGAAAGGAGCCGGGAATCAGAATGCACTGTTTCGGCCGGGCGTAGTTGAGCCACGAGCGAATCTCTTGCTGCTGTTTTTCAGCAAAACGATAGACCCAGAGAAGAACATAATCCGCCTTGTAGAGTTCCGATTCCTGCAACCGGCTTGAGCCTGATACAACAAGGAGTGAACTCTGTCTGCTCTGGATTTTCAGAACCTTCTCCCGGGGGCGCATGATGAGCATGGCGGGAAGAGCAAGCAGCTTCTCCGCCTCAAGCATGTGATGCTGAACAGGGAGGCGCGATACAAGCGAGTCGGGGGTGTAAAACTGAACCGCTGCATCAGGTGCGGCATGGCCATAGAGCTCAAGCTGTTGCGTGATACGCTTGAAGCTGCTCGCACTCCGCCCTGCATCAATGAGCAGGGTTTTGCCGCCAACGGAAAAAACAGTGACCAGATTACGGCCAAGATTAACCGTCAAAAGCAAGGGGGCAACCGGACGGATATGAACGGTAAATGAGTACCAGAAGAGCAGGTTTGCCCCGAGAAGCACTGAAATCGCAAGCCTGCCCCACGCTTTTCGAGTGAAAAAAAAGAGGGCGGAAAAGAGCATCAGGTAGTAGAGAGCAACTTCCGGCAGATCCGGCTTCCAGGATAGTGAAGCAAAAGGTACCCGGCTGAAAACCAGCGCGGATTCGAGCGTCAGCCGGGCAAAAAGAACCGCGCTTTCAGCAAAAAAAGAGGCCGCGTACCCTGAGAGAAGGTTTACAACCAGCATGGGTACAAGTGCATACATCAGAAGGGTGGAGAAGAGTACCACGGGAATATTGGCAAGAAGCCCGATCAGGGAAAAGGTGCCGAAGTAGAAGGCAATCACCGGAGCGACACCGATAACAGCTGCAAGCGTAACGGCAAAACCGGAGAACAGGAGACGCCCTGCAGCCTGAAAAGCTCCCCCTCCACGCCCGTTCGTCGGAGTGAAACGGGGAAAAAGCAGAAGAATTGAGGCAACGGCGCTGTTGGTCATCAAAAAACCGGGGCTGAGAAGATCAAGAGGGTCAAACAGAAGAATCAGAACGTCTGAAAGCGCAAGCGAGTTCATGGAGAACGTTTTTCTTCCAAGCGTCTCGCCGCCGATGAGCACCGCCGTCATGATTGCTGCACGTTTGACGGAAGCCGAGTTACCGGTAACATGACTGTAAACCAGCAGAATAAACACGGCAAGCAGAAACGATACCCACCGCCCCGCAGTAGTGACTTTCAGGCGCTGCAGCGAGATGTGGATGGCAAGAACAAGCAACCCGACATTGAGACCGGATACGGCAAGAATATGCGCCGTACCGGTAATTCTGAATGCCTCGAACAGCTCTTCAGGAAGGTACTCCTTTTCACCGGTAAGCACTCCTGCTGCAAGCTGGCGCTCCTCACCGGGGGGAATCAGCTCCTCAATACTTTTCATGATATAATCCGCGACCGGTTTGACAATGAAGCGCTCAAAACCGTTGAGTTGTGGCGCCCCTTCATGCTGCACCATCCATGGGCCTGCACAGTAGAGCTGCACTGAAACCTGCTTCATGCGGGCCGCTCTTCGCGGATCATACTCCCCCCTGTTTGCGGCCGGGGCAATCAGCTCAAGCTGCCCCTTGACCCGAACCATATCTCCGTAACTAATAGTACTCCTGGTATCACCGCCGCTTCGCATAAAGACCTTTACCCTGTCACGGAGCTTTATGGTTCTTCCGCCGGCAAACACCTCTTCCACATCCATGATCCAGCCTGTGCCATGTTCACCGGTAGCCGGACGAGTGGCGACACGCCCGGAGAGGATCAGCGATTTGCCGGTAAATGAGAGCAGACCGTTTCGGGGAGCATAATGCATACGGAAGTCACTGCAGGCGGCAAATGAGAAAAAGACAAACAGGGTATAGCTGAGCGTCGTGATGAAAAGAGGAAATGGGCCCCTCTTTTTGATTGTCTCATACAGGAGCCCGCCAAGGAGCGTAAAAAGCGCGATTGCGCATACGATAATCCATACCTCAAGAGGAAAGGGCAGATAGACTCCCGCAAGAATGCCCGGAATAACGCCGAGAAGCAACCGGAGAGCCGGATATGGTGCCAGGCAGATGCGCTCTGACTGCCCCGGCTTCTGTATATTTTTCACTTCCGGCAAATCATTGTTTTGTATATTATTCTTTTTCAAAAAAGCTTTTAAACGTCATCTTCTTCATGCTGGTCAAAGATATTCTGGACGCTGCCCTGAAACCTGTATTCAGCTTTGAGTTCTTTCCTCCAAAAAAAGACGAAGAGTGGGAAACCCTTTTCAAAACCATTGCCGCACTCTCGCCGCTCAACCCCTCCTATGTTAGCGTGACCTATGGAGCCGGAGGTTCGACCCGTTCGAGAACCCATGATCTGGTTACAAAAATCCAGCGTGAAACCGGCCTGACCGTTGTCTCCCATCTTACCTGCATCTGTTCGGACAGGGAGGAGACCGGATCGATCCTGCAGAACTACCGCGATAACGGCATCAACAATGTACTGGCCCTGCGGGGAGACAAACCTGCCGGGACGGCGACACTTGCTGAAGCAATCAAGGATTTTCCCCATGCCATCGACCTGATCCGTTTCATCAAAACAAACTATCCGGATATCGGTGTCGGCGTTGCAGGATTTCCTGAAGGTCATCCTGAAACACCCAACCGGCTGCAGGAGATCGACTATCTGAAAGAGAAGATTGATGCCGGAGCCGACTATATTGTTACCCAGCTCTTTTTTGACAACCGCGACTTTTTTGATTTTGTTGAACGCTGCACCATTGCAGGTATTACGGTACCCATTATTCCGGGAATCATGCCCATTACAACACGCAAGGGTATGATCAGGATGTCGGAACTGGCACTTGGAGCAAGAGTTCCTGCTCCCCTCATGAAAAAGGTACTGAATGCTTCGGATGACGCCGGGGTGGCATCAGTTGGTATTGAATGGGCCACCATGCAGGTGCAGGAGCTGATCGACAACCACATCAAGGGTGTGCATTTCTACACCCTCAACATGGCTGACGCGACCCTCAGAATATTCAACAACCTTCACCAGTAACCCTTTGTTCTCAACCCGGAAACCGGCCAGCTCAGAGCAGTTCATTCTGGATGAGCTGTTCATAGGTCTCACGTTTCCGGATCAGCTTCACCTCGCTTCCATTGACAAGAACCTCCGCAGGACGCAGCCGGCCATTGTAGTTGCTGCCCATAACGGCGGCATAGGCACCGGCGGACATCACTGCAAGCAGCTCTCCCTCTTCAGCCGCATCAATTTCACGATGGCGGGCAAAAAAGTCGCTTGACTCGCAGACCGGCCCGACCACATCGGCAACAACAGATTGTTCATGACTGGTCACGGCAAGAATTTCATGGTGAGCCTGATAGAGCGCCGGCCGGATCAGCTCGGTCATTCCCGCATCAACAACAAAAAACTCCTTGCCGGTATGATTCCGCTTTTTATAGAGAATCCTGGTCAGCAGTACTGATGCATTGGCAACAAAAGAGCGGCCGGGCTCAAAAATAACCGTAACACCGGCAGGCTTGAGCATCGGAATAAGCTTTTCGGCGAAATGAGCAATCGGTGTGGCCGGTTTAAGCGGATCGTAGGTCACCGGAAACCCTCCGCCTATATCGAGATATGCAACCCCGAAACCCATCTCCTTTGTGGCGCTGAAGATATCGAGCAGCTTGGTGGTTGCCGCCACATAGTATTCCGGATCAAATATCTGCGATCCTATATGCATATCCAGCCCGATCAGACGGAGATTCTGCAGCTGGGGAAGCAACGCAAAAACTGCAGGAAGCTCCCCTTCATCAATACCGAACTTCTCCTTGCTGTCACCGGTAGTGATGTACGGGTGTGTTTCGGCCGTGACATTTGGATTGATTCTGATTGCGATGTTCGCGGTGACTTCAAGCTCCCCGGCAATACGATTGATGGCGCGAAGTTCTGAAAGCGACTCTGCCTTGAGCATAAGCACCCCGCTTTTGAGTGCGTAGGCAATCTCTTCAGGTTTCTTGCCGACTCCGGCAAAGATGATTTTTTCAGCTGCCACCCCAGCCTTGAGGGCACGGAAGAGTTCTCCTCCTGAATTGACATCACATCCGCAACCGAGTTCAGCAAATGTTCTGATAACCGACAGATTATAGTTGGCTTTGACTGAATAGCAGGTAAAATGCGGCAAATCGGCAAACGCATGCTCGAAAGCCCTGTAACTTCCGGCAAGACTCTTTGCCGCGGTCACAAAAAGAGGGGTTCCAAAGGTGTCGGCAAGCTTTTCAAGTGAGATCCCGTCACAGGAGAGCGTTCTGCCGTTATAGTGAATTAGATTACTGTCGAGCACGGTGTTGGTTCCGGTTATTGAATTTTTATAGCGATACACTCCAGATCAAAGGCGCAAAGGGCTCTGCCCTGAGGCAGGTTAAAAATACTCTTTCTCACGTTATCACGGAAAGAAAAAACCCTTAACTTGCAAATTCACCCTGAAGGGTTTATATTCACAACTCTTTACAACTTATACCGGATCGGGGTTACCATGGCAAAAGGAAAGGAAAACAGAATCGTTATCACCCTTGAGTGCACTGAAGCAAAAAAGGAAGGAAAAACGGTTTCACGATATACAACCACAAAAAACAAGAAAAATACGACTGATCGTCTTATCTTGAAGAAGTACAATCCCAACCTGCAGCGTCATACCCTGCACAAGGAGATCAAGTAACGCTCTCTATTCGTCACGTAAGACAGAAAAGAGTCTGCTTTTTGCTCCGGTTGAAGCATAACGCATTGCCCGAATGGCGGAATTGGTAGACGCACGCGTTTCAGGGACGCGCGCCGCAAGGTGTAGGAGTTCGAGTCTCCTTTCGGGCACAAAAAAATCTACCGCGATATGCAGATGAAATCACACAATACATGTTCTGCGATCGATAACGATCAGACAGGCTTTCTTACATACACAGCAGGGTGCGCACCTTTTCCCGGAAAAGGTGCTTTTTTTATGATTTAACAATCCAAACCATCAGCCGTAGTGGATCATACCAAAATAAACCTTCTTGTCAGGCTACAGCATCTTGACAACCAGATAGAAAGCATCGTCAGCCTTCAGAAAGGTCTCCCGGAGGAGATAACCGCACTTGATGAAGACCTGGCCTTTACCAATCGCCAGATCGAGTCACGCAAAAAAGTTGCCGATGATCACCTGAAACTGCGTCAGAAGCTCCATGAAACCATCAACGAGTGCAAGGACAAAATCAGATCCTTCAAGGAGAAGCAGACACTCGCCCGCAATAACAAGGAGTATGATGCACTTTCCAAGCAGATTGAATATGAAGAGAAGGAGATAGCCCAGGCGGAAATCCAGCTTCAGGACATTGCTCATGCAGAACAGCGTGCACAGGAGATTCAGCAGAAAGGCCGTCAGCTTATCACCGAGAACCGCTATGACGAAATTTCAGAAGAGATGATGCCGGACGATATTCTCCAGCAGCAGCTTGAAGATCTTACCCGGCAGCTCGAACAGAAAAGAGAGGAGCTGGAGGGAATTGTTATTGAAACCGCCGAGGATGTTGACTCCCTGAAGAAAAAGGTTGCTGCTCAGCGTGCACTTATTACCAAAGAGGCCAGACGCCTGCTTGATAAATATGACCATCTCAGAAGCGGCACCCTGCAGAATGCAGTCGTCAGGCTGAACAGAAATGCCTGTTCAGGATGTAATACCAGGGTTCCGACCAACCGTCACACCATGATTGTGCAGGGTGGCTTCTATCTTTGCGAGTCATGCGGCCGGATTGTAGTCCATGAGCGCCTTTTTGAAGAAGCCGAGTTGTAAGGAGAAGAGAGGCACTCCGGTGCCGGAACGATCGCAGTTCCATTAGAGTTGTTATAATTGCTGAAACCGCAAGTGTGCAGTCGCTGTGCAGCATCAGGCCGCACAGAGGAAAGTCCGAACTTCACAGGGCAGGGTGCCGGTCGAGAGCCGAAAGGCTCAAGCCCGGGGATGACGGCGCAAGCCGGTTATCACAGAGAGTGCAACAGAAAACAGACCGCTCCGGACGGCCGGAGTAAGGGTGAAACGGCGGTGTAAGAGACCACCAGGCAGTGCAGTAATGCACTGCGCTTGGCAAACCTCCCCGAAGCAAGGCTAAATAGGAAAACTTTTCCCTCCGGGGAAAGAGAGCGGCCCGTTCAATTCCGAAAGGAGAGTTTTCGGGTAAGCCGCATCAGATAAATGGCTGCAGTTTTATCCGGACTCCGGATAATCCACAGAATTCGGCTTACAGCTTCGGTTTCAGCTTTTTTTTAGAAACGAACTCCATCCGATCCGGAATCCGCCGGAGTTGCGTTCAGCGGCCTACTCTTCCGGTCTGGCCTCCACCGATGTAATTCCTTTATCCGAAAATGCCACCGAAACGGTGACCGGTTTGCAGCAAACCGGACAATCCTCCTGAAACTCCTGATCCCCTTCCGAGCAATCAACCTGAAGCTCCATAAGCTCTCCGCAGTAAGGACAGGCTACGGATACCCTTTCAACAATATTCATTACTACTCCCTCTTCTGTTTGGTTAACTACTCCCGAGAGCCAGTTAATGGTAACAACAATGAGGGGTGAGGGGTTTCATCTGTCAGAAAAAGAGAGTGTACTGCTGCGCTTCTTATGGTTGATGGCGTCGCTCTGAAAAAAGTTTCCCTTCAGGCCAGGATCTGAAGGCGATGGCCTGCCTCCTCCAGTACAGCATCCTCTTTGGCAAAACAGAAGCGAACCATCGACTCGCCACGGCCATCATGATAGAATGCACTGGCAGGCACGCTGGCGACCCCGCTCTTCCGGAGGATGTGCATGGCCCGCTCTTTGGCACTCTTGCCGGGTATACGGGATACATCGGCAAGCACATAATAGGCGCCATCGGGAATGGAGGGCACAAGCCCTGCCCGTGTAAGGGCACGGCAGAAGAGGTCCCGCTTCGCTTCATATTCAACGGAAAGTGCCCGGTAATAGTCGTCACCAAGCTCAAGCAATCCTTTTGCAACGCCGATCTGGAGAGGAGCAGGTGCACAGACGTAGACAAGATCATTGAAGTAGCCGATAGCCTGTGCCCAGCGCGCATCACAGAGAGCATAGCCGATCCTCCAGCCGGTGACGCTGAAGGTTTTTGATGCACCCGATACCGTAATGGTCCTCTCCTTCATGCCCGGGAGGGCGGAAAATGAGTGGTGAGTCCGGCCGCCATAGAGAAAATGCTCGTATATCTCATCAGTAAAGACAAACAGATCATAACGCTCCGCAAACAGAGCGATCAGCTCAAGCTCTTCAGTGGTAAAGACCTTTCCGGAGGGGTTGGCCGGCGTATTGACAATGATCCCTTTCGTTCGCGGCGTCACCAGATGCTCCAGGTCATGAGTGCTGAACGACCAGTCGGGAAGACGAAGAGGAAGATAGACCGGTACGGCTTCCGACGCCTGCAGCGTGCTGACATGATAGCCGTAGAAGGGCTCAAAAAGAATCACCTCATCTCCGGGGTTCAACAGGGCCTGAAACGCACAATAAAGCGCCCCCGTCGCACCGGCACTGACAATAATTTCCGACTCGGGATCGACATTGATTCCGGAAAATCGTTTCTGCTTCTGGGCAACAGCCTCCCGGAGAGTCAACAGACCGGCATAGTGGGTATAGGTATTCACCCCCTCCCGGATCGCCTCCCGTGCACCCTCCTGAACGATATCAGGTACAGGAGTATCACAGACTCCCTGCGAAAGATTGATGCCGCCGACGCGACGGCACTCATTCGACATATTGCGGATTTCCGATTGCATCACGCATCCGTGACGCTCGCTTAGGGTAAGAGCCATAACGTTTTTTATGCTTGAAGAAACTCCTGTGCTGAAACTTAAAATGAAGGGCCCTCCTGAAACACGCTGTGAAAGCCCCACATGGTACCGAAAAGTGTCATCAGGAGTGTCATGATCAACGAGATCACTGCTGAAAAAATAATAAGCGCGGGAATGCTTGCAAAAACCATCTTCACCATAAACAGGACCATGGACCAGAAAGGCATGCGGATATCCGTCACTACAACTCTCTCTGCGTCCTGATTTTTCACGTCGTTCATCGTACCCTCTCCTTGAATGTTAATTCGCAAGTAGCAATCAGAAGAACTTACAAAATCAGAAAAGAAACCATACGGTTACAGAGGGAAAATGCACATGAAGAGGGTGCAAACCATCGAACATTCAACGAAAAGGGTGTTTGATGGATAAAAAAAAGGGCAGGCATTTTCACTGCCTGCCCCAAAGAGTGTGTTTACACCCTGATCTTCTTATTCACCAACGAAGTGAGCGCGTCTGTTCTGAGCCCAGGCCTCTTCGGTGTTTCCCTGTGCAAATGGTCTCTCCTCGCCATAGCTGACCGTCTTAACACGGGCGGCATCGGTGCCAAGATTAACAACGAAATCTCTGGCTGCAGCTGCACGGCGTTCGCCAAGCGCAAGGTTATACTCGGCAGTACCCCTGTTGTCGCAATGGCCTTCAACAACCACTTTTTGGGAGGGATTTGCCTGTAACCACTGAGCATTGGTCTTGAGCTGATCAACCGCATCGGTGCGAATATCTGATTTATCAAAATCAAAAAATACATCACCGAGAACAGGAACAACTGCCGGCGGAGGGGGAGGAGGAGGTGCAACCGCAACTTCCTTTTCACTGCCGCAGGCTCCAAGCAAAAGCATTGCCGGAATTATCAGAGTTTTGAATAAAGGGCTGACTGTTTTCATTTTTATTTTATTTTTATTGTTAATGCATGAAAAGAACTCAACTTCACACTGTCTCCACAAAGTAAATCTTCATTTTAATCTAATATTTTCATCGGAATTATTTTGTACTCTATAAAAAAAAGCATGTATTTTCCCCTCTCAATATATTTTCCTTTATAGTTGGCTATTGCGGGCCCTATCCGGAATTGAACGCAGAGAATGAGCGGGGAAAATACCTCACGATACCCGGAACCCTTTAGTTACATAAGGGGGACCAGCGAAGCAATCACAGGGTTAAAACAGAAGAACAGCGGCGGACCAAAACTCCCTCAGGGCAGTGAAAACGTCCGGTACCGGTAAAGAAAAGCAATGGTACCGATCTTCTCGTTCAGTCCCATGACCGGAACAAGGTAGAGGCTTTCTCCTTCCCTGACACGATACGATACCGTTCCCGGAGCATCAAGGCGGAAACCGGGATAGCGAAGATAAAAAGAGCTCCCCTGAATTTTCCGGTCTGTCGATACCCTGACGGTACCGGAGGGATCAACAAGCATGATCAAGCCGAACCCTTTTCTTTTTACAAGCTGACTGAAATACTCATCAATCTGCTCATAGTTTTGTTTGATAAGCTCCTTTCTGACCGACCAGGAAAGAGGAACTGCAAAGAGGGCAATATCCTGACGCTGCAAATCGACAAACCGGCTCCCGGCAAGCTCTCTCTGCTCGTCCAGCTTTCGTTCACCAAGGTAGCGAACAACAACAATCCCGCCGGCAAGCAGCAGCATAACAAGCATGGTGGTAACAAGAAGAAAACGGCGCCAGAACGACGGTTTCGGCTGCGAAGAATCAAAATCGTTGCTGCTCTTCATGATTCGGGAAATTTTAACAGGTTAGTTCCGGGCAAGACGGGCGAGATAGAAAGCCTCTTTCTCCTGCATGCCTGCCCTCTCTTCCGGCGACTGATCATCGTAGCCGATGAGATGCAGGGCCGAATGAATGGTTACGCGAAGAAGCTCCTGGAGAAAATCGGCATCAAATCTGGCGGCGTTTTCCCGCACAACATCAAGTGAAATATAAAACTCACCATCAACTTCACGATCCTTGCTGTACCGGAAGGTGACCGTATCAGTAGGATAGTCATGGCCGAGAAACTCCCGGTTGATACGCTGGATCATTTTATTGCCGCAATAGACACCGACAACAGAGTCAACGGTAAACTCTTCGGTTTCAAGAACCAGAAGTACAGCATCGCTGAGCAGCTGCTCGGGAACCTCCCTTCTGGTGGTATTATGAATCTGTAATGTCATAGTGGAGTGGTTCTGATGCACCGACAAGTGCATCGATATGTTTGATCCTGTTTTTATGCACCCTGAAGGTCAGTTCAACATCCTCATCAAGATAGCGCTTCTCAATCACTTCGGTATTCTCGTAAAGATAACCGATCAGTTTGTAGTTGGAGACATGCGTCAGAATTTTCCGCTCCTTGTAGTCACGGGCAACATACTTTCCGATAATCTCCTTGAGAACAGGGATGTTCACACCCCTTGCTGCGGAAATAAAGACCGCGTCAGGATATTTAGCCCGTATTGACTTCAGGAGCTCCTGATCTTCAAGCGCATCGATCTTGTTGAACACCTCAATGAAGTTTTCATGATCAACGCCAAGCTCCTTGAGGGTCTCGCGCACCACCTGCATCTGATCCTCAAAGCCGGGATGACTGATATCAATCACATGAAGCAGAAAATCGGCCTGAAGGACCTCATCAAGCGTTGACTTGAAACTTTCAACAAGATGGTGCGGCAGTTTACGGATAAAACCGACCGTATCGGAGAGCAGAACCAGCTTGTTGATACTCAGCTCCAGCCTTCGGGTTTTGGTATCGAGCGTGGCGAAAAGACGGTTTTCGGCAAAAGCCTCTGCCTCAGGACAGAGAATATTCATGAGGGTGGACTTGCCGGCATTGGTGTAGCCGACAAGTGCAACCCTCGGCACCGTCTGACGGCCTCTGGTCTGGGTATTATGCTGCAGCGAAACCTCGCGAAGCTTTTTTTTCAGCAGGGAGATTCGGTTACGGACCAGACGGCGGTCGGTCTCGATCTGGGTCTCACCCGGCCCCTTGCTGCCGATACCTCCCTTCTGTTTTGAAAGATGGGTCCAGGCTCCGGAGAGGCGGGGCAGCATATATTCAAGCTGGGCAAGTTCAACCTGCATCCTGGCCTGGGCAGACTGCGCCCTTATGGCAAAAATCTGCAGGATCAGACCTGTACGGTCAATCACCTTGCACTCAAGCGCCCGCTCAAGGTTTCTGGCCTGACCGGGTGTAAGATCATCATCAAAAATCACAAGATCGACCTCATGCTCTTTGACAAACGGAATCAGTTCATCAACCTTCCCCTTTCCGATGCAGTAGGCCGGATCGCGAATTTTTTTCTCCTGTATGTACGATTCAATGACATCGGCACCGGCCGTATCAGCAAGAAAAGCCAGTTCAGCAAGATACTCCTCTACAAGAGCGCGGGGTGTTTCAGGCTGGGAACAGAGACCGACAAGAACAGCCTTTTCCCGTTTATTATCAGAAGGAAGAGTATTCAAAAGGGGGATGTAATTATGTAACTATTTAAATGAAAACGATCTGTAACCTGGCATGTTGCTATATTACAACCATTGTTTTATCTTGACAACTCTTCTTGTAAACAAACTCGTTACGTAAAAAGTTACACATTTTTCTTTCACGGCATACCGTAAACGGGTAAACGAGCTGTGATGACAGGAACAGGCTAATATAAGCGCGGATGTCAGATGAACTACAGCTATAACGGAAAAACTGCCATCAAGGATCCTGAAAAGAGGATAACGCTTGAAAACGCTTATCAATACTGTCGGCAGATTTCACAGCATCACGCAAAAACATTCTACCTTGCAACCCTCTTTCTGCCAAAAAGGCAGCAGAACCCGATATTTGCAATCTACGCCCTCTTGCGCACGGTGGACGATCTGGTGGATATGGCCGAGGAGAAGCTGACAAACGGCCAGATTACCAAAGAGGAGATTCAGCGCCTGCTTGAAGGGTGGAAATCAAGACTTAAAGCCTGTTATGCCGGCGAGAGTGTAAATGACCCTATCCTGATGGCCTGGCAGGATACGCTCAAAAGTTTCCCGATTCCGATAGAGTACCCGCTCGACCTGATGGACGGCGTTGCCATGGATATTGTGTTCAAACCCTTCGAAACCTTTGAGGAGCTCTATGTCTACTGCTACAAGGTCGCCTCGGTTGTCGGGCTCATGACTTCCGAAATTTTCGGTTACCGCGACAAACAGGCACTGCAGCACGCCATTGAACTTGGTATAGCCATGCAGCTTACCAACATCCTGCGCGACATCGGGGAAGATGTTGACCGCGGAAGAATCTACCTCCCTCTTGAAGATCTCCGCCGCTTCAACTATTCAGAGGAGGAGTTCATGAAGAAAACCAATAATGAAAACTTCCGGAATCTCATAAAGTTTCAGATTGAGCGGGCAAGAAGCTACTATCGCTCTTCTGAAAAAGGGATTCCCATGCTTGAAAAGCATAGCCGCTTTGCCGTCGGTATCAGCAGCATTAATTACTGCAACATTTTAAATGCGATAGAAAAAAACGGATACGATGTCTTTTCAAAACGCGCCTATCGCTCTTTCTATCAGAAAATCCGCACCATTCCATTTGTCTGGTATAAAACCCGTATAGCCTCCTGACGAAAGGGGTGCTTTGTACCAACCATATTTTTTCACCTCCAGAATTTCAAGGCAAAAGTAATCATGAGCAAGGAAAACGCACAGAATCCGGATAACCAGCATACACCAGACCAGACGCCCCAGCTCTCACTGAACGACCAGATGCAGCGCCGGCTTGAAGAGCGGCAGCACCTTCTTGACGCCGGAATAAACCCCTACCCATGCCATTTCGATGTCACCAGCTTCTCCCTGGATATTATTGCAAACTTCCTCGAAGAGGCCAAAGAGCCGGTTGCCGTTGCAGGCAGAATCATGACCATCAGAAAGATGGGCAAGGCATCGTTCTTCCATATCCAGGATTCAAGGGGAAAAATCCAGATCTACCTGAAAAAGGATGAAGTGGGTGACACGGCCTACGACACCTTCAAACTGCTTGATATCGGTGATATTGTAGGCGTCAAAGGCTATACCTTCAAAACGAGAACCGGAGAGATCTCGGTTCATGCCGAATCATTTGAACTGCTCAGTAAATCGCTACGCCCCATTCCTGTTCCGAAGGAGAAGGAGGTTGATGGCGAGAAGGTGGTTTTTGACGCATTCAGCGACCGCGAGCAGCGCTACCGTCAGCGCTATGTTGATCTGATTGTCAACCCTGAAGTCCGACAGACCTTTGTCAAGCGGAGTGCCGTTGTATCTTTCATGCGGCAGTTCTTCTCGTCACAAGGGTGGCTTGAAGTTGAAACCCCTATTTTGCAGCCGATATACGGAGGGGCCGCTGCCCGTCCCTTCACGACACACCACAATGCGCTCGACATGGAACTCTACCTGCGCATAGCCAACGAACTCTATCTCAAACGGCTCATTGTCGGAGGGTTTGACGGGGTCTTCGAATTTGCCAAGGATTTCCGCAATGAGGGTATCGACCGCTTCCACAACCCCGAGTTCACCCAGGTCGAGCTCTACGTAGCCTACAAGGATTACAACTGGATGATGGAGCTTGTCGAGGAGCTCTTCTACCGCACTGCGCTTGAGGTCAACAAGAGCGAGGTCACGCTCTTTCTCGGCAACGAAATCAGCCTGAAACCGCCGTTCAAACGTCTGAGCATTATCGACGCCATCGAAGAGTACAGCGGCAAGAATATCAGAGGGAAGTCCGAGGTGGAGCTTCGAAATGTCGCCAAGGATCTCGGACTTGAACTCGATCCCAAAATCAGCAGCGGCAAGATTATCGACGAGATATTCGGCGAGTTTGTAGAACCAAAGCTTATTCAGCCGACCTTTATCACCGACTATCCCACCGAGATGTCTCCCCTTGCCAAGGAGCACCGTTCACAGCCGGGAATTGTTGAGCGCTTTGAATTGATTGTCGGCGGAAAAGAGGTGTGTAACTCCTTTTCAGAGCTGAACGATCCGGTTGTTCAGCGTGAACGGCTTGAATCTCAGGCAAAACTCCGCCAGCGCGGAGATGAAGAGGCCATGATTGTTGATGAGGACTTCCTTCGAGCCCTTGAGTACGGCATGCCGCCATGCGCAGGCCTCGGAATCGGCATCGACCGCATGGTTATGCTCATTACCGGCCAGGACTCCATAAGGGACGTCATCTTCTTCCCCCACATGAAGCCGGAGTAAAAAAAATACCGGGGGCACAGGTTAACTATGCCCCCGGTATAGCACTCTTATTCTTCCATAGGACCTATAGGACCCATACGACTTATGGGTCCTATAAAGAGCTTGAGAGGCTTGAACGGAATTGCAGCTCTATTCGAGCTAATGTGCTTATTTACAGCTTCACCTTGTAGTACTCCCGGTACCACGCCACAAACCGCTTTATTCCCTCCTGAACGGTTGTTTCGGGCTTGTAGTGAACATCCTGCATCAACTGATCAACATCGGCATAGGTGTCGGGCACATCGCCGGGCTGAAGCGGCAGATACTCCTTTTCGGCGGTTTTGCCAAGCTGATCTTCAATCGCCTTGATGTAGTCCATCAGATCGACCGGATTGCTGTTGCCGATATTGTAAACCCTCCAGGGAGCCCTGCTCGTTCCGGGATCAGGCTTCAGACCCGACCACTCGGGATTGGGCTCGGCAGTGTGATCGAGCGTCCTGATAATCCCTTCGGTAATATCATCGACAAAGGTAAAGTCGCGACGGTGCTTGCCGTAGTTGAAAACCTTGATGGGTTTGTTGTTGACTATGGCATCGGTAAAAAGAAAGAGTGCCATATCCGGTCTGCCCCAGGGGCCGTAAACGGTAAAGAAACGGAGTCCGGTTGTCGGTAGATTGTAGAGATGGCTGTAGGTGTGGGCCATCAGCTCGTTGGCCTTTTTGCTGGCTGCATAGAGCGAGAGCGGATGATCGACATTGTCATGTACCGAAAAGGGCATGGTCTCGTTGGCACCGTAGACCGAACTTGAGGATGCGTAGACAAGATGCTTCACCCCGTTATGACGGCACCCTTCAAGAATATTGGTAAACCCCACAATGTTGCTCTCGATATAGGCATGGGGGTTGATCAGGGAGTAGCGCACACCGGCCTGTGCGGCAAGGTTGACCACCTTTTCAAATTCGCCCGACCGGAAAAGCTCTTCCATCGCGGTGCGGTCAGCGATATCCATCCTTACAAAGCGGAACCCAGCATAGGGAAGCAGCATCGACAGCCTTGCCTCCTTGAGTGAAACATCATAGTAATCGTTCATGTTGTCAATGCCCGTTACCTCTTCACCCCTTTCAAGCAGCTGCTTGCAGACGTGAAAACCTATAAACCCGGCAGCACCGGTTACCAGTATTTTCATTTCGTGTATTTCGTTTAATGCGTTATGACGGGCAGATATATAGCCGGCCTGAAATTCAATTTAAGAATAATACCATTACTATCGAAACCTGTGTTGGCGGAGCTCTCCCCTGCCGTTCCGGCAACGCCCTGACTCGCACCGGTCAGAGGAGAAGAACAACACTCAGATAAAGCCTGCACGACAGGAGCAACAGGAACAGAAAAATGTAATTTTCTTCAATTTTGTAACTTTTTTAGGTCATAATCATAATTATCCGAATTTTTTTAAGTATATACCGTATAGTAATTGGAACTGACAGCAACGAGACGACAGAGCCGTATGACCCGCTTTTTTGAGAGCTACGAAGCAGATCCCGCCCGGTTTTTTGATGAGGTGATTTCAAAAGAGGGAATCCCCCGGCAGCACTATGACAAACTGCTTCACCGTTTTGGCCAGTTTTCACTGGATGACATCAAGGCCCGTCGGCAGATAGTCAACATCTTCTTTCGAAACCAGGGCATTACCTTCACCGTCTACGGCGTGGAGGAGGGCATAGAACGGATTTTCCCTTTCGACCTTATCCCGAGAGTGGTACCGGCAAACGAGTGGCAGACTATTGAAAAAGGGCTGATACAGCGGATCACAGCGCTCAACGCCTTTTTGCACGATATCTATCATGGCCAGAAAATTCTCAAGGACAAGGTGATTCCCGCGGAACTGGTTCTCGGCAGCAAGCACTTCCGGCGCGAGTTTGTCGGCGTCAATCCCCCGCTCGGCATCTACATTCATGTCACCGGAAGCGATATTATCCGTGACGGTGAGGGCAACTATCTGGTACTTGAAGACAACCTGCGCACCCCGAGCGGCGTATCCTACATGCTGCAGAACCGCCAGGCGATGAAGCGGGCATTCCCGGTACTCTTTGAAAAATACAAGATCCGGCCGATCGAAAACTACCCGCAAGAGCTGCTGCGAACCCTGCAGGAGATCAGCCCCGTGCGAAGAAACGAACCCAATGTGGTGGTGCTTACCCCCGGAATCTACAACTCCGCATACTTCGAACACAGCTTCCTTGCCCGCCAGATGGGTGTTGAACTGACCGAGGGGAAGGATCTTGTTGTCAATAACAACAAGGTCTATACCAGAACCACCCGGGGCCTTGAGCGTGTCGATGTCATCTATCGCCGCGTGGACGATGACTATCTCGATCCTCTGGTCTTCCGGCCCGACTCCAAGCTCGGCGTTGCCGGTCTCATCAACGCCTACCGTAAAGGGAATGTTGCACTCGCCAATGCCATCGGCGCAGGTGTTGCTGACGACAAGGTGATCTACAGCTTTACACCCGATATCATCAAATACTATCTCGGTGAGGATCCCATACTGCAGATAGTACCGACATGGCTGCCGAGCAAACCGGCCCATCTCAAATACATTCTCGAAAACCTCGATACGCTGGTCGTGAAAGCGGCCAATGAATCAGGCGGATACGGCATGCTGATCGGGCCGGAATCAACCGTTGCCGAGCAGGAGAAGTTTGCCGAGATGATTGTTGCCAATCCGCGCAACTATATTGCTCAGCCGACCATTTCACTCTCGCGCCATCCGAGCTTTTTTAATGACAGCGAGATCTTCGGATGTCATATCGACCTTCGCCCCTATGTATTGTACGGCAAAACGGTTACCATAGTCCCCGGCGGCCTGACAAGGGTAGCGCTCAAGCGCGGATCGCTGGTGGTAAACTCCTCTCAGGGCGGCGGAAGCAAGGATACCTGGGTTGTAGACGAATAAATAATTAATACCTGATTATCATGTTAAGCCGTGTTGCCGAATCGCTCTTCTGGATGAGCCGCTATTTTGAGAGGGCGGAAAATACCGCAAGGTTTCTCGACGTCAATTTCAATCTGCTGCTCGACCTCAACAACATCACGCATACCGAGAATCCGAACTACTGGATAGCGCTCATTCTTGTCACCAGCGACAGGGAGCGTTTCAATGATCTCTATAAGGAGTATAACGCCCATACCGTTACCGACTACCTGGTGTTCAACAAAAACAATCCGAACTCCATCACCTCCTGTATCGGGCTGGCAAGAGAGAATGCACGCAGCATCATCGAGAGTATTTCAAGCGAAATGTGGGAGCAGGTCAACAACCTCTACCACTATCTTCAGAGTGTCACGCCGCAGTTCGTGCATAACGACCCCTACAGCTTCTACAAGGAGATCAAAAATGCATCCCATCTCTTTCAGGGCATTACCGACAACACCTTCTCGCACAACGAAGGGTGGGACTTCATCCAGATTGCCAAATACCTTGAACGAACCGACAACATTGCCCGCCTGATCGATGTAAAATATCACATGCTGTTGCCGGAACTGCACAGTTCGCTGGAGGAGAGTGAAGATTCAACCGATATTGTAGCCGGCTCGGTGGATATCATCCAGTGGATGGCGGTACTGAAAAGCTGCAGTGCCCTTGAAGCATTTCGAAAGGTCTATCTCTCAAAGATCGATCCCGACAACATCCTGCGTTTTCTGATTCTTGACCGCAGCTTCCCGCGCAGTATAAACTTTTCGGTAACTGCCGCTGAAGATGCACTCTGGCGGATATCGGGCAGCTCCCGGCATCGCTATGTCAACAATGCCGACCGGCTTATCGGCAAAATGGAGGCCGAACTGAGCTACACCTCCATCGAGGATATCTACTCAAAAGGACTGCATCTCTATCTTGCCGATCTTGAACAGCGGCTTGTGAAAATTGGAGAACAGGTGCACCTGACCTATTTTGCCTATCATACACCGGAAATCGAACCGCAGGATGCCGATGAAGCGCTTCCCTTTACCGGAGTGGCTGGCGGACGAGCCAACTGGAGCCAGGCTCAACAGCAGCAGCAGCAGCAGCAGCAATAAACCGACACAATCACCAATCGAATGATTTTAAAAGTTGAACACGCGACCCTGTTTGAGTATGATACCCCGATCTATGAAACAGCAACAGAGGTAAGGCTCCACCCGAGCAACAACCACGCCGCGCCTCAGCGATGTGCAAGCTTCAAGCTTCAGGTTGATCCCCCTGCCACTATTTTCGAATACACCGATTTCTACGGTAACTGCGTCAACCACTTCAACCTCCTTCAGAGTCACAAACGGGTAAAAATTGTAGCGACATCCGTTGTGGAAACCGGTATTGGAAACACCTCTGCCGCCGATGATGAAGATATCTACCTGATGGATTTTTCCTGCGAAAGCCGTTATGTCCATTTTGACCCTGCCGTCCGCGATTTTACTACCTGTTTTGCCACGAATTCAGACAGTGCCCAGCTTGCTGAATCGATCTGCCGCCACATCAACGAATCCTTCATCTATGAGCCCGGAGTAACCGACGTGCACAGCACCAGTGCGGTCGTTATGGCTCTCGGGCGCGGGGTCTGCCAGGACTTTGCCCACATCATGCTTGCCACCTGCCGCTACCTCGGCGTTCCTGCCCGCTACGTCAGCGGCTACCTCTTCGGAGGCAGCACCCCCGACGGACGCGATGAGGCCAGCCATGCATGGTGCGAAGTCTACTGCGGGAGGGAAAAAGGGTGGATCGGCATGGATCCGACTCACAGCACGCTCTTTGTCGATGAGCGCTATATCAAAATCGGCTCAGGCCGTGACTATGGCGACGTTCCCCCGGTACGCGGAACCTTCAAGGGCAATGCCACCGAAAAGCTCAGCGTTGCAGTCAAGGTCTCTTCAATGGACGAGAAAAGCTGAGGAGCTCCCCAAATTCGTTTAAGGGAATTCATGCAGGAAGAGTACATTATACCATAACGATCAAAAGCAGGAACCGACTTTTAGGGGAGATTCAGAGACACCATTGATCATGTCAGGAAGTGTTCAATTCAGCACCGCCATCCTTCTGTTCGTGCTTCTTCTCACCGGAGCAGAACCCGCCGCCGGACCCCTGACCGCAGAAGAGTACTACCTGAGCGGCAAGGCAAAATATCACCTGAAAGACTATACCGGCGCCATTGAGGATTACAACAGGGCCGCAGAGCTGGCGCCGGACGTTGCCAAAATCTTCGGGAGCCGCGGCGCTGCAAAGCGCAAGCTCGGCGACAAACAGGGAGCCATCGAAGATGCAAAGCAGGCCGCCCGACTCGGTGACAGACAGGCTCAGAGAATCCTCCGTTTTTTCGGTTACGACTGGTAGGGGAAAAACCAGATTATCCTGAAGCTCCATCAAGATCCCGCACCATACAGACCGCGGATGAAGGACAGAGCGAGCGGAACTCGGCTGTACCCTGCACTCCCGGAGGCAGACTCTCTCGTGAACAAACCCGGTATCCCTTGCGCCCAAAATACTCTTCTGCCGTTGTAGTGAGGAGGTAGAGTTGTTTCACTCCTGCGCTGTATGCAGTGGCCTCCATACGCCTGCACAGTTCACCGGCAATACCCCGGTTCCGGCATTTCCGACTAACGCAAACCGAGCGCAATAATCCATCAGTTCCGAGCAGTTCAACCCCCGCCGACGCAATCAGCAATCCGTTCTCTTTGGCCAGTATAAAATGATCCATGTGCTCCCCAACATCCTCAAAAGGAAGGCTGTTTTCCTTGAGGAGAGCCTGCACCATCGGCAGATCATCCGGAGTAGCCGGAGAGTAGATGATGCGTTCCGACGGTGTTGAGCCCTCAATCATGTTAACCGGATTATCATTATTCATAAACTCTTTTCGGCAATTCATGTATTGCTTGACAGAGTTTCTTCTTCCCTGAAGGTAACCCAATCAACCGAAAACTTCAGCAAACTGGAGAGCGTAAAACTCACCCTGCTCAATTCAGCTGCTTTTTCGCTGCAACCTTCAGGCTCACGACGCTGTCGCCTATCCGCTGAATCTCGCTGATTGGAATGTTCATGGTTGCGACAACCTCCTTGAGCATCGGCTGTTCGGCAATCAACTCCGCAGGAAAGTGACTCTCTCCGACTACCGTTATCTCCTCAAACCCCGCACGCTTTATGGCATCGAGATAGTCATCCTTGCGAATGGCTCCGGCAATGCAGCGGATGTAAGCCTCAAGCGAACTGCCGAGGTAATCCGGCAGCTCTTCAAGCAGAGCCATGTCCGAAACCACAAGACTCCCGCCCGGTTTCAGCACGCGGAATGCCTCCTGAAATACCTTTGCCTTGTCGGTTGAGAGGTTGATGACGCAGTTCGAGATGATAACGTCCACGCTTGAACTTTCAACCGGCAAATTCTCAATCTCTCCCTGACGGAACTCAACATTGCGGTAACCGTTGTTCCGGGCATTCACTTTGGCCCGTTCAACCATCTCCGGGGTCATATCCACTCCGATAACACGGCCGCTCTCACCGACCTTGTTCGAGGCAAGAAAAGCATCCACTCCTGCACCCGAACCGAGATCAAGCACCACATCACCCTCCTTGATTACGGCAAGCGCCACCGGATTGCCGCATCCGAGGCCGAGATTTGCCCCATCCGGTATGCTCTGCAGTTCAGTATCGGAATAACCGGCAACCCTGCTTGCCGACTCGATAAACTCCGGCTCCATTACTCCCGACGGTTTACAGCATCCGAACAGGCTACCCCTCTTGACGGTTGCAGCGTAACGCTCTTTAACTGCATCCCTGATACTTTTCTGTTCCATGGTTACACTCCTTCTCTTTAACATTTATCGAACATTATATTTTTTATCATACACGGTGTTCGATAAAAAAGTAATTATATTTCAGGAGCGTGTCAACAACCAATGTTTCGACAATTGTTCGATTCCGGACAAAAGCACCGGTATCGTCCGGCAAAAAAGATGATTTATGAAAGAAAAAAAGGTGGACCGGCGGATAAGCCGCACGCGGAGGCTGATGCATGAGGCACTTATGGCCCTGATTGTGGAAAAAGGGTACGAGGCGGTCACCGTGCAGGATATTCTTGACCGGGCGGATGTAGGCCGCTCAACCTTCTATGCACACTATCGTGACAAGGATGAGCTGCTCCTCTCCAGTTTCGATCACCTGCGCACCCTCTTTGAAGAGCAGCAGCAGGCCCTTCTGGCCTCAAAGAGAACCGGCAGGGATCCGGCAGTCAATTTCGTGCTGGAACTCTTCCGTCACACCGGAAAGCATCACAGACTCTATAAGGCCATTGCGGGCAAACAAAGCGGCGAGATGATCCTGAAATACCTTCACCGCTATCTCTACAATCTTCTGATCGGGCCGCATACGGAGATGATGAAAGAGAGCATTGCTTCGACCGTTCCTGTTGAAATAACAACGCACCATCTGGTCAGTTCGCTGCTCTCGCTCCTTACCTGGTGGCTTGACAACAATATGCCCTACCCCCCGGAAAAGATGGATGAGTTCTTCAGGATACTCTCAACCCCAACTCTTGAAGCGGTCTTCGGACGAAAGATGGAGGAGAAAATCATGAGTGAATATGCTGCGGGAAGCGTGATGGCTTTTTACAGCCAGTTTATCGACCGCGGCTGCTGCCCCGACAAATAATCTTCTTGTTTTAGAAGTTTCTCCCAAAAACCCATCAAAACCGGAGATAATTTTTTTGTCGCATATAGGAAAACGCCTGTTTTTTATATATGTTTTTCCTCCAGCCTGCTGGTTAGTATCCAATATTACCGTTACATACCTATGCGCACCGTATATGCGCATAAAAACTGAAACCAGTAATTGATTTCAGCTTATTGGCCAAACCTGTGTTTTATTGACATGCCTAAAATCCGGACATTTTAACTCTTATTAACCTGAACAAAACCTGTTATGAGCACCAACAACAACCCCTTTAGTACAAAAGTTACCGATATCGACCGTGAGGCCGGGTTCATTATTGGCAACCACGAATGGGAGAGCAATCATGAGAATGATGATTCGCACTTCAACAATAACGATCATCATGACCATCAACATGAAGACCGGAATGATGGGGAGCATAACCACGGAGGCTCAGTAAACCATGCGCCGACATTTGTACCCGACACCCCGGAATCGGTCAACATTTTTGAGCACCACACAGCCGTGACGACACTGAATGCCATTGATGTGGATCTTCACGATACACTCAGCTACAGCATTGCCCAAACTGCCGGTACCGATTTCGCCCAGTTTGTAATCGACAGCAACGGGGTATTGACCTTCTCATCTGCACCGGACTTTGAGAATCCGCAAGATATTGGTGGAGACAACACCTATGTGGTTGATGTAGAGGTTTCCGACAATCATGGCGGCACCGCTCTGCATACTCTCACCGTGAATGTGCAGAACATTGACGAACTCCCGCTTCCTTATAACCTGACCGGTGATCCGAATGACTTTGATGATCTGCTCCCGGCTTCCGCCCATACCGGAACAACCGGAAATGACTCCCTGAGCGGTACCCCTGTTTACAACACCATTGTTGCACTGGCTGGTGATGATCGTATCTATGGTTACACGGGCAGTCAGGCGCTCTATGGACAGGCGGGCAATGATACTATCTACAACTATTTCGCTGGTCTGGTCTCTGGCGGTTCCGGGAACGACACCATCTACAATCAAAACAGTGTGGCTACCATCTATGGCGGCAGCGGCAATGACACTATCTACGGCGCTGTATCGAATGCTGATACGATTTATGGCGGGTACGGTGCGGACACGCTTTACAGCAGAGGTGGTTCGTCCACATTTGGCTACCTCGATCTGCGTGATACCGGTGACATCATCAACAGCTTTGACGCAGCCGGTAACAAGCTCGATTTCTCTGCAATCAATGCGGATCCGCTCAATGCTGCTCTTCAGGCATTTACCCTGACCAACTCGTCAACCGTTACAGCGCACGGTATCAACTATTTTGATGATGGTGCAGGGAACACAAAAGTCTGGGCGGATACCGATGGCGACACGGCAACGGTTGAGTTGGAGATTACGCTTGTAGGTGTAGCCGCCTCAACCCTGAGCGTTAACAACTTTACACTGTAACCTCCTTCCATCCTCATTAAACAATCCGTTTTTATGCCTGTGGCCACCTCAGGCACCCGACAGAATGGAAGCATCTCTCTGGTTCTGCTCTGTCGGGGAGACGGATAATATGCTGATCTCTATTGTTGATTTTTCTCAAGCACAGAAGGTTCCGGAACAAATGAAAGGAACGGAATAAACACGAAAAGACTTTGAGATAAAAAGTGTCCTGCTGATAAACATACCCGAAGATCGGATAATGGGAAGGGGGCTGAAAACATGCCGAACTATTTCTTCAGAAACAAACTGCATCTCTCGGTGCTCTCCTCGCTCGGGGCCGCAAGCTGGTCGGTCTATTTTAATATACCGGTTAATGGATGGGCTGTGCTGACCGTCTTTATCCTCACCTTTTCAATCTATCAGGACAACCGGCTCACCGATGACGTGGAAGATGCTGCAAATGATCCTGAAGGGCTGAAAAATGCGCAGAAAAACGAGGCGTTTATCACCTACATAACATCCTGGATGCTTCCGGTTGTTGCTCTCGTTATCGCCCTGCAATTCGGTTCTGCGGCACTCTGGACAACGGCACTGATCATCCTCATCGGATTTCTCTATAACCACAAATGCTTCCCCGCCACTCTCTCCCGTCGCCTGAAAGGAGCACGACGGCTGAAGGATATCTACGTTGTCAAAAATCTTACCCCTCCGCTCGACTGGGCAACCGCCATCATCCTGCTCCCCCTCTTTTTTGCCGGTCAGCCGATTACACCGAAAGCCTGGATTTGCTGGGGATATCTCTTTATCTGCGCCTTTTTTATCGAGGTCATGTGGGACATGCGCGACCGCCGGGGCGATCTGTCAAGCGGCATCAAAACTATAGCCAACACCTTCTCCTTTCTGCATACCAAACAGTTCCTCATCATCACAAGTGTGATCTCCGGAGCCATCCTGTTCACCTTTACCTTCACGAAATTTCTTCCGGGATCAACCTATTTCCTGCTCGCAAACAACGCGGCCGTGATCGTCATCGCCAGTTTGTACAATGAGAAGAGAGAGGCATTCATGCGCAAAATCAGCGACGTCACCATCCTCCTCGCCACCGTCCTCTTCCTCTCCTTCGGCCTGATCGCCTTCTATTCAAGATAGCCCCGTTCATCATCCGGACCTTCCGTTTCCTCATAGTTCACAAGATCATTCGATGTATTAATAATTGTTAATCAGCGTGTATTTTGGTAAATTTTGAAGCTTTCAACTACTTCATCAGCCAACACGGTTAGACCTCAAAGAGAGAGGAGGTGCTCACGACAAAAAGAACGGAATACATGACTCCATACCTCCCCGTTTATTCAGGATGAGCAAAAGCCGTCTCAACAGACAGGGGGAACCACACTCACAACAGTCATCAGCAATTTTCATCATCAGCAATGCAAAAGGAGGAAAATATGCAACTCATTTTTAAACAGTGGCTTAGCGGAATTCGAGCGGATTTTTGGTTGCCAAAAGAAAAATTGATCGGAGAGTTCATCGCAAAGAATAAAATCCCGGCTCTTGAAAAGATATCCAATGCTGTTTTAGAGGAGCATACAAGAGATCTTGCCGGAGTATTGAAACCTGTCGGTGCAAAAATTACGATAGATAAAATCAAACACTGGCCGGGCGGCTTGAAAAACCCGCACCTGCACTATAAAGGCGATCTCTATGTGCTTGATGATGCACAGTGGAAAAAATTCACAACGCCACTCTTGCAGGAGTTGAGCACCAAACTGACGACAGGGCCATCGATCTCCTTTGATGGTCTGGTTGATGCTCACGCAATCAAATAATGCGCCCACAAGGTAGCTCTGTTTTACTGAGAGCAATGGCAGATCGCTTAACTCTGCCATTGCTTTTTTTCCACTCTTCCTGTTTTACCCAATGAAATACACAATAGCGGTGACACAGCAATGCAACCTTGGATGCAGCTACTGTTACATATCGAGAAACAGAGAGGTGATGAGCCTGGAAACTGCCGACAAGATCATCGAATTCATGTTTCATCATACTCCGGAAGATGAAACCATCGAGATTGGATTTTTTGGCGGTGAACCCATGCTGGAGTTTGAGCTGATCAAAGCAATATCGAGCCGGATCCGGAGTCACCGTGGATATAATCCGGACAAGGTCAATTTTTTTATTGTCAGCAATGGTACGATTTTCTCGGACGCCATAGCCGATGAACTTCTGCGCCTGCAACTCCCTTTTGGCATAAGCTGTGATGGCCCTCCCCATATCCAGGACACTTCAAGAGTGTTCAGGGATGGCAGAGGGAGCTCAACCGTGGTTGAAAAGAATATCCGTTACGCGCTTCGCTCTTTTCCTTTTTTACCCGTTAATGCCGTCTACACGCCAAACACCCTGCAACACCTGCCGGAGGTGATCGATTATTTTTACGCACTCGGAGTCAGAGTCATCTATCTCAACCCTGATATTTCAGCACGATGGACAAAGGAGCACGCCCAAATGCTTCCGGTACTCTACCGCGCTGTCGGAGAAAAATATATCGACTACTACAAGCAGGAAACACCCTGTTACATCAGTATGATCGACAGCAAGGTTACGGTTATCATGAGAGGAGGCTATCAACCGCTTGAGAAATGCAGAATGGGCAAGGGGGAGTTTGCGTTTGCTCCATCAGGCAATGTCTACCCCTGTGAACGTCTTATCGGCAGTGATGATGGCGTGACCCACTGCCTTGGCAATATCAACAGCAGCAACCTGACACAGGTAAAATGCAGTCATGATGCCTCACAAATCGCCAATGCCACCTGCCCATCCTGCGAATTGAACCAGTACTGCATGAACTGGTGCGGCTGCACAAACTACTTTGCAACAGGCGACTACAACGCTCCGGGAGCATTTCTCTGCGCCTCGGAAAAAGCCTCGATTGGAGTTGCTCTGGAGGTTATCAATACACTCGGAAATGAAGGAATCCCCTTCTCTGATCACCTTGCAGGAACCCCGCTCATGAGTATTATCGGCGAGAGTGTTCTGAAAGGATAAGGTGGTTTAAGCAAAAGCAATCACACCGGAATGCTTTTGAGAAAGTTCTAACTGACCCTTTCCTTAGGCCTGGTCGTCTTCTATCCACGATAACCCCATTCACCATCCAGACCGCCCACTTTTGCCGCCGCAAACCGGTCACATTTCCGAAAGTAAATTCGGATGGCGGTCAATGAGTTTCAAAAGCTTTACCAGTGGTGCAGGCGGGCGGCTTTCACCCCTCTCATATCTGGAAAAGGCCATTTTCCCGACACCAAAGAGAGATGCAAGTTCTGCCTGTGTAAGATTGAGTTTTTTACGAATGCGGCGAATGTCTGCCCCGACATCACCCTTCACGGCACGAATCAAGCCCTCCTGCGCCTCCGTGTACCGTCGATAGCTCTCTTCGTCCCAAACTCCTTCACCACAATGCGAACAGAACTGTCCACGCATTGCATGCAAGGTTAACGATTGCCCTCCATAAGCAAGTGTTTCATCAAGAACTTTATCAACCATCCCGGAATGGCCGCATACAGGACATGTCATCATAACCTCACATCATTTTGCACCACAGTCAATCCCATAGACAAGCCCCCACGCAATGCTGTTACAGTAAACGGTCGGGTGCTTTTGTCGGCAACAACAGCTTGAACAGTGGTGAGGCTGTAATGTGGTGTTCGCTTCTCCAATTCAGCATGTTTTTATATCAATATGAATAATCTAATCAATTTGGCTAATTCCGTAAAAATAGTATAACGATCATCTAAAGTCTGCTGATTCTGATCTGTCGAAAGCTGCCAATTACTATCCGCTGTGCGACAATGGCAGTCAACCCACAACGTTCTCCTCTCACACTTCATGGTAATAATCGGAAGGTAAATACAGAAAATCATGAACGTCCCCACCACGTTTAGCTGTTGATCGATCCGTTCAGGGGATGGGGTTAGGCGGGCAGTTACTGCTTGCAACAGGCCGACGCTGCATTCTTGCATCTTTACAGATTGGAGGTGTCGCTCTCCTCATTGATGCCAAAAATGATCGGGTTGCGAACTGGTATGCCAGCTTCGGAGCCCTGCCTCTGCTGGATGCACCGCACACTCTCTTGCTGCCACTCAAAACAATCTACGCGGCACTCGATTCCGCCGGAAAGCTTTGAAACGGAGCCGACTTTAGAATACTCGGGAACGTTGTTTCGTAATTCAAACAACTCCGCATTCAATCTATTTCGACTAGAACTAAATCTTGATTGATCAGTTAATTGAGTCAAGAATTCTTTCAACGAGTTTATAAACAGTTGTCCCTGTATTTTCAGGCCAATTAGTAGTTCTTCCAATATCTCGTTTTTTAGCCCTTTCGATAGCAATTAAAATATTTTCTGAATTGAATTTATACCTTTCAATTCCCTTATCGTACGATAATAAATAACGCTTTAAACGATTTTCACAATTTTTTGGAGATGAGATACTCTTACTATTCTCGAAATGAAGAAGTAACCAATATTCAAACTTAGGATTACTTAAACAAAAACCGTAATTTTCTTTTTCTATAGACCACTGGTATAGTGCATTAAGATCTTCAGTTTTCCATCTATCGCGATCTACGACAATCCACGCCTCATCAGATTTCCTTATTTTTTCAACGGATAAATATTTGGTAAGTTTACATAAAATCTGTTTTGGAGCACTTTTATTTTTATTTTTTAGACATGTAATTTTAATTGTTACCTGATTATTGTTAAATAAATCAAAATATTCATTTTCTGTTCTTGCACCTTCAGCTGCAATGACAAACATTTTTTTATATCTTTGCTCACCGAGAGGCCGATGGAAATGACTTTTAGTCGATTTCATTTTTTATCGCATAATCAGTTATCGCATGAATCAGAAGAAAGAACCTCATTTATAAGCAGTCTAGGTATTCCACCCATCCTTCCTTGCAAGTAACTTTTTCGAATATCATTATCAATACGAACATCTTTATATTCGCTGAATGATTTCAGTGTCGAAGCACCTGCAACATCACGTTCTGCAATCCACATTTCATCACGTCTTAATAAGTTCTGGTCCATCAACAACACATCGTGAGTTGTAAAAAGAAGCTGTGAACGGCTTTCTATGGAACAAGTACCAAGAAAGTTTTCAAGAAGACGTCTGGTTAACAATGTGTGGAGACTACGATCAAGCTCATCAATGACAAAAACTGAATGCGATTTTTTTGCTGATATGTCGATAAACGCTGGAAGAAGGTCGATTAATCGCTTTGAGCCATCTGCTTCTTGATCAATCTCAAAATTTGTCTCAGATCCATCTGATCTCTTGTGAGAAGTTACCAGTTTTTTTGCAACAATTTTACCGTCTTTTAATCTGATAATAAATCGATTATCTTCATCATCCACAAATTTCATTCCTTTCTCATCACTAATTTTTTCTTGAATATCTTTTTTTATAATCTCTGGTAATGGTAGATTTTCAAATTTGATATTAACTGAGCTCAGATGAGAAATACCTGTATCAAGTTCAGATAAATAATTATTCATCTTGTTACGGAGCGAGTTTTCTTCATCCAAAAATACTTCAAATGGCCCAAAATTAGTATAGGGACTAATAAGTATAAGTTCTTGGTGAAACCAGTCGTAAACTGGTTTGAAATTTTTAACTTTTTGTGACACAGAATTTGTTAAAAAAAGCTGATTATCTCTCGTTCCTTTAAACGCATAATTTAAAAATGCATTATTTTTTTTAAGGCTTTTGTCAAAACGAATTTTTTTATTTTGGCGAGAATACAGTGTTTTTTCACTGCCACTTGTAACCCTCACTAACTTTTCTTCTATGATGACTTTGTTGGATATGGAAAAACTAAATGTATATATGACTTCATCAATTAGTAGATCAAATGAAAAACTAGTCGGGAAGGATGCCATTTGATCACCAAGAAGAAATTGATTCACATGAATAATACCCTCTAGAGGTGTTCCTTTGACAACAAGATTTCGAGCAAATTCAAAAGCCTTAAAAAAATTCGTCTTCCCAGAAGCATTTCCGCCGTAAATAGCAGATATTGGCAAAATTCGAATAGGGTACTTGGAAATAAAAGGAATGCGATCTCTGTGATTTTTTTCGCGACTCGCAATCATTGAAAACGTAGTTTGGTCACGAAATGACGCCCAATTTTTCAGTGTAAAGTTAATTAACATAGTATGCCCTATTTTGGGAGATATTTTCTCCTAATATCAGGATAAATCGCGTCAATACAAACAAAATTTTGTTGTTTTACCTACTGGGGAGTTCGTGATGTTGTTCAATGAAAATATGGCACGCCTCACGGACGTATGCAACAAGGGCAACAGAAGCAAATCACCCCTTGCTCCCGACACATGCCAATAGCTTATCGTTATACCAGTAACCCACTGGCAAGAATGATATTGTCGCTACAAAATATTAGCCTTAAAGTACACAGATTTCCTGCAAATTTTCAGAAGAAGCCAGAGAAAAGTCGCTTCGATATGAAAATATTCGTCGAAAATGCGGCTTCATAACCACCATTTTCATCGATAGTTACTTCAACTACTCCCACTACACATGAGATGATTTTGAATTCCGGATGCTGGATTTTGGATTGAAGAGAAAAGGAAGATTTTTAACCACGAATCACGCGAAATGACTCGGAAAAGAGGTTGAAGAGATTATGAACTCTGAATCGAACCCACGCCCAATTACGGGGCGGTGTTCATAACGAGTAGCTTCAAGACTGAGGCGAGCCCCGATTGTTTAGCTGTTCAAGACCTGCAAGACCGTTTCGGGAGCTTTTTTAACAAGGTTGAGCAACACCAGCGCCGGACCATTCGGTTTGCGGTCACCCCTCTCCCAATGCCGCAGGGTGGCAACACTGATACCAAATGCGGCGGCAAACTCATCCTGCGTCAAGCGGGTTCCATGCCTGATACTTTTAACGTTGACAGGTTCCGGATGAAATACCCTGACCCGAACCTTTTTTCCCTCAGAATAATCAACAGCCTCTTGCAGACCCTTTTTTATACTTTCAAACACATTATCCATTTTTCCCCTTATAGTTTTGAACCAAATTTTTTGTCAGTCCGGCCAGCTCATTCCGCTGTGATTTGTTCAGGTTTCCCTGCTCACTTTTACTGAACGCGGTTATCAGAAATAGCGGCATATCCGGGTTTTCCCGGCTATCGGGTTTCCAGCAAGAAATGAGAGAAGAAGATCACAAAGACTCCGGGACGTTGTTAAGCAAGAGAAGAATATTTGAAAGAGTTGGGAGAAAAAACGGTTAAGCGGTTTTCCGGGGAACTTCCTGGTATGAGAACTCCCAGAGCCCTGCATTTTCTTTGGCGTGCTCAATTGTCATGCTTATGAGATTTCCCTTCTCATCAATGTCTATAAAGATATTTTCGCTGATCTCCCGAGTTTCAAATACCGGTTTGTCAATCAGTTCCACAAGGGCCGTATCGGTATCCTCAAAATATTTCACTTTCATGGGTTAACCTTTTTTCGATGTGAGCTACTTCAAGGACGCAGATATCCATTGCTCAAAGATTCTTATACTTTTCAAGAACCTCACCGAGGGAGAGTGACTTTATAAGCCCATTGTCGTATGCCTCAACCCTGCTCTCCGACTCTTTTTGCCATAACTCATCAATCGTTTTATCCGGCAAATCGAGATGAGCGATCAACTTATCGACAAGCTCCGCCTGCTCCTGAGGTGTCAATGCCAAAGCCTTTTGGTAAATATCTTTTGCCGTCATCGTAGGAAAAGATTTATATGTAAAAAGCACAGCACGCTACCAATACTTCATAATAACAACATCTTCAGAAGAAGACAAACAGAGTGCCGCCAGTATCTCACGCTCGGCAGCAAGAGGGTACCGCTATTAATTGTCGTGAGCGGTTTGAGGACAAGGCAGACGGAGAGCAGAAACCGGAATGTACACGGAGTACATGAGGATTTTGAGCACCGACCAAAGAAGTAATCGAATCGCGGAACAAATTTATAGCGGTTCCCTACAGAAGATTCTGAGCGCTGAACACCCTTTCCATAATCGTGCGGGCGGCTTTTCCCGAGGGGTGCTCTCCGCCGGTGATGTTGCAGGCGAACGCGTACTCAACTCCCCCGCTTTCGAGAAAGCCGACAAACCATCCCAGCTCCTCTCTCCCCTCCGCACTCCTTCCTGATCCGGTTTTGCCGTAGAGTTTCCCTTTCGGGCTCTCTGCAACGAGCATAATGTCACGCAGCGTATTCAAGTGCTTTTTGGAAAAGGGGAGCCTGCCGTCGAGCAGCCTGTTCAGCAGTGCGACCTGTTCGCTCGCGCTGATCAGTAGTCCGGCTCTGCCCGGTCGGGGAAGCCAGAAGGAGTCAATCCCAGATGATATCTCCCTGTTGCCATAGCCGATCCGGTCGATATACCTTTTCATTCGTTCATGCCCGATCGCACTTGCCAATGCCTGAAACGAAGGTACTGCCGAAACCCGAAAGGCCTCACGGAGGGTGAGGTTGCGGTTCCACCCATCGATATCGCGGTGCACGCCGTCCCAGGTATACCATGGGTCGTCGGCTCCCCTGAGCAGGCCGAGCTGGAGGCCGATCAGGGTGTTATAGATCTTGAATGTCGAGCAGGGAGAGATTCGCCGTGCACTGAGCGCCGGATTCACGTCGGTCACGGTGCCGTCGGAGCGGTTAACGATCACGAGCGCCGTATCGTATTCGCCGAAGAGCTTTCGGTCAATCTCCTGCGCTTCCGAACACGCCGGAAGGGCAGGAAAAAGCAGCAGAAGGAGGAGCAGCAGTTTCATCATATTCAATCCTGAAAGGGTATCAGCTTCATTATGGAAAGTTCATGAAAAAGCGGGGGAAAAAGAAACGATACGGTCGGATCGGAATGGTTTATTGTTTAGCTTTATTTCAGAACAGGTTGCAGCTTTTCCTGACGATCCGTTTCTTCCGGATCTATCAGATCGAGCTGAAAAGTTTCAGGTAGAAGGTTATGATACATTTGAGTGAACTCGGCTTTGACGAGTGGTTTCAGGCTCATATTGATGATCTCCCGCCCGGTGGGAAGGAGATAGCCCGCGTAACGGCCGTTGATCGAAACTCCTTCATTATAAGGAGTGAACACGGAGAGGTTCCGGCTGAACTTTCAGGACGCTTCTCGTTCCATATCGAGTCATCGGTTGAGCTGCCATGTGTCGGCGACTGGGTCAGCGTGCAGTATCACAATGACGGTGCCTCGGCAATAATCCACGCCCTCTTTCCCCGAAGAACATGTTTACGCCGGAAGCGTGCCGGAACGGAGGTGGAGTACCAGATGATTGCCGCCAACATTGATCTCGCATTCATTGTCCAGTCATGCCACTTTGACTTTAATCTCGCACGACTGAACCGCTATCTGGTCATGGCCGCAGACGGAGGTGTTGAGCCGGTTGTCATTCTTGCCAAAACAGACCTGATTTCCCGGGATGAGCTGGAGGAGAAGCTTGCGGCTGTCAGAGCAGCCGGAATCACAACGAGAGTTATTGCTCTCAGCAACGTCACCGGTGCCGGTATCGACGAACTCCGCGAGCTCCTACTACCAGGTCGAACCTGCTGCCTGCTTGGTTCATCCGGAGTCGGCAAAACAACGCTGATCAATCACCTGACCGGACGGGATGATCTTGATACCAATGCGGTCAGCGCAACGGGAGAGGGCATACACACAACAACGCGGCGGCAGCTCATCGTGCTTGATAACGGCGTTATGTTCATTGATACACCCGGCATGAGGGAGCTCGGCCTTCTCGGCGCCGGAGATGGCGTCAACAAAGGGTTTGAAGATATCATTGAGCTTGCTGAATCGTGCCGCTTTGCCGATTGCAGCCACACAGAGGAGTCGGACTGCGCGATTCTTTCGGCGATTGCGGAGGGTGAACTCAGTGAAGAGCGCTATGCAAATTATCTGAAACTCCGCAAAGAGTCGGAGTTCCATGAGATGTCGTATCTGGAGAAACGTAAAAAAGACAGGGCATTCGGGCGCTTCATCAAGAGTGCAAAGAAAAGCATGAAAAAATGAACACCATGAAAAGCGTTAAAGTACAGAGTAAGTAAAAGTTAAGGGGGTTCGTATTCCCTGCCTGTTTTGGTTTTTCTTTTTACTGTTATACTTTATGATAAGTACTTTGCAGGTTTTCTGTTTAACCCCCTAAAACCCTGGAGAATCATCATGCGGATTAAAGTTTTTCTGATCTCTCTTTTTCTTTTTTCCCTCTCGCTTTTTTCTCAAGGATATGCCGCAGAAAGGCCTCGTATCGGCGTGTTAAGGTTTACCAACCACACATCAGCAGGCTGGTGGAGTGGAAGTGTGGGAACCGATCTGCAGGATATGCTTATTGCCGAGCTGGCATCGACGAACAGTTTTCGGGTACTCGAAAGGAAGGAACTTGATGCCGTTATCCAGGAGCAGGATCTGGGGGCATCCGGAAGGGTCAACCCCAAAACAAGATCGAAACTTGGCAATATTACCGGCGCCAAATATCTGGTTGCTGCTACCGTTTCAGCTTTTGAGCAGAATACAAGCGGCAGCGGAGGTGGACTCTCCTTCGGCGGTATAAGCCTCGGAGGCAAACAGGACAAAGCTTACATGGCTGTCGATCTGAAGGTGATTGAAGTTGAAACCGGCGAAATCTATGATGCCCGGACGGTAGAGGCTACATCAAAATCCAGTGGTCTGAGCCTTGGAGTTTCAAGTGGCGGATTTAATGGCAACCTTGGCCAGTACAAGAATACACCAGTCGGAAAGGCCATCAGAGCCTGTATCATGGAGATAACCGAGTATCTGGAGTGTTCTCTGGTAGAGGGCAAGGATAGTGGCTGTATGGATAACTTTAACGCAAAGGAGAGATCCAGAAGAGAGAAGACCAAAAGTGCAATTCAGCTTGATTAAGTGACATGATAACAAAGGGGCGGCTCACAAAGGCCGCCCCGTTTATGTATACCCTGCCTGAGCCTCCCGCATGCTGTTACATCCACAAGATCGACCGGGCAAACAGCCAGCCTGAAACTCCCGCAATGTGCAGTACCCTCGTGCTTTCCCCCCTTTCTCCAAGCGATATGCAAAACGAATTATTGCTGAAGTATTGTTGTTAGTACTTTAAATTATGGAGTGCTCTGTTGGTTATTGTGGTTCAAACATGATCCGGAGTTCATGAAATCAAAGATCACAAGCTTTTTGACTCTCATGGTCGGCTTGACCGTGATGGAAGTTCCGGCAACAGGATTACGGCAATCGCTCTCGGCAGAACCGCTGCCCCTCCTGCGCCGGAATGTGCCATCCATGGCAGCGTTCCGTAACGGTTCTCTTGACCGCCAGAAAACACGGGAACTTGCGGATACCCTCCTGAAGGGTGGCCGGTTCCGTGATGCAGAGGCGGTGATCCAAAAACTGCTCGTGTGGTTTCCAAAAGATGAGGATATCCAGAGAAAAGCGATCTGGGCTTATGAAGGGTTGGAACAACCGAAAAAAGCCCTTCCTTTTTATGACCGGCTTCTGCTGCGTCACCCTGATGATGCTCTGCTGAACATTTCAGCAGCTAAAACCGCTGAATGGTCAGGTAACCGCCAAAAAGCGCTCCAGCTCTACAGCGGGGTTATCACTGCCGGTCGTGGAAACGACACCATCAAGGCAGAATATGCCGACCTGCTCTTTCTCGACCGTCAATTTGAACCGGCAGTAACCCGGTATCGGGAGCTCTGGAAGGCAGGAAAACTCCCCGGGAAGCAGGCGGTCTCGTTTGCCAATGCACTCATGACGATGAAGGAGCAGGCTGAAGCTGCTACCGTGATCACAACCCTTGCCGAACGCTATCCCGGTGATATCGAGGTGCTTCAGGCCGAGGCCGAACTTGCCTTTGCCCGGAAAGAGTATGGCCGGGCATCTGCTCTTTACCGCGAACTGATCAGCAAAAAGCCTGAACTCCCCCTCTTTTATCTCCGGCTTGCCGGTGTGGCAATGGCAGAGGGCAACTATACCGAATCGATAAAGGTATGCCGCGAACTTCTGCAGATTCAGCCCGGCAACATTGACGCGCTCCTTTTGATTGCACAAGTCTCGAGCTGGCAAAGGGATTATGAAACATCCCTTGCCACATACGACCGGCTGATCGCCGAAAATCCCTCCCCTCTCTACTATCGCGAAAAAGCACGGGTACTGGGATGGATGACCCGATACGACAACGCGCTTGCTGAATATGATAAAGCTATTCAGGCATATCCGGAAAACCGGGCACTCAAGGCAGAAGCTGCTGCCAAACGGGAGTACTACCGTAATGCTTACCGCCACTCCCTTTCGGCCTATCAGCTATGGCTTCAGGCTGAACCGGATAACCCTGAAGCACTCTTTGACCTTGGCCAGCTCTCCATGCAGCAGGGCCGATGGAGTGATGCTGCCTCAACCTATGACGAACTGCTCGCCGCTGTTCCTGATCACCAGATGGCCATATCGGCCAGAGAGAAAACAAGGCAGTACATATCCATGACGCAGGTTCAGAGTGGCGCCGAGTTCTTTAAAGCGATAAGTGGAGGCCGACTGACCGATGTAGCATTCTCCGGCTATTACTCAACCTTCTCCCGTCAGGTGCAGGATAAGCTTTCACTGTTTATGAAGCTCGACAGCCGGTTCTATCATTTTGATGAAACCTCACTGACCCCCATAAGCCGGGGTTTGACCTTCGGCATTGAATACCGCAACCAGCCGGATATGCTTTTGCGTGCGGCTTCAGGGTGGCGTCAGAACTCTGATGGCTTGCAGGATAGTCAAACCGGATACGCCGAGGCGGTAAGCACTCCGGTTGATAACCTTCATCTCGGCCTCGGGTTCCACCGTGAAGAGGTGATACAAAACTCTACAACATACCGGAACCATCTTCAGACAAGCCGATGGCAGGGCCGGGTAGTCTATGACGGATACCATCGCTGGAGTGCGGGAGCTGACTACGCCCTTGACCTCTATTCCGACGGCAATAGGCTCATAACCGCCGGAGCGGATCTGACTGCGCGCCTGCTCTATGACCCGGAACGGCTGAACATAAGCTACCGGATACAGGAGTATGCTTTCAACCGGCACAGCAAAACCTACTGGACTCCCTCATCATTTGTCACGCATACGGCAGGCATTGAATGGCGGCATCATTTTCAAAATGCGGAGCTTTTTCAGGGTGGAAACGACAGCTATTTCTCGTCGGCTTTCCGACTGAGTCTGGAGCCAGGAGGCAATGTATCACACCAGGTTCAGGCCGGGTTCCACCATGACTGGAGCCAACGGTTCTCTTCATCGGTGGAATATCAATACACATGGGATACATCGGCGTCGATCTATCAGGACCGGCGGCTGCAAGGTGAACTTCTGTGGAGTTTTTAAAAAACCACTTCCAGACTTGACGATCCTATGAAGCAGAGCAATAAATCCAGAATATTTGTGGTCCAGATCGTAGTGCTGTTAATTATGCTTACCCTCTATCTTCTGGCCCGCACCTTCTCGCTTTACCATGCAAGAGTCAACCTCTTCGAGCAGATATTCGCCGTACTGTTTTTTTGCGCAGAGTCCTTTCTCATGGTTCACTCGTTCGCTTTTTTCCTCAATATTCTGCGTGATCAAAAACCGGTCAGGGAGCAGATTCAAAAAGAGCCCGGAGAGGATGCCTCCGTCGCCATCGTCATTCCTGCCCGACATGAACCAAAACACATTGTTGCCGATACCCTGCTTACCTGTATCAACCTTGAATACCCCAACAAGAAAATTTACCTGCTTGATGACTCTTCGATTGAACAGTATAAACAGGAAGCAAGAGAACTTGCCGATGAGTATGGCGTTGAGCTCTTCACCCGTCCGAATAACCGGGGGGCAAAGGCCGGATTGATCAACGACTTCATGGCAACCATGAAGGAGAAATATATTGCCGTGTTTGATGCCGACCAGAACCCGATGTCGCAGTTTCTCGATAAAGTGCTTCCATTTCTTGAGGGTGATGACCGCCTCTCTTTTGTTCAGACCCCGCAATTTTATACCAATATAAAGGTCAGTCCGGTAGCACTCGTGGCCAATGCACAGCAGGCTGTTTTTTTTGAGTATGTCTGTGAAGCAAAATCCTCCCATGACTCGATGTTCTGCTGCGGAACCAATGTCGTGCTCCGCCGGAGCGCGCTTGAGGATGTAGGCGGATTTGAGGAGGATACGGTTACGGAGGATTTTGCAACCTCACTGAAACTGCACAAAAACCACTGGAAGTCACTCTACTACAACAAAGCATTCACCTTCGGTATGGCTCCCGAAGATCTGGGCTCATATTTCAAGCAGCAGAGCCGATGGGCCATGGGCAGTTTTCAGCTCTTCCGAAAACTTCTTCTGCTCTTTATTACTAACATCAAGGCGATCAGGCCGATCCAGTGGTTTGAGTACGCACTCAGCTCCAGCTACTACTTTATCGGATGGGCTGATCTCTTCCTGATGGCCGGGCCGATCATGTATATCTTTTTTAACATCCCCTCCTTTTTTATGGCACCGGAGGTCTATCTGTTGACCTTTGTGCCCTATTTCCTCCTCTCCTTTATGGTCTATTACTCAAGTATGAGAGAGAAAAACTATTCGGCACGTAATATTTTCAAGGTGCAGATGTTGAGTATGATGACGATGCCGGTCTATGTCTGGGCCTCATTGCAGGTACTCTTCAACCGGAAAAAAGGGTTCCAGATTACCTCCAAGGAGGGCGCAAGAAATGTTCCGTTGAGAACGCTCTCCATACAGCTTTCATTGTTTGCCCTGCATCTCGTTGCCTTGAGCCGGGGAGCCTACCGGTTTTATGAAGAACCGACCGTGGCAATTGCCCTGAACATGGTATGGATAGCGCTGCATGCTCTTATGTTCGGATCGATATTTTACTTCAACCGAAAATGAAAAATCTTATACCACTCCTGCTCCTCTCTCTGGTGCAGCTTCTGTCGAGCAGTTGTTCCGCCGCGCCGGTCGATCCCGAAGAGGTCGTTCGCGGTTCATGGGTTCATTACAAACGCACGTTCATTACAGAAGGGCGGGTAGTCCGCCCGCAAAACAGCAATGATACAGTCTCCGAAGGTGAGGCTTACGCCATGCTCCGCGCAGTACTGATGGATGACAGAAAAACCTTTGACGAATGTCTTGCATGGAGCAAAGCAGAGCTTTCACGCAGGGAGTCGCATGGAGACGATCTGCTCGCATGGCATTTTGAAAACGGCAGGGTAAGCGATTCTACTGCTGCTTCTGACGCCGATATCGATTATGCCTACAGCCTTCTGCTCGCCTGGCACACCTGGCAGGAATCACACTACCTCGACCTGGCCCGAAAGGTACTCCAGAGTATTCTTGACAAAGAGACCGTGCTGGTTAACAACAGACTCTATCTGCTCCCCTGGCCGGCCGGGGAAGGGGGTGGTACTCCCGAAACGGTTCCCCAAAACCCATCCTATTATGCACCATCTCATTTCAAATTGTTTTATGCGGTCACCGAAGACAACCGATGGATGGAGCTGGTCGATACAACGTATGACCTGCTCGGGCGCCTTCAGAAGAGCAGCCGGAAGCCGGGTCTGGTACCCGACTGGTGTGCGCTTGACCCGCAGGGAAATATTCTCCCTATGCCGGGTAGAGAGAATGTGTATGGCTGGGATGCGGTAAGAGTGCCATTACGGGTTGCTGCGGATTACCGGCTCAACGATGATCACCGGGCACTGAAGGTGCTGCGCAGGTTTTCAGAATTTTTCGAGCAGGAGTTCAGAGAAAACGGCAAAATTGTATCCGGTTATTCCGGTAGCGACGCAACAAAATCCTCCATGGAAAACCCGCTTTTCTATTGCGCTGCCTATGCGGCAACAGAGGCGGCAAAGTCTTCTGTCGCTCCGGAAATGCTGCAGCATCTCCGGGATTTTATCCACCGGAAAAATGATGAATACTACTACAACGAAGCTGACGACTACTATGTAAACAGCCTTGCCTGGCTGGCAGAATATTTTCAGATAACAAAAACAACCGCAACCAATGATTGAAAAACAGGAGTTAGTCAAAAAGCTCAAGATGGCTGCGCTCTCCGAGGAGGCCCTTGTTGCACTGATTACAAAACACCTGAGCATAGCGCTCAATCAGTCAAGCCTCGATGGGGAGGTACTGGGTAAACTACACTACCTTATGGATATCCTGAAAGAGGATTCAATACTCCATGAAGCCATGCTCAACAGCCTTGTTGTTTCAATATCAAACAGCGATACCAATGTATACTAATGAAGATCTGAGAGGTTTTTTCGACTCACTGGGCAGGTATGAAAAACTTCAGCGTGATGTCGTGCGAACCATTGCCGAGAATGTTGAGGATCAGACGGTCAAACAGACTCTGTTGCGAATATCGTCGGATGAGCAGCGCCACATGGATATCGTGCAGCAGATGATTGATCTTGTGTTTATAGAATAGGATTCAGGGAAGGAACGGCTTTTTGTTTTGTGCGGGGCTTTGGGTACCGACCAGAATTCAGAATCGTCTTGCAGTATAAAGAATGTGAAAAATAGTAGCAGAACATACATTCAAGCTCCTTTCAAATAGCTGCGGTAGCGTTGCCGTATCTGAAAACAGCAATATGCACCCACAAGCCCGGCCTTTCAAGCATCAAAAAACTGATACTTTGACTGACAAAATGTCGGAACGCTTTGTTTTGATGCTATTTATACGTAATTTTATACTATTAAAAAAGAATCATTTACGTATTACCCCTTTGATAGGGAAGCCTTGCCTGTTCAGAGTTTTGTAGTGCCGCTGTACAATCACCACCAGCAGTAAGCAAGTAAACCAGTCCGGAAAAATCTTTTTTCCGGACTGGTTTAATCTTAACAACTCAGGAGTTGTGTTTACAGGAATGGAGTGCAACTCCTCAATGAACAAAGGAGAAACGTATGAAAAGAATCAAACAATTAGCAATTGTGGCTGTCGCACTATGTATGGCATTAGTCGGAACAGCTCATGCTGAAGTGTCCGTTGATCGCAATATTTTGCCATTCAAAGAAATCCCCTGCCCAAACCCGGTGCATATCGCTTTGAACATCGGCTGTGGAAATCCAACTTATCCATACGCGCCTGATTTTCGCCCGCCAGGCCCGAACCAACAGTTCGATGGTATGTGTGGCAGTACCATAAACAAAATCGTAAAGCATACGTTTGAGTGGAAACTGCCGAGCAAGTGCTGCCAGTTTGTATCGGGAACACTTTCCATTACCGTAAAAGCCCTGCAAAAAGGAATTTCCCATACTTCGAATGATGCCGGCAATGACAAAGCATATATTCTCAAAAATGGCACAGAACTATGGTGGAAATATATCTATCCAATACCTCCAACTGTCACTGTAGGGCAACAACAGACGGTTACGGTTCCAGTTACGGCAGCAATGGTAACGGGTAACAGAATCAGTTTTGCCGTTCAGGATGACAGCTCGGTCTTATCGGCAAAACTTGATCTGAATTACTGCTGTGTAGATGATGCCGGCTGCAAGTAACAGGCTGTTCGAAGTAATCCTGCTAATTTTTTGTTCTTTCAAGTGCGAAAGCGTCCCGGTGGTTGCCCGAGGCGCTTTTGTGCGTTATGACGCTCTTTGTTTTGTGCGGGGCTTTGGGTACCTTGACAGGTTCAAAATCCCTATTATCAGGTTCTGATTGTCCTGTTAACCGTCGTGAGCGGTTTGAGAGCAAGGCGAACGGAGTGCAGAAACCGGAGTGGACACAAGAGTACACGAGGATTTCGAGCACCGCTCAACGATGCTATCGAAGCGCGCAACAGGTTAATGTTTCTACACAGATGAAATTCACCCTTCTCCAGACCGACCCCCGTTCAGCCGCACGGTGCGGTGTGCTCAATACCGCTCACGGCGCAATACCTACTCCGGTTTTCATGCCGGTAGGCACCAGAGCCAGCGTTAAATCGGTTGAACCGCACGAGCTTAAAGAGAGTAACGTCCATATTATTCTCGCCAACACCTACCATCTCTACCTGAAGCCCGGCAACGATATTATCTTCAAAGCCGGAGGTGTCCATAAATTTATGAACTGGGATGGACCGCTCCTGACCGACAGCGGCGGTTACCAGGTCTACTCGCTCTCCGAGCTGCGCAAAATCAGCGAGGAGGGGGTGATCTTCAAGTCGCACCTTGACGGCTCCATGCAGCAGTTCACTCCTGAAAACGTGGTGGATACCCAGCGCATTATCGGCAGCGATATCATGATGCCGCTCGACGAGTGCCCCCCCTCCATGGCTGAAAAGGAGTATATCCGAAAGTCGGGAGAGCTCACCATCCGCTGGGCTGAAAGGGCAAAAAAAGCGTTCACTGCAACCTCCCCGCTCTACGGCCATGATCAATACCTGTTCGGCATCACGCAGGGAGGTATTCACGACGATCTGCGGGAGGTATCCATAAAGGCACTCGTCGATATGGATTTTGACGGCTACTCAATCGGCGGCATGGCGGTGGGCGAACCGGCTCCGGAGATGTACCGCATTCTTGAGCTTTCGCATACCCTTCTGCCGGAGCACAAGCCCCGCTACCTGATGGGAGTCGGCACACCCGAAAACATCCTGAATGCCATCGAGCGGGGCGTCGATATGTTCGACTGCGTTATCCCGACCCGTGAAGGTCGCAACGGCAGAGTCTATACCCGCCAAGGCAAGATGAACCTCCGCTCCGCAAAATTTGCAGCCGACTTCTCGTCGATTGACGAAGGGTTCGATAACGAGGTGTGCCGCAACTACTCCCGCGCCTATATCCGCCACCTCCTGAATGTCGGAGAGATACTCGGCCTCAAGCTCTGCACCCTGCAGAACATCTCATTCTTCATGTGGCTTACCGCAACCGCCCGTACCCATATCCAGCAGGGCTCGTTCCTGGAGTGGAAGGATGATTTTCTGAAACGATTCAATGACAATGACAAAGCATAACGTATTTCTCTTGAGCCTCGGCTGCTCCAAAAACACCGTCGATTCCGAACGGCTCATGGCGCAGGCCGAAGCCTCCGGCATCACCTTTACCGAAACGGCTGACGAGGCCGATACCATTCTCATCAACACCTGTGCATTCATCGAGGATGCCAAGGAGGAGTCGATTGCTGAAACGCTTGCCGCCATCGGTAAAAAAGCTGATGGCAAGGTTCAGCGTGTCTACATGATGGGATGCCTCACGGAGCTCTACCGCAAGGAGCTTCACGAAGAGATGGAGGAGGTGGACGGATTTTTCGGCACCCGCGAGCTTCCTGAAGTGCTTGCAGCTCTCGGGGCAGTTTATCGCGAGGAACTCTATGACCGGCGCTCTCTGCTCACGCCTCCTCACTACGCCTACCTGAAAATTGCCGAAGGGTGCAACCGCGCCTGCTCCTTCTGTTCAATTCCGAAAATCAGGGGCCGCTACATAAGCCAGCCGCCCGAACAGCTCCTGCGCGAAGCCGCACTGCTGAAAAGCGCCGGAGTGCGCGAGCTGAATGTAATTGCGCAGGACATCAGCCTCTACGGCTACGACCTTGAAGGAAAAACCCTCCTGAACGACCTGCTGCTCCGCCTCTCGGATATGGAGTTCGACTGGATCCGCCTTTTTTACGCCTACCCGGTCGGCTTTCCGCTTGAGGTGATCGACACCATGCGCCAGCGGGAGAACATCTGCAACTATCTCGATATTCCTCTTCAACACTGCAACGACCGCATCCTGCGTTCAATGAACCGCGGGATCAATAAAGCTGAGACCATAAAGCTGATTGAAACCATCCGGGAGAAAAATCCCGACATCCGGCTGCGAACCACCATGATTGCCGGTTATCCCGGCGAAACCCGTGAAGAGTTCGAGGAGCTTTTGCAGTTTGTGGAGGAGAGCCGTTTCGACCGGCTCGGCTGCTTCCCCTATTGCCACGAAGAGCACGCCCCATCATACAAGCTCGAAGAGAGCCTCTCCCTGGAGGAGAAGCGCGAACGGGTAGCCGAGCTGATGGAGCTGCAGGAGTCTATTTCGGCAGAGAACAACCGGGTATTCGAGGGTAAAACCCTCAAGGTGCTGATCGATCAGATTGAAGGCGACACCGCTCTCGGCCGCACACAGTATGACGCGCCCGAGGTTGACAACGAGTGTATGCTCACCATCAATAACCAGCCGGTTACGGTCGGCTCATTCTGCATGGCTGAAATCACCGACAGTGCCGCCTATGAGCTGCATGGAAGGGTGGTTGAGGCGCTTTAAGTTTTGTGCCTGTACCCGGATTGTCATCCCGATAACCGACGCGGCCGCGAAGAGGGATCTCGCTGGATGGGAGTTACCCGGGATGACAATGGAGAAAGCTGAGCATCAAACAAGATTCTAAAACAGCCGGAAATCCTTGTTCAACCTCACCTCTATTTTTTCCGGACATCCCATGACAATGCATTTGAAGAGGGTCTTGCTGCTAACACTTCATCCCTCAGTTCTGCATGTTTGCCTGAGGAATCCTTGACGAAGTTTTTATCGCTCACTTCGATGTTCATGCCAACGCCACCACAACTGGGCATCAAAAGCTGCATGGTTGAATAGCCGCCCTTAATCTTTTTTCGATGTCTGAAATTCCTGACATTGGAACGACCTGGAAGCTGGCGGCTGACCAATGTTGAGGGAAGCTGAAAACGGTCCAGGAAATACCCCAGATCCACTCCCGACTCCGTACCTGCGGACTTGATTTTCATAATTTTGGCAAGAGCAACAAAGCGAAAAAGATTTTCAAGTTCTTTATAGATCGGCCGCAGTTCAGCCACTTCAGCGTACCGGGTTGTGAAACTTCTGGTGAACTCGACCGCAAAAGCATCGGTCTGTCCTACCCCGACAATCTTACCGCTCTGACCGATATACTCTGCTTCAGAGAGAAGGGTTACAGGGCTGTTTTTAATGGTTATTATCCCCTGATCCTGCACAAAAGCATTCTCTCCCGGATAGAACCAGAACCGGTTCATACTTGAACGAGGAATTGAAAGTGACTTCCCCTGAATAATGTCACTCTTCGCTTTCGCCATAGTTATATCCGTCAAGCTGGAAAATCCCTGAATTTGCAATGAATCAGACCCGTCCACCACTCTCTTCATATCGTAATCAGCACTTACCATTACCTGAGCAAAATGCGTATCAAAAGGAATTCCAAGAACTCTCACACTCTGTGGTAACCGGCACGTGCTTTGCCACTCCTGAATGCCGGCTTGAGAAGAAGCCCCAAGAATCTTTTGCCCGACGTCCTGAAGTCGCCTCATTACCTGTGGATCCGGATCAATAGAGCAGCCCGGATAGGTGTAGTAATAGGTATTTCCTTTCAGAACAGCATATTTGAACCAGGTATTTCTGAGCGCCACAACAAAGTCTTCCAGATGGAGCGGAGGCTGACCTGCCTCAACCCGCCCAATGAGGATCAGGTCATTGGTGGAGTTATCGAACACATAGCCGGAAACAGTCGTCAGGTCATTCATCAAGAGCAGTTTTTTATCATAAGCTCCTGTTTTCTGGTCATCCGCGAGCCTTTGCTGAAGAGTCCTGAGGGAAATAGCCCTCGTAGGCAGTTCAACAGCTGGTGTGCGGAGGCTCTTTATTGATGCTTCATCCCCGGTCCGGCACCATGCCAAAGATGAGCTCAGAAAACATGAGAGCACAATTACCGTTACTGCAAAAAACCGCATTTTCATTACTTTTCCTTATTTGAAGATGTGTTCACAGAACAAATATAATATACACTCCTGCATTTTGGTTCATGAGGCATATCCTGAATAATCAAAAAGTGTTAACAGGATACATTCCACATTCTCTATCTGGTTCAGAACAACACGAGAAATGAGATGACCGAACGAGTTTCAGAAATATCAAATCAAATACCGTCATGAGCATCCGGTATATCACACCCTCGGCAACTCTTTCCGCTGACACCCTTGCAGGAAAGGTGCTCGGCCAGATTCGCCGGGAGTTCGGAGCGGAGGTTGAGCCCTTTACCCTTCACCTGCCGGTTCCGGAGCTGCTTGCCGGAGTCTGGATCGCAACCCGTGAAACACTGCTTGCCGGTAGCGGACGCAGGGATGCAAAAGAGGTGGTTGCCGCCGCTGTCTCATCACTCAACCGCTGCCCTTACTGCCTTGATGCCCACCGCATCATGCTGCTTGAATCCTCAGGCCATGACTTCTCGAAGGCTCTGGCAGATAACGATCCCGAACAGATAGAAGATGAGTTCCTCCGCGATGTTGCAGCATGGGCCGCAGCGACCCGCACCCCCGGTTCACCTCTCCTTGCAACACCCCCCTTCAGTTCAAAGGAGGCACCTGCCTTTATCGGCACAGCAGTTATTTTCCACTATATCAACCGGATGGTCACCATTCTGCTCGGCAACTCTCCACTCCCCTTTAGCAGCGGGTTCCCGAAAAAGGTGGCGATGCAGATGGCCGCATGGTTTTTCGGTGGTGCTATCCGGCTCCTGAAACCGCCGGGTACCTCGCTGGCGCTGCTTCCGGAAGCAGTACTGCCGGATGATATGCTATGGGCCGAACCCTCCCCGGTGATCTCCGCGGCATTTGCCCGTTTTGCTCACGTCATCGAAAAATCAGGAGAGCGGTCGCTCTCTGCTGAGGTGCGCAAAGCAGTACATACATCAGTTCAGAACTGGTTCGGCAGTGACCCCGGAATGGCGAGTATCTTGCTTGATGAGGCAATAACTCATCTGACAGAAAAGGATAAAGCCGCAGGAAGGCTTGCGCTCCTTACAGCTCTTGCCCCCTGGCGTGTCGATGAAACTGTCGTCAGGGCATTCTCCTCAAGCTTCCCCGGAGATGACCGGCTTATTGCCGCCCTGGCGTGGAGCAGTTTTGTGGCGGCCAAACGAGTAGGCTCCTGGCTTTAAGGTGGCACTCACGACAATTTATCATAGTGCTCTTTTATAATTCCACTGAACACCATGCTCATACCGGGTCAATCCCGGTCCGGCGTACCCTATTTATGGTATTTTTATGGTAGAGAGTTGGAAAGCTTGGAAATATTGATTTTTATTAACAATCGTGAACGAAACGGAGGATTAATGAGCATTTTTTCATATACACCATTTTGCTCTGAAGAGCGCTGTTGCTGTCAACTGAAAAGAGATTACAACAATACTTTGTCCGGCTGTTGTCCATAGCTCCTGAAGGGAATTATGTGCAGAGCCGGTTCTGAATACAGCAGTGAACCGGCTTTTTTTTTACCGGATTTATAATTTTAAAAACACCAACAAGACTATTTTACAGGGAGAATCACTATGCATCTCAATTGGACTAAAAAAATTACACTTGCGGCATCACTCTTACTTGCTTCGGGCCTTCCGGGCGTTGTAGCCGAGGCAGCACTGGCACCGGCCAAGCTGCTCAACGTCTCCTATGATCCGACAAGGGAGCTCTACCAGAGCGAAAACGCTGCTTTTATCAAATTCTGGAAAGCCAAAACAGGTCAGACGGTCACCATCGACCAGTCACACGGCGGTTCAGGCAAACAGGGTCGTGCGGTCATTGACGGTCTGGAAGCTGATGTTGTAACACTCGCGCTTGCGTATGACATTGATGCTATTGCCGACAGCAAACTCATTGACCCGAACTGGCAGAAAAGACTGGCCAACAACAGCACCCCGTACACCTCTACCATTGTCTTTGTAGTACGCAAGGGCAATCCGAAACGGATCAAAGGGTGGGATGATCTCGTAAAACCGGGTGTATCAGTGATCACCCCTAACCCGAAAACGTCGGGCGGCGCACGCTGGAACTACCTTGCAGCATGGGGCTTCAAACAGAAGCAGACCGGTTCAGCAGTAAAGGCAAAAGCATTCGTCAAGGCTTTATACAAAAATGTTCCTGTGCTCGACACCGGTGCACGCGGCTCTACCCTGACATTCGCACAGCGCGGACTTGGCGATGTCTTTCTCTCCTGGGAAAATGAAGCCCACCTGATTCTGAAAGAGTTCGGGTCGGACAAGTTTGAGATCGTAGCGCCGGCAACAAGCATACTTGCTGAACCGCCGGTAGCCGTTGTTGATAAAAACGTGGCCAAACACGGCACGCGCAAACTTGCTGAAGCATACCTGAACTTCCTCTACACGCCTCAGTCACAGGAGATCATTGCCAGTAACTACTACCGCCCGAGCAGCCCTGCCGCACTGAAAAAATATGGTGCGAACTTCCCGAAAATCAAGCTCTTTACCCTGAAAGAGTTCTTCGGTGACTGGCGCACAGCCCAGAAGACCCACTTCAAGGATGGCGGTGTGTTCGATCAGATCTATCTTCCCTGATCAAGATTCACCTTAGATAAAAGCAGTTCCAGGCGGAAATCGGGATATCGGCAGATATCCCGATTTCCGCTATATTTGTATAGTTATTAACTTGAACAATGGGAATTTTCCAGAAAAAAAGACGAAACATTCTGCCCGGATTCGGGCTCTCGATGGGCTACACGGTATTCTACCTGTCAGCCGTTGTGATTGTTCCGCTGAGCATGATCTTCTTCAACGCAATTCCCATGGGATGGGAGCCCTTTGTGAGTGCCGTTACTGCCCCCCGCGTTCTTGCATCCTACAAACTGAGTTTTTCAACCGCTTTTTTCGCAGCCCTTTTTGATGCTGTTGCCGGCCTTCTTACTGCATGGGTGCTGGTTCGCTACCGTTTCCCCGGTAAAGCGGTGCTTGATGCCCTTGTGGACATTCCCTTTGCCCTGCCAACCGCAGTTGCCGGTATCTGCTTTGCCACCCTCTACTCGCCCGTCGGATGGCTTGGCGATATAACAGCAAAATGGAACATTGAGGTGATCAACTCACCAACAGGCATAGTCATAGCGCTTATTTTTATCGGTTTTCCCTTTGTAGTCCGTACCCTTCAGCCGGTGCTTGAAGAGCTTGAGCCGGAGATAGAGGAGTCGGCACACTGCCTCGGGGCTACGCGCATGCAGACCTTCAGAAAGATCCTCCTGCCTCATCTCTTTCCGGCACTGCTCACAGGATCAACCCTTGCATTTGCGCGGGGTATCGGCGAGTATGGCTCGGTCATCTTCATTGCAGGAAATCTGCCGATGAAAACCGAGATTGCACCCCTGATGATCATGTCAAAACTTGATCAGTACGATTATAACGGAGCTTCAGCCGTAGCGCTGGTACTGCTCGTCATCTCATTCTCCATGATTCTTCTGCTGAATGCAGTGCAGGAGTGGCAACAGAAAGAATATCGCTAAGCACACCATGTTAAAACCAGAACCATCACAGGTAAACCCTCCCGTTTTACGAAAAAAGATATCCGACCCGGTACCGGTGCAGATATTACTCATCGGCCTTACCCTGCTCTTTTTTATCGGGTTTGTTTTTCTGCCCCTCGGCCTCGTCTTCTCCCAGGCATTCCAGAAAGGATGGGAGTTCTATGTTGAAGCGATAAAAGAGCCCTACACGATTGAAGCAGTCAAGCTGACGCTGATAACCGTAGCTATTGTCGTACCTCTCAACGCATTTTTCGGAGTGTCGGCGGCATGGGCAATCACAAAATTCAGCTTTCCCGGTAAAGCAGCGCTGAAAACCCTGCTCGATCTTCCCTTTGCCGTCTCTCCGGTCATCGCCGGTCTTATCTTTGTGCTGCTTCTCGGCAGCCGAACCCCTTTCGGCTCGTGGCTTGGCGAGCAGGGAATCAAAATCATCTTTTCTACACCCGGTATTGTCATTGCAACCCTCTTTGTAACCTTTCCCTTTGTGGCAAGGGAGCTGATTCCCCTTATGGAAGCCCAGGGGCGCGACGAAGAGGAGGCAGCTTTGACACTCGGAGCAAAAGGATGGCAGATATTCGGCAAAATAACCCTGCCGAACATCCGCTGGGGTCTGCTCTACGGCATGATTCTCTGCAGCGCACGCGCAATCGGTGAGTTCGGAGCGGTATCAGTAGTATCAGGTCATATCCGCGGACAGACCAACACAATTCCGCTGCATGTGGAAATTCTCTACAGCGAATACAACTTCACGGCATCGTTCGCCGTGGCTTCACTGCTTGTGTTTCTCGCCCTGACTACGGTAATTGTCAAGGCTTTCATGGAAAACAGGTTTCAGAAAAACAGCTCACAACATTAAGATCTGACAATGGGTATTGAACTTCAGAACATCACAAAAAAATTCACCGGTTATACGGCGATTGACAATATCAGCCTTAATATCGCTTCGGGAGATCTTATTGCGCTTCTTGGGCCATCGGGATGCGGAAAAACAACCCTGCTGCGCATTATTGCCGGTCTGGAAACCGCTGATTCAGGAAAGATCATCCTTGAAGGCAAGGACACAACCAACCTGCCGCCTCGGGAGAAAAATGTAGGTTTTGTCTTTCAGCACTATGCCCTCTTCCGGCGCCTCACTGTTTATGAAAATGTAGCCTTCGGCCTCAAGGTGCTTCCGCGCGGCAAACGCCCTGGGCGGAGCGAAATCAAGGATCGGGTCGAGCATCTTCTGAAACTCGTACAGATGGAGTGGGCGCTCAAACGCTACCCTTCACAGCTCTCGGGTGGTCAGCGGCAGCGTGTAGCCCTCGCAAGGGCGCTGGCGGTCAATCCGAGAGTGCTTTTGCTTGATGAGCCTTTTTCGGCGCTTGATGCCAAGGTACGCCAGGAGCTTCGCCGATGGCTTCGCAAACTGCATGATGAAATTCATGTCACCAGTATTTTCGTCACCCACGACCAGGAGGAGGCTCTGGAGCTGGCCGACAAAATTGTTGTAATCAACAAGGGGAAAATCGAACAGCAGGGAACGCCGCAGGAGGTCTACGACCATCCGGCAAACGCTTTTGTCTACAACTTCCTTGGTAACGTCAACGTCTTCCACGGACGTGTTCACGAAGGGATGGTAACACTTGGCGGTCACAGTGTTGATGCTCCTGATGAGCTGAAAAACAGTGCCGAAAAAACAAGCCAGACCTTTGTACGCCCTCACGAGATAGGAATCAGCAAAATCAGGAGTGAAGGAAACGATCTTGAGGGCACCATCCGTGAAATCCGCCTGCTTGGCGGTCAGATCGGTCTGAATATTGATTGCGAAGGGTTTGATCAGCCGATTGATGCTGAAATACCCAGAGAGCTCTACGTAAACCTCCAGCTCAAAAAGGGAGACAAGGTCTTTGTCACCTTCAACAAGGTCAAGGTCTTTGCGGGCGATTACGAAATCTGATCGTCAAACAATCCTCGTTCATACCTCCATAACTCTGCTGCCGTAGCCCCGGTTTCGAAGTGCTTCGGCAGTCGGAGAACCCTCGGCATAGAGCACGAGATGCGAAGGAAACGCACCGAACGCGGCAATCAGTGAATCAACCATCGCCGCATCGGTTAAAACAATCCCTGAAAAGAGTGACAGGTCAGCTTCACCCACTGTTTTCCCTCCGGTTGTAATATCGGCGAGGGGTACAATTTTTCCGGGGAGCAAAGAGCGGTATGGATCACCACCCGTGTGGAGAATTTTTGACCGTTTCCTGTAAAGCGCGGCTGTCCGGCCGATTATGGCAAGGAGTGGAGAGGCCTGCTCTGCGTTATGCATTTGACTGACGGTTGTCATGGTCAGCGCTTCATCAAAAAAACCTGCCTTGAAAACCAGAGCAACCGGTATATCCTCATCTACCCCATCCTCTATGAGTTTTGCCTGCAGCTCTATCAACCTGCTGGCACACATAAAGTAAACCAGGGTTCGCGGAGTGCCTCCGCCGAGAACATTATGGGCGCTCTGCAGGGTCACCCCTCCGCTGAGACCCCGCTGGGTAAGCGGGATTCCTGCTGACGCCGCAGCACTCTGCAGCGCTGAGACACCGGGAACAACTTCGACATCAATCTGACGCTCACACAGCCAGGCCAGCTCTTCGCCTCCCCTTCCGAAAATAAGCGGATCGCCTCCTTTTAGACGTACCACAATCTGTTTTTTTACTGCTGCAAGATAAAGCTGACGGTTAATGGCATCCTGGTCGGCATGATGAAGCCCCTTTCGCTTGCCGACGTAAACCTTTTCTGCCGTATAGGCATCAAGCAGACTTGTATCAATAAGGTCATCGTAGAAGATCACCCCGGCTGAACGAAGGAGCTTGTCAGCCTTCAGTGTCAGATAGTCACGGCTCCCGGCACCGGCACCGGTCAAATAGACCTTGCCGTAGCTGCGGCGAAGATCAAGCGGGGCAAAGAGCACCTTGAGATCAGCACGATCCTTTCGTACAACAAGAGCGCTCATGGAGTGGAGAGGATGCGAGGCGTTCTTATCCGCTCCACTGCTGATGGAGAGCAGCGCTGCAATTTCAAGATCTTCGGGTATGTGCTTCGGAAGTGTTGGAGCCGGCATAAAAAGTGCATCCCCGCGCCCGTCAAAGAGAACCTGAAAAAGGTCATCCTCAACCGGAAGGCAACTGAAGGGGTCAACAGCAAACCAGGATGGTTCAAGAGGAGAGTGCTCAAGATGCTCAACTATACGGCGGAGAGGCTCAGGATATCGGGTCATGGGTGCTGAAGTATGTTTTTATCCTGTTCCGCCACTCTACAGCCTTTCGTACATCCGTGCCTCCCGACGAAACGGCAACCATCATGGGGCCGTCAATAAAGAGTGCCGGGGTAATAAAATCGCACAGTTCAGGATCGTCGGGTGTATTGACCAGAATACCGCGGGCGTTGGCCTCCTCTTTTACAAGACGGTTCACCTCCCGGTCACGGTTGCAGGCGTAAACAAGAAGAACTCCCTCAAGGTCACCACTGAGGAATGGTCGGAGATGGCAGTTACAGCCGCTTTGCAGAATGGAGTCATCAATCTCTTCACCGACTACCGTAACCGGAACGTCACACCGGAGAAGCATCTGAATTTTTTCAAGGGCGGCTTTTCCTCCGCCCAGAATGAGCACCTGTTTATTTTCAACCTTAAGGCATATCGGCAACCAGCTCATCGGTAGCACTATTAATTGATTCTTCCCGACTGCATCGGAATCGGGACTCACGCCAATCTATGAAGTTGCCTTCATATCTGGTAGTCGATAATGATCTCCCGTGATTTCAGAATATCAGCCACTTGACTTACAGCGTCAGCGACATTCACTCCTGCAGGAAGCTCAAAATCAGGCTGATATCGGGAAAAACCGTTTTCGCCCAGGTTGATGACGAGAATATCATTGGGTTCGTTCAGCTGCTTCAGGGTTTCGATATCGTAATCATCAGCATCATCAATCGTGGTAATAAAGATCAGCCCTGCATCGGTAAGAATACGGGCAAGCTCACCAATCCGCCGCAGCCGCTCGCCGGCACTGTCGGCATGAGTTCCAAGATCGGCATCAAGACCGCGATCAATATTGGCTACTCCAAGATAGTAGGCATTCAGGCTGTTTTCAAAAAGTCCCCGTTCAAGAGCTTTGGCAACGGCACGCTTCCCGGTACCCTGTGCACCGGTAAAAACAATAAACTTCGCCTTGTGCCGGTTTGCAGCAACCCTCTCCTCAACGTGCACCAGCCCGGGCTCCCAGTTATTTTCCCGATCGCGGATATGCTGCTGGAGCAGGGTTTCGCCCGCCGAAAGATTTTCAAGAACAATACCGCCACCACAAATTTCATAATTATCAACAATCACAAACCTGCCTGTTGTTTCACTGGCAGAGGCCGGATCAAAGGCTATGGGACGGGCCGTTTCAAGTATGCACTCGCCAACATCACGGCAGTCAAGCTGCTGCTTGCTCTTGCTGTAACTCAAATCCGAAGCGTCAAGCGTATTGCTGATCTCTGCCAGCTTGACCGAAGCGCGAGCGGAACCCAGCTTGAGCTTGTACTCTTTCTGGCGGATCATCGGAGCCCTTCCGACCCAGAAGATGTTCACCCGGAACCGGCTGCCCACTTCCGGCTGGGGCTCGGAGGGCTTGACCATAAGCTCTCCCGGACGGATATAGATCTGGGTTGTGAGGGTAAAACCGGCTGCCTCACCGGCTGTCGCCCGCTGTTTTGGCTGCGTGTTGAATGACTCTACCGACTGGATGACCGACTGCTTGCCGGAGGGGAGAAAGAGCACCTCATCACCCACCTGCACTGAACCTGCCGCCACACTTCCGGCAACAATCCGGCGGTCGTCATCACTCCGGGTAAACTTGTAGATATCCTGCACGGGAAAGCGGAACGGCAGTTCCTGAAGCTCCTTGCTGCTGACAAAGCGGTCAAGCTGCTCAAGCACCGTTGCTCCCTTGTACCACTCCATACGGTCGGAAAGCGAAGCGATATTGTCACCCTCACGGGCACTGACCGGTATAAAGCTGACCGGCGTCACCTTGATCTGGGCAAGAAAAGCCGTGTACTCCTTTTTAAGCTGCTCAAAAACCTCCTCGCTGTATCCGGCGAGATCCATCTTGTTAACCAGCACCGTAACATGCTTCACGCCGAGCATGGATACCATATGGCCGTGCCGTTTGGAGTTCTCCTGTATCCCTTCATGGGCATCAATCACAAGCAGAGCCGCTTCAGCCCGGGATGCGCCGGTAATCATGTTTTTCAGAAACTCGATATGGCCTGGAGCGTCAATAATGATATAGTCACGCTTTTCGGTGTTGAAAAAGCAGCGGGCCATATCGATGGTAATGCCCTGAGCCTGCTCATCCTTGAGCGCATCAAGCAGAAACGCATACTCGAAAGGCTTCGAGTTTTTGCGGCAGCTCTCCTTGACCGATTCAAGCTTGCCCTGTGGCAGTGATCCCGTATCGGCAAGCAGCCGGCCTATCACGGTACTTTTGCCGTGATCAACATGACCGACTATAACAATATTCATCTGCGAACGTCCATTCATAAAGAGAACTGATCAAAATATTTTAACGATAAAAGCAAAGGACCAAAAGGACAGCAAGGACGAAGAGAAATATCCAGGAAATCCCTTCTTTGTTATGTCATCTCGAACAACGTGAGAGATCTCCTTTTACGACAATCAGATCCCTCCTTTCAGTTCGGGATGACAGTGGGGACTGTTCAGAATGACAATGAGGATTGTTCGGGATGACACCGAAAAAAACAATCCAAAATTCAGAACCCCCTCGGCTGTGTCATCTCGAACGCAGAGAGAGATCTCCTCTCACGACAATCAAATCGCGAAACAAATCAAGAGCTGTGACTTCACATGTACCCGTCGCGGCGGAGCGTCTCCAACCCCCCTCCATCTTCACTGTCCTGGGCTCTACCGGAGCGTTCGGCTATGTTTGAAAACTTGCCGCTCTTGAGCTCATCAATGATTTCAGGCAGTGTTCGCGCTTCGGATTCAACCGGGTTGGTGCAGGGGTAACAACCGAGTGAACGGTATCGTATGCCTGCTCCCTGATTGAAGTAGAGCGAGACCACGGGGATCTTTTCGCGCTCGATATACTCCCAGATATTCAGCTCGGTCCAGTCGAGAAGCGGGTGAATGCGCACATGGGTGCCGGGAGCGAAATCGGTCTTGAACTGGTTCCAGAACTCGGGCGGCTGGTCGCCGACATCCCATACATTATCCTTGTCCCTTGGAGAGAAATAGCGCTCCTTGGAACGACTCCCCTCCTCGTCCGCCCTGACTCCCGCTATAACGCCGGTATAGGGCTCTTTACCCTCATCCTGAACATAGTGCTTGAGCTCATGATCCATACGATAGCGCGGCCACTCACCCGAAAGGGTGTGCTTCAATGCTTCGCTTTTCAGATATTTGCAGCAGGTGAGCCGGTCGGTGTTGCCATCGGGAAAGGTGAGTTTTTGATCAAGCGCCTCACGGTTTTCACCGTAGATCATATTGAGGTTCCACTCCAGCGCGAGACGGTCACGGTACTCGATCATTTCAGGAATCTTGTAGTGCGTGTCAACGTGTACAAGGGGAATTGGTACGTGACCGAAAAAGGCCTTTCGGGCAAGCCAGAGCATGACGGTACTGTCCTTGCCGATCGACCAGAGCATGCAGAGGCTTTTAAACTCCCGGTATGCCTCCCTGAGAATATAGACGCTTTGGGCTTCGAGTTTGTCGAGATGATCCATTGATTCGCTTTCGATAGAGTTACTGTTTTTCACGATGCAGACCGCACTCCCGGTGCTCGGCAATCTCCCACCACCAGCGTCCTGCACGGAGATCCTCTCCCGGCTTGACCGCCCGGGTACAGGGTGCGCATCCAATGCTCGGATAGCCCTCTTCATGCAGCCTGTTGAAGGGAACATTGTGCGTTTTGATATACTCCCACACCCACTCTTCCGACACTTCGGCAAGCGGGTTTATCTTGTAGAGGCCGAACGCGGCATCCCACTCAATCGGAGCTACAGCGGTTCTGGTGACCGACTGCTCGCGGCGAAGACCGCATATCCAGGCCTTCACTGTTGAAAGCTTTTTTTTGAGCGGCTGCACCTTTCGTATACGGCAGCACTCGCGCCTCTTTTCAATGCTGTCATAAAAAAGATTCGGACCATGCTGCACCAGCATCGATTCAACAGCGGCCGTATCGGGAAAAAGCGCTTCAATCTCGATGCCGTAATGCTTTCTGGTGGCATCGAAAACATCGTAGGTCTCCTGATGAAGCCGCCCGGTATCAAGCGTAAAAACCGGAACCGGTAGTTTTTCCCTCTGCAGCATATCGGTAAGTACCTGATCCTCGGCCCCGAAACTTGATGCAAATGCCATATTTGCTGCGCCAAAACAGGCGACGGCCGCACGCAATATCTCTTCGGGTGAACTGCCGGAGAGTTCAGTGCTCAATTGTTCGATCTTTTCCTGGCTCATAACTCGGTTCGTTTATAAAGGTACCGCAACTATTGTTTTTTGCCGACAATCACGCTCACGCCTTCGCCACGATTTTCAACCTTGACGATCCGGTGGCCGCAATCCTTGAGTGTGCGGGCAACGCGCTGAACCGCTTCCCCTTCATCTACGAGCACCTCAAGCAGTTCATCACCCTTCAATTCTGCAACGGCAGCCCTGACGCGAACTGCATTGACCGGGCAGGAGATCCCCTGCACATCAAGGGTTTTTGTTATTTCAGGGTTTGCCAAGAAGCTCCTCCTTTACGGCGTCCAGACCAATCCGGTCAATCATATGGCCAAAGCGTTCCTTTTTCCGCCCTTTCTCCCTGTAGAGGGCTATGGATTTATCAATCAGTAGATAAAGCTCCTCCTCGCTCTCAACCATTTTTTTCAGTACAGAAGCGAAACGGGGCACTCTGCCCATGGTCCCGCCGATATAGAGAGTATACCCTTTCCTGCCGATAACCCAGGAGTTCGAGGGGCAGAGTGAGGTGCAGACACTGCAGTTGATGCAGCGCTTCTCATCTATGACATAGCTATATCCTTCGTCACTATCCTTGCGTTCAATGGCACTTACCGGACAGGTCGAAATGCAGAGCCCGCAGTCGTTGCAATGGTCAGCCACCCATTTTGGCTCGATGGCGCCCCTGACGCCGATATCGTTTTCATTGGCCTTGGTGCAGTTATTGGAGCATCCGGTTACCGCCAGTTTGAATTTTGAGGGGGTCTCCTGCTTGAAATATCTTGTATCAAGTTCCCGTGCAATCTTTTTGGTATCAATGGAACCCCATCGGCAGGTCTCCTCTCCAGGACAGGCAACAATCACCCGGACTCTCGGACCGCAGGCTCCCATTTCGATACCCGCACTCTGGAGTTCAAGCCGGGCAGTTTCAAGGTTGTCTCGATGGACGTAATGGATTTCTATACCCTGACGGGTGGAGAGATGCACAAACCCTTTGCCAAATTTTTCAGCAACTCCGGCAACACAGGCAAGCTGAGCTGCTGTCATATCACCGGCAACCGCTTTAAGCCGCATGACATAATAATCAGGCTGCTTCTGGCGCATCATTCCAACCTTGCTTAAAGCCGCCAGGTCAAGCTCATGTTCAGACATGCTATCAGAGATTCTAATTGTTTATAATATTTCAAGTTCCGGTCGCTCACCATCCTTCTTCCGGCTGAAGTCACAAAAACAGCAAAGCGTAACGATTGTTAATAAACGCCAAGAGGGGGCATATCTCCAAACCTGACCCAGGGAAATACCGCAAATATGGTATAAAGGGGAGGTTTATCAAATCATGATACGGTTTTTCATGAAATTTCTCCGGAAAAGAGTCGAAAAGAGGGTATGACGGAAAGGAAGAAAAAAACATCCGGGTCAGGATAGAGAAAAGATGTACCCGATTACACTTTTCTGAACTCACCCGGATGCGCAAAGGAACTACACGACACAACACAAAACGTTAAAACAGGACCCTTTATTTATGAGTCTTAAATAGAGGTTTCCTTGAGGCGATGACAAGATTCGAACTTGTGAAAAAGGGTTTTGCAGACCCTTGGCTTAGACCACTCACCCACATCGCCGGGTAAAAAAAACATCCGGGCCATTCTGAAGAGAAGATGCACACACACACCATTAAAGTCCCCACATGACTTTGCCGCGACAGAGGCCCGGATGCCGGAGTGAAAGAATACAAGAAGGTATCTCTATAAATTGTCGTGAGCGGTTTGAGGGCGAGGCGGACGGCGCACAGAAACCGGAGTGTACACAGGAGTACATGAGTATTTCGAGCACCGCCCAACGACACAATCGAATCGCGGAATAAATTTATAGAGATGCCATTTAGAAGGTTACGGTTGCATAAACTTCTGTCCGGAGCAGATCATTCGTCGCCTTTGAGGCACCGACGGCCTGCGATCCGCTTGCACGGTAGCGAAGGGTAGGCGTGATGCTGAAAGTTCCGGTAGCCGCTTCATGCACGTTAACCTTGTATGATCCCCAGACAAAGAGGTTGTCGTAATCAACCGTGGTTGCAGCAGACTTGTCTTTGGTTCTGTTGTAGTCAACCCATGCCGTAACAGGACCGGACTCTCCCTTGACCCTGAAGATATAGCCGCTGTAATCCCAGTTAGTGGCCTGGTAGGTGTTCTTGTCGGCAGTATAGAAACCGCTGAGTGCAACTTTGGATTTCCCGACCGGAATGAAGGCCTGTCCACCAAAGGAGTATGGCCTGCGACCATCCGATATGCGGGTAATCGTATAGTACGCCTGCGGAACCACGGTTACATCGCCCAGTGTGGTTTTGTAGTTCGCAGTGATACCATAGCCGTCATTCAAAAGCCCCTTATTGACTGTAGCCGTCGATGAAAGGTTGTCAAAGTTGACAAGAACAGCATTGAGTTCGCCTCCACCGAGCTTAACCCCGTAGTTGAATCCAAAAAGACGGTCAAAGTGGTTTGTGGAGATCGGTGTATCCACAGCATATAATTTTGAACCCTGTGGGCCGGTTCCCGGGATAGCGTAAAGCGTCAGATCCAGAATCGGGTTATCAAGACTTCCAAGCGGAAGGCGGCCAAGAGAATAATGGCTGTTTTCAAGATTGCGTCCAAAGTAGAACTGTGAAACCTCAAGGCTGTTGCGCTCGGTATTGGATGCTGCAATAGTCTGCCAGCCGCCGGCAACACCTTCATTCTGAATCAAGCCCTTGAAGAAGTAACCATCACCAAGATCGGCAGAGGGTTTCAGTCGAACACGATACTGGAAATACTGGTCCTGCGTATTGGTTGTAACGCCTGCAGCTGTTTTGGCCTTGCCGAAGTCGTCTCTCAGACGGGTTGAAGCGTCACCGCTTATTTTCAGTTCTGCCGATGCCGGTGATGCGTACGACAGTACAGCAAACATGGCGGCAAGAGATAACATTTTTTTCATTTTTTTACTCCCTTTGTTGTTATGTGTTTTGTTCTGGTGTTCTGGTTCACGTAAAAAACTTCAATAAAAAAGCCGTCACTGATGCTGACGGCCGGTTTTCATCTTTTATGCCTGATTGAACATGGGCACTAAGGCAGAAATCCGGAAGCGTGCAGCACACTCCCTCCGAGGAGACAACAACAGTTGCATGACGAACCGGCAACGCTGTTGTGTGATAAAACAAGTGTGTTCATTAGCTTTCTGTTTCGTTAACAATTGTGAACAAATAACCCATTATCTCCTTTATCTGCAAGCATATACCATAAAAATACCCTGAATATGGTAGGGATTGCGACCTTCTCCCTCTCTTCAACCTGCTCTTTACAATTCCCGATTGAACCGGATTAATCCTTTCAGAAAATTTTCAATAACCAACCCTTGCTCAACCGACAGATACTGGCGCGAACGACAATTGACAAAGGCTAATAAAACCCTCTATCGCCATAAAATGCAAGCATATACCATAAAAATACCGTAAATACGGGATGACACTCGATTCCCTGTCATCCCGATGAGCTGCGTAGTCGCGAAGAGAGATCTCGTTGGATGGAGCATTGCACGAGCCGAGTGAGATCCCTCTCTTCGTTCGGGATGACATGCGGAAAATCGGGATGACAAAAGAGGTAAATGAGAGTGCTCTCCGTTATAGCATCAGGGTGCCTGTCAGAAGTTTCTGAACCTCGGTTGTAAAAGAGGCTTTAAGTCACGCCAGGTGAGACTGAGTTCGGTAGAGCCGTTGACGTAGGGTGCTATTTCATAGACATTATAAAGAAAAAGCACCCCCTTGTCGGTGACCGCAAAGTTTTTATTGAAGCGAATGACATTCTCAACCAGCCCACCCTCCTCTCCATCAAGCGGGTCGGTTTTCGAAAGCCCTTTCAACTGCCGGAACCGGCCGTCAACCAGCTCGTTGAGACGGACTTCGTAGCCGGGAAGAAAAACATCAGCAAGCCCCATACGCCGGCCGCTATTTGTATCGAACACCAGATATTCCGTATGGCTCATGCCATGCGCACCGCCGGTAAAAGAGTAAAAGGTGATATCAAGCGTCAGAATTCCGGAACGGTTCAGAAGTACGGCGCCATTGAGATCAAACTGCCAGGGAATTTCTCCGGAAGCACGCTCTATTCGAAAGGCTTCATAGCCTCGAAGAAATGCTTCAGAAAGAGCTTCAATGGAGTGCGCGCCTCCCTTCGCTTCATCGAGTCGGAGTCCCGTGCTGTCGGCAATATAGGAGTGAACCTTGAGGTTGATCGAATCAGCATTCGCTCCGCCGGAGAAGTGCGGATAGCTCGCACGGCAGTATGTGGGATATTTTTCCGGACTGTTTCGATTACTGTAGCTCTTTTCAACACGTTTCATCGAATAGTCAAGCGGCAGCTCTCGCTTCCCGCCGGAACGCTCGACACAAGATGCCGGAGAAAAGATGAGCGTTGTCATAAACAGAGAAGCTGCAACTGCAAAAGTGGCATATCTGAAGCTTTTCATGATCACCCCGTTTTTGCGGTTAATGAAGCACTCCGGTAATTATTGCTGCGATGCAGCATTGAAGCAAAATTGGTCAACACCTTCCGGGCGTGAGGAGTCTCGGCTGCATCATGAAGCAACTGCTCAACATTCCGCCCCGATTTCCTTAGACTCTCTGCCTGTGCGGCAATATAAGTCTGCATGACCGCAGCGCTGTATTCCGGATGAAACTGCACGCCCCAGGCGGCCCTTCCGACCCGGAATGCATGAAAGGGATCGTGCTGACTGGATGCAAGTGAGACCGCTCCCGGCGGAAGAGTCAGCACACTTTGCGCATGCGTGGCATGGGCGGCAAAACGATCAGGCAGAGCATTGAAAAGCGGATCATGGAGAGCTTCAGAAGCAAGCATAATGTCAACCGTACCGATCTCACTGCCGAGGGGGTGATAACCGACCACTCCGTCCATGGCGCGACCAAGCAGCTGATGGCCGTAACAGATCCCGAGAAAAGGGACCGAAGCTTCTACAAGCAGGGGAATCCATGCTTCAAGCCGGAGACTCCAGGCCAGGTTATCGGTAACCATTGCATGTGATCCGGTCACAATGACACCACTGCATGTATCGGGTAAAGGAAGTGCGCTCCCCCCTGCTGCATCAACAACTTCAACCGGAACAGGAATCATGCCAAGCGCATTGTTGATCCACTCTTCGAAATCACCGAGTGTTTCAAGGGTTGAGGCAAAAGTTGTACCTGTTTTGATGATGTAAAGTTTCTGCATGAAAAAATCTATGATTACGCTCTTCTTCCAGACTGTCGGGATTCACTGCTTTTTGTAAAGACTCCGGTTATCACTGCAATGTAGTTAAATAAAATATGCTGCCGTATAGTGCAAGATAGGGTGACCAGAGTGCCCTCACCTCCGGTGACCACAAAAAATTGTGCCTTTTTTTCTATATTTGCCGCAATCATCAAACGGCAGGTTCGGATTTTTCTTTATTTTCTTTTTCGTTTGCATGATTCTCAAGGCATCATATCAGGGCTCTCTATGAATTGGCAGTGAGAAGCTCGAGAACAAGGCAGCGCAGAAACCGGAGTGTACACGGAGTACATGAGGATTTCGAGCACCGCCAAACGCAGTAATCGGGTTTCGGAACAAATAAAGAGAGCTGCCCGCAGAAGGGTGCCCATAACAGACCGTAAGCTGTGACAAAAAACTACTCACTAATCTTTTTAACCGGGTTCAGCGGTTCAGGAAAATCCACGATCGGACCACTCCTTGCCAATTCTCTCGGCTATGAGTTTGTTGATCTCGATCAGACCATCGAAAAAAGGGCAGGAAAAGCCATTACCCGGATTTTCAGTGAGGAGGGTGAAGCCTGCTTCAGAGAGCTTGAACTGCAAACGCTGCAGGAACTTGTCAATCAAACAAATCTTGTCATCTCACTCGGAGGCGGTGTCCTTGAAAACGAACGCTCCTATGCTCTTGTCAAGGAGTCAGGAACTCTGGTCTACCTGAAATCATCACCAAAAACGCTCGCAAGAAGACTCTGCAATAAAACTGACCGCCCTCTGCTGAAAGGCGAGAACGACAGGAAGCTCTCACGGGACGAGATTGAGGAAAAAATCAGCTCCATCCTTCTTGGACGTGAAACGCGTTATGAGAGTGCGAATATACATGTGCTTACCGATATAAAACGGATCGGGTCAACCGTTGAAGAGCTGACCCGCAAAATAGAGCGGTATATACGCAAAGCATCCGCAACCAAGAATGATCAATAGAGGCGACCAATAATCAAACAGATAGCAGTGAGCAAAATAATTACAGGAACCCCGGTTACTTTCGGACTCGGCAAATTGTTCAAAAGCCACGGGCTTTCAAGGAAAACCGTTGTTCTGTTTGACGCAAATACACGCAACCTCTATGGCGACAGGATTCTGAAAACGCTTGATGAGGAGGGGTTTCAATGGATAGAGATGACTGTGCCTGCCCGTGAAGCATCAAAAAGCTTCAATTCAGCTTACCGCCTGTTCGGCAAAATGATCGAAGCGGATGTTGACCGGAGCTGGAACCTGCTGGCTGTTGGCGGAGGCGTCGTGGGTGATCTCGGGGGATTTATTGCCGCAAGCTACTACCGGGGCATCCCGGTTATCCAGCTACCTACAACCCTCCTGGCTATGACCGACAGTTCGATTGGAGGCAAGGTTGCCATCAATCACCCGCTAGGCAAAAACCTGATCGGATTCTTCCATCTGCCTGAGCTGGTGCTGATTGACCCCTCATACCTTGCAACCCTGCCGGAACGGGAGATCTATTCAGGCATGGCGGAGGTGGTCAAATACGGCTTTATCTCTGATCTCTCATTTCTCACCTATATCGATAACCATTTCAGTGATATTATCGCACTCAAGGAGCCATTCCTCACCAAGGCGGTTAAAACCAGTGCCGGTATCAAGGCTGCGGTTGTCAAAAAAGATTTCAGGGAGACCGGTGGACTTCGGGCCACGCTGAACTTCGGTCACACCTTTGCCCACGGGCTTGAAAAGCTCGCAGAGTACCGTCACCTGCGCCACGGCGAAGCGGTCACCATCGGTATGGTCTGTGCGCTCTTTTTATCCAATACACTCGGCTATCTTGATGCGAAGTCGCTTGAAAAGGGGCTCTCAATACTCGGGAAATTCCGGTTTCCAAGGGGTGTGATCAGACGACGTTTTCTTGACATCGACAGCAATTCGCTGCTTGATAACATGCTCTCCGACAAGAAAAAACTGGATAAAAAGCTCCGTTTTGTGCTGCTGAAAAATCTCGGAGAGGCGTTTCTTCTGGAGGCAACCATTGAGGATAGTAAGGTACTCACAGCAATCAGCAGGGCTCAGGGCTTCTATTCGGCGTTAACGGTAAAGAGATAACGGGTACCTCTGAGTACGGCAAGCTCTTCAAGCAGCGTATCAGATTCAAGCAGTCCGGAAATCAGCGGTGCGCTGCCGCCCGTCACAATCACCTTCGGCTCCCCTGCTTCACTCTTTTCTCGCAAAAGGGTTTTAATCTTCCCGATCAGCCCCTCTATACCCGATACACACCCCCAGATAATCCCGTTTCTGATACACTCTGCGGTCGAGTTCCCGATCAGCGAAGTCGGGGTGTCCATACAGACAAGCGGAAGGCGTGCCGTCCGTTCATTCAGAGCCCTGGCCATGAGGTCAAGACCGGGCATGATGAGACCTCCGAGATAGAGCCCTTCAGAACCAAGCACATCGACGGTTATGGCGGTACCGATATCAAGGGCAATAACCGCATCTTCGGGATAGAGCCTGCGACTGAGTGCACAGAGTGCTATACGATCCGCGCCGAAAGTTTCCGGTGCATCATAAGAGAGCCTGAAGGGTAAGCGGAGCGAAGAGGTAACAGCAACCATTCTGCCCCCGAGTCGGCGCTGAAGCGCGCTCATGACCACTGGATCGAGAGCGGGAACAACACTGCAAAGCGCGGCATCTGAAAGTTCTGGATAAGAGAGAAGAAGCGGTTTAATCACTCCGTCGATATCATCAGGAGTGGAGAGGGTTTCCGAAGGCACCTTGTGCACCTCAAGAAGCTCTTCACCATTGAATACCACAAATGAAGCGGTTGTATTGCCAATTTCAACAACAAGCAGCAAGCTGTCGGAAAAGGGCGGTTGGCCGTAAGGATTGTTAATCATGTTTTCCAAAAAAAGCCGATCAGCGCAGTTTGGCCGGAACACCGGTTCGCTTTGTCAACTCCGAGATCAAACGCTCATAACCAGGAAGATTTTTGGTTATAAAGAGCGAGTCCCTGTCAGCGCTTTTTGCAGCAACAATGAAGATTTTCGGAGGAGGATTGTAGGTGATGCTCTCCTGATAGATTGCTGTCACATCAGCAAGCTTCAACTGCTTTTCAACTCCCTTGCGATCAAGATAGAGCACCTTGTCGAGAGAGAGCTTCACAGAGTCACCATCCTGCCCGTGCTCCCCCACAAATCGGGTATTATAGTAGTTGGGAACTCCGAGCGATACGGTAGTCATGAGAACGAGAACGATCGATTTCCAAAGACAGCCAAGGTCAACTCCGTAGGAGAATTTTCCGAACCTGAAAAACACCGCCCACCCGAGAGCAAGCAGCAGCATGCCGAATGCCCAGGTGAAAAGATAGTAGTAATCCATCCACCATGAGGGATAGGTCATGGGGTAGTTAAAAACCTCTGGCATGTCGGTCGGGGTTGTTTTGCATAGAAAATAGCTCAACGCAAGATAAAAAAAGCCGGTAGAATATCGCGAGAGTGAAGCGGCAATATTTTTGTTCTGCTTATTGCACAATACTACCCGATGCATCGGCAGCATTATTTTCTACACCCATGTAACATCCGAAAAATATCCACATATTTGTTGACTATTTTGTAACTCAAATTGTAACTGACTCACAACATCTCACCACCAGATCAAAAATAAATTAATATCAAACCCTCACTGATACCCAGTGATAGCAAGGCTTTTAGCCCTTTTATTTCATCCCTTCATCTCATGCAATGCACTAAAACGCCAATTCCGGCACGCATCTTGCATCTATAACGCTATAACCTGAGATACATAACGATCATCATCCAACATTTCAAACAGGTAACGACTTTTTATAACAGTTAAAGTGAGCCCGACAATTTATCGTCATGCACAGCTCCGCCCGATTTTTTTAACCATCGTTATGTAATCTATAACATAACGCAATCCATACCATAACATGAAAAAAGTCACACTACTTTTCTTTCTTCTTGCAACTCCGGAGCTGACTCATGCTGCTCCTGCACCATCAGACTCAACATCGTTCGGTTCAAAAGTTTTTTCTGCCGGATTAATTACCGTCACAGGAAAAAAAGGCGATGGTAAAGAAAAGGTAACAGCCGCGGAAATGGCACAGCACGACAAAAAAAACATTACACAGGCAGTTGGTCTGCTACCGGGAATAACCAAAGGAGGTGTCGGGGCAAGAAATGAGGGGATGATTTATGTCCGGGGATTTGATATGCGACAGGTGCCCCTCTATCTGGATGGCATTCCGCTTTATGTTCCCTATGACGGCTATATCGATCCCAACCGGTTTACAACGTTTGATCTGTCGGAAATTACCGTTTCAAAAGGTTACTCCTCCGTGCTGTTCGGGCCAAATACACTTGGCGGAGCCATCAACATGGTAAGCCGCAAACCGGCAGGGAAATTCGAAGGCACATTGAAAAGCGGAATGACAACCGGCGATAACCGGATTGCATCGAAATTTGCATCCCTGAATCTTGGCTCCAATCAGGGAAGCTGGTATGTTCAGACCGCTCTTTCAACCCTCGACACCAAATTCTGGCCGCTGTCAGGATCGTTTGCTCCGACTAAATATGAAGATGGCGATGCAAGAGACAATTCACCTACCAAAGACTTCAAGGGCTCGGTTAAGGTCGGATACACTCCGAACAGCGGTGATGAATATTCACTGACGGTTGACACCCAGCACGCGGTCAAGGGAATTCCTGTCTATACCGGGATAAACCCGTCACAGGCTGTCCGGTACTGGAGATTTTCCGACTGGGATAAATCAAGCATCTACCTGATCACCCGCAAGACTCTGGGAGCGAAGAGTTATCTGAAAACAAGGAGCTATTTCGACAACTATTACAATGCACTGAAAAGTTATGATGATGGCTCGTATACGACCCAAAAAACTGCCAAAGCATTTTCGAGCCGTTATGACGACAAAACTTTTGGTGCATCGGTCGAATCAGGCAGTGAGCTCTTCGAGGGCAACACACTGAAAGTTGCCTTGCATGACAAGTATGATATGCATAATGAAATCGGCAATACCGGCGACATACCGAAAAATTATGAAGACAACACCTTCTCCCTTGCGGCAGAAAACAGCTGGAAAGCCTCGGAGGATATCACGGTCATTGTCGGGGTGCGGCATGACAATCGCCAGACAAAAAAAGCCGAGGATCTGGTAAACAATGTTATTACCTCATTTCCTCTTGAGGATAACCATGCCACAAACTACCAGCTCGCTGTTGTCGGTCACCTTGATGATCACCAGGAAGTGACCGCTTCAGTGGCAAGAACAACCAGATTTCCGACGCTTAAAGACCGCTACTCGTATAAGCTCGGAAATGCGCTTCCAAATCCGGCTCTGAATCCTGAAATGAGTGTGAACTATGTTGTCGACTACAGCATACGGCCGCTTGAGAAGCTGAAAATAAAGAGCTCGGTATTTGTGAGCAGGCTGAGTGATGTCATTCAGCAGGTGGATAATGTTGCCTTTGTCAACAACAAATGGGTTTATCAGTCACAAAACTCAGGGAAGGCAACCTATAGCGGATTTGAATGCTCCGTTGACTGGCTGCCGGTTTCATGGTTAAAAAGTGTTGTCGATTACAGCTATATCGACCGAAAAAACAACACCAACCCTTCATTGCATTTTACCGATGTGCCAAAGCACAAGATTTCAGGATATCTCCAGTTTTTCCTGAACAGAAGCAGTTGGGCCATGCTTGAGACCGAATATAACTCACAACGGTTCAGCACCAGTGACGGAAAGTATGGCGCCACTCCCTATGGCTTACTCAATGTGCGGGCAAATACCGCTCTTACTCCGGCGTTCACCGTTCAGGCGGCAGTTGAAAATCTATTTGACCGCAACTATGCCATTGCAGAAGGATATCCGGAGCCCGGCCGTCAGGGTGTGCTTTCAATTACCTACTCGTTATAGAGAGAGATAGAGCCGGAGGAAGGCCCTTGCTTCACAAGGGGGAACCCTCCGGAATGTCGGCTTGCACTGTTCTGTTTTAATCGAAGACCATCAACCTTAATCATTCAATACAATCATCATGAAAAAATTCGAAATCTTGTCACATGCAGTTGTTCTCTCTCTTTTACTCTTAACATTTTCTCCTTTTTCTGCCCATGCAAAGGCAGTGTGGCGTGAATCTGAAGCGGTCAGGGTTTCAGGGCTGGTGGAAAAGCCATTCACCATTACTATCGAAAGTCTAAAAAAAATGAATGTTTCTGAACGCAAGAACGCTGCAATTGTTTGCGTTTCCGGTGAAACCCGCCAGACCATGCAATCGTTCAAGGGGGTGCTTCTTCGTGACATTCTTGATACAGCGAAAATTGTGATGCCGAACTCCCGCGAGCGTGGTGAGTACCAGATTCTTGTCCGTTCGTCGGACAGTTACAATGTTCTGTTTTCCTATGACGAACTTTATTTTGGTGCAGCAGGCGACGACATTCTGCTGGTATTTGAAGAGGATGGCAAACCTATTGAAAAAGAGGGCCGTTTTGTACTCTTCTGTCTCAGCGACAAGGTAACCGGACCCCGTCTCGTAAAATGGGTGGACAGAATTGAGGTTTCAAAAATCAATCTCGCTCCATCGACTGCACAGTGCAAGTAACCTCGTTTTCAGTTTGCATTACCTGTTCTTTCCTCTTTACACCTTCCCGGCGTTTCTCCGACGCCGGGATATATTTTTTTAAGTTCGTACAGAATAAAAATTCCGGTTTTAAGCGATACAAAAATCATGACAATTGTCAAAGCGTCAGGGCTCAGAAGTTTTTTTCTTGATTATTCAAGTACATCATCGTATATTTGCGATGAACAAATAACAAAAAAAGAAAGTCATGCAGAGAACGTTGTTGACTGTTGATTACAGTAGTGAGGAGGAGGTTATTGCCTCTCTTGCCAAGGCGATCAGCCACCCTGTGCGGGTAAAGATACTCCAACTGCTTGCCAGCCAGACCTGCTGCTTTACCGGCGAGTTGACGGAAATTATTCCCATGGCGCAGTCAACCATTTCGCAGCACCTCAAGGCGCTCCTGAGTGCGGGTCTTATCCGGGGCGAAATTAACCCCCCGAAGGTCAAATACTGTATTGACCGGGAGAACTGGCAGAAGGCATCAACGCTCTTTGGAAAGTTTTTCATTGCTGACAGGGAGTACAACTGTGACTGCGGTTGATAGTTTATGGGCACCTCTATTTATTTATTCCGAAACCCGATTACTGCGTTGGGTGGTGCTCGAAATCCTCATGTACTCCGTGTACACTCCGGTTTCTGTGCTCCATCCGCCTTGTCCTCGGGCTTCTCACGACAATAAATAGAGGCACCTTTTATTAATAATCGTTCATTTGCGATAACCATAAAAAAAGAGACCACTATGAAAAAGGTAAAAATACTTGGAAGCGGCTGTGCAAGCTGCAATCAACTTGTTGATGCTGTAAAGGCTGTTATTGCCGCTGAGGGCATTGATGCTTCGGTTGAAAAGGTTGAGGATATTCAGCAGATCATGGCCTACAACGTCATTTCGACACCGGCGCTTGTTGTTGATGAAGTTGTTGTCTGCAAGGGCAGAATTCCATCCCGTGAAGAGATCAAGGAGATGCTCAACGAAAAAGCGAAAGGTTGCTGCTGCGGAACCCATGGCAGCCATGAGAAAAAGAGCGGCGGCTGCTGTTAAGCGGCAAACCTCAATCATAAACCTTTATGGAAAGCCCTGAACAACAACCCCGCAAAGCCGACGGCAAAGAAAACCTGAAATGGGTTGCCTCTGTAGTTGCTGTTGCACTCCTCTGGATGCTGATGTACAGTAATCTGGAGTGGTTTGCCGATTTCGCGCTCCAACTTGCGGGAATGAGCAGGGCTAACCCTCTTGGAGAGGCGCTCTACTTTTTTATCTATGAGGTACCCAAAGTGCTGCTGCTCCTTACGGCAGTGGTGTTTGTGATGGGCGTTGTACACACATTTATCTCTGCAGAGAGGACCAGGGCACTGCTTTCGGGAAAGCGTACCGGGGTCGGCAACGTTATGGCCGCCTCGCTCGGCATTGTCACCCCCTTCTGTTCATGCTCGGCAGTACCGCTCTTTATCGGCTTTCTCCAGGCGGGAGTACCGCTCGGGGTAACCTTCTCGTTCCTGATCTCTGCACCGATGATTAATGAGGTGGCCCTTGCGCTCCTCTTTGGCATGTTCGGGTGGAAGGTCGCCCTTCTCTACTCCGGAATGGGTCTTGCTGTTGCCATCATTGCAGGCATAGTGATCGGCAAGCTCAAAATGGAGCGCTTTCTGGAGGAGTGGGTACAGAAACTTCAGGAGAACAGGGTGTCCCCGGAGATGGAAGTTGAAGTAATGAGCCCCGCCTTTCGTATCAGGGAGGGAGTGCGTCATGTTCGGGAGATAGTCGGCAAAGTGTGGCTCTATATTGTGCTCGGTGTCGGTCTCGGAGCGGGCATTCATGGTTACGTACCCGAGAATTTCATGGCTGCACTGATGGGTAAAAGCGTCTGGTGGTCGGTTCCTGTTGCCGTGCTGATCGGCGTACCGATGTACTCCAATGCGGCGGGTATTCTGCCTGTTGTGCAGGCTCTGATCGGTAAAGGTGCTGCTCTCGGTACGGTAATGGCCTTCATGATGAGTGTCATCGCCCTCTCGGCTCCAGAGATGATCATTCTGCGCAAGGTATTGAAGCCTCAACTGATTGCGGTGTTCGCCGGTATTGTTGCTGCCGGGATTATGATGGTGGGGTTTGTGTTTAACGTGATCCTTTAGAAGTAAGTGAATTCAGGTAAAGCAAGGAGAACAAGGACTTCAGGGGCTGCAAGGACAAAGAGAATATCTGGATGGTTTTCCCGGGCACAATTTATAGCGGTCACTTTAGATAAATAGTTTTCCGCGATTCTATTACTTCGTTCATTTTTATTAACAATTGTTACTACTGACCATGACAAAATCAGTTCTCATTCTCTGTACCGGAAACTCCTGCCGCAGCCAGATGGCTGAAGGGTTTCTCCGTTCGTTCGACACCAATCTTGAGGTTTTTTCCGCCGGAACAAAACCGGCCGCTGCGGTTCATCCGATGGCAATCAAGGTGATGCGCGAAGAGTGGGTAGATATCAGTCTGAACCAGCCGAAATGTGTTGATGAGTTTCTCGACAGAGCTTTTGACTATGTCATTACCGTATGTGACGGCGCCAATGAGTCCTGCCCGATGTTTACCGGTAAGGTGGAACACCGTCTGCACATCGGCTTCGATGATCCTGCTGAGGCAACAGGAACAAAAGAGGAGATGCTCGCCGTATTCCGCCGCGTCCGTGACGAGATCAATGTGCGGTTCAGGCAGTTCTATAACGAGAATTTAACCACCAGGTAACCATGGCTATTGCAGCAAAACAGCTCTCGTTTCTTGACCGCTATCTGACACTCTGGATCTTTCTTGCCATGGGTATCGGGGTACTCTCAGGATATCTTTATCCCGGCATTCCGGGCTTCTGGAACATCTTTCAGTCGGGCACAACCAACATGCTGATCGCCGCAGGGCTGATCGTCATGATGTACCCCCCTCTTGCAAAGGTTAAATATGAGGAGTTGGGTGATGTCTTCCGCAACACAAAAGTACTGGCCCTTTCGCTGGTGCAGAACTGGATAATAGGTCCGATTCTGATGTTTGTGCTTGCCGTGCTCCTGCTTTCGGATATGCCGCACTACATGGCCGGGCTCATCATGATCGGCCTTGCACGCTGCATCGCAATGGTCATCGTCTGGAATGAACTTGCAAAGGGAGATACCGAGTATGCCGCGGGACTGGTTGCATTCAACTCGATCTTCCAGGTGCTCTTTTTCCCCCTCTATGCGTGGATATTTTTGACCCTGCTGCCGAAGTGGCTCGGCATCACCTCCTTTGCCGTTGATATCTCAATCAGTGAGATTGCCATGTCAGTCTTTATCTATCTCGGTATTCCCTTTATCGCCGGTTTCCTCACCCGCTTCAGCCTGCTGCGTCTGAAAGGAAAAGAGTGGTATGAAACGGAATTTATCCCCCGCATCAGCCCGCTCACACTCATAGCGCTGCTCTTCACCATTGTTGTGATGTTTTCGCTGAAGGGCGAGTATATCGTAAAAATCCCCATGGATGTGGTGCGTATTGCCATCCCGCTCCTGATCTACTTTGTGATCATGTTCCTGCTCTCGTTCTACATGGGACGCAAGTTTGGTGCAGGCTACTCAAAAACCGCAACACTTGCGTTCACCGCAGCAAGCAACAACTTCGAACTTGCCATTGCGGTTGCCGTAGCGGTATTCGGTATTAATTCAGGAGAGGCTTTTGCTGCGGTGATCGGGCCGCTGGTGGAGGTGCCGGCTCTGATTGCGCTGGTTAATGTGTCGCTATGGTTTAAAAGTAAATATTTTAGTGCAGTGCTATAAATCTGTTACGCGATTCGATTGCTGCGTTGGGCGGTGCTCGAAGTCCTCATGTACTCTCGTGTACACTCCGGCTTCTGCGCTCCGTCCGTCTTGCCCTCAAACCGCTCACGACGATTTATAGCACTGCACGGGAGGAAAGATGGGTAAATCTGTTGCGCAATTCGATTGCTGCGTTGGGCGTTGCTCGAAGTCCTCATGTACTCTCGTGTACATTCCGGCTTCTGCGCTCCGTCCGTCTTGCCCTCAAACCGCTCACGACGATTTATAGCACTGCACGGGAGGAAAGATGGGTAAATTTGGTGCGCGATTCGAATGCTGCGTTGGGCGGTGCTCGAAGTCCTCATGTACTCTCGTGTACACTCCGGCTTCTGTGCTCCGTCCGCCTTGCCTTCAAAACGCTCACGACGATATATAGCACTGCACGGGAGGAAAGATGGGTAAATCTGTTGCGCGATTCGATTGCTGCGTTGGGCGGTGCTCTGAAAAGAGAGCAAGGACTTCAGGGATTTCAGGGACAGCAAGGACGAAGAGGGCCCAATTTCGTGTGATTTCGTCTGTTTCGTGGGGTTTTAACTGGCTGGTTTTATTATCACATGATTAACTCACTATTTTTCAGGAGGATTATAGTATGAAAGGTATTCAGGTTTTTGATCCGGCGCTTTGCTGCAGCTCGGGGGTGTGCGGCAGTGATGTCGATCAGGCACTGGTCAACTTTGCTGCTGATGTGGATTGGGCAAAACAGAACGGCATTGTCGTCGAGCGATTCAATCTGGCCAAGGAGCCGCTCTCCTTTGCAGAAAACCCTGTTGTCAAGGCATTCCTTGCCGATGCAGGGCATGAAGCGCTTCCGCTGATTCTTGTTGATGGCAAGCTTGTTCTGGCTGGCCGCTACCCCAATCGCTCGGAACTTTCCAGCTGGGCAGGCCACACGCCGCCCGAAGAAAAGTCGTGTTGTTCAGGAACGTGCTGCGGCTAAATGCGCTACCAATATTTCGCCCCTCCGGGGCTTAAAGATCGAATAGAATTGCCCAGATGAAATTTCTTGATCATCCCCCCCGCTTCCTCCTCTTCACCGGAAAAGGCGGGGTTGGAAAAACCTCGATTGCCTGCGCATCGGCGATCAAGCTTGCGGAATCCGGCCAACGGGTACTGCTTGTGAGCACCGACCCGGCCTCGAACGTCGGGCAGGTGTTCGGTATCACCATCGGCAACCGGGTCACCCCCGTCACGGCGGTTGCCAATCTCTACGCTCTGGAAATTGACCCTCAGGCATCGGCAGCGGAGTATCGGGAACGCATCATAGGGCCGGTTCGGGGGCTGCTCCCTGAGAGCGTGCTCAACACCATCGATGAGCAGCTTTCCGGAGCCTGCACAACCGAGATAGCAGCATTCGATGAGTTCACCTCCCTTTTGACCGACCGGGCGCTCTCTCTTGACTACGACCACATCGTTTTTGACACCGCACCAACCGGCCACACCATCCGGATGCTCCAGCTTCCCGGTGCCTGGAGCGGCTTTCTTGAAGAGGCAAAAGGGGATGCTTCATGCCTCGGCCCGCTGGCCGGGCTTGCAAAGCAGCGCACGCAGTACAAAGAGGCCGTTGACGCACTCGCCGACCCCCTGCGAACCCGCATGGTTCTCGTCTCCCGGGCCCAGCAGGCAGCCATTGGTGAAGTTGCAAGAACCTGCGATGAGCTTTCGGCAATCGGCATCTCGCAGCACTATCTCGTCCTGAATGGCATACTGCCTGAAGGTGAGGCAGCAAAAGACGAACTTGCAAACGCAATCGTCATGAGAGAACAGGCCGCATTAAGTGCTATGCCTGAACGGCTCAAAGCCCTGCCAACAGATCAGATAGCGCTCAAGCCGTTCAATATGGTCGGGCTTGTCGCGCTCTGCAACCTCTTCAACGAGCCGCTCGTTCAACTCCAGGATTCGGCAAAAGAGCACGCCACCTTCACCGCACCACCTCTTTCGGTGCTTGTTGATAAAATTGCTGACGACGGTCACGGCCTCATTATGTTCATGGGCAAAGGCGGTGTCGGCAAAACAACCCTGGCCGCTGCCCTCGCCGTTGAACTGGCTCATCGGGGTCTTGCGGTACACCTCTCCACCTCCGATCCGGCAGCTCATCTCATCGAGACCGTTACCGGTCCACTCGAAAATCTCGAGGTGAGCCGCATTGACCCGAAAATTGAAATCGAGCGTTACCGCCGTGAAGTGCTTGATTCCAAAGGAAAAGGGCTTGACAGCGAAGGACGGGCAATGCTTGAAGAGGATTTGCGATCACCCTGCACCGAAGAGATTGCCGTCTTCAAGGCATTCTCCCGAATCATCGGAGAGGCTGACAAAAAATTCGTCGTAATGGACACTGCCCCGACCGGCCACACCCTCCTGCTGCTCGATGCAACGGGAGCCTATCACCGTGAATTCACCCGTCAGGCAGGTCACAGTAAAGAACAGAATATCACGCCAATGATGCAGATGCAGGACCGGAATCAGACAAAGGTTCTGATCGTAACCCTTGCTGAAACCACGCCCGTACTTGAAGCAGCCAACCTGCAGGAGGATTTGCGGCGGGCCTCAATTGAACCATGGGCATGGATTATCAACAACAGTGTAGCTGCAGCTGTGACACACTCCCCTCTTTTGAGAGAACGCGCAGAGAAAGAGCTGACTGAAATTGAAGCTGTAGCTCAACAACATGCGCAAAGATATGCTGTTGTCCCGTTACTGACAAAAGAACCGGTCGGAGAGGAGCGATTACGCGCACTTACCCGTAGCGAGTCCCGCACCCTTGCTGAGTGATAAAACCGGAGAGTCAGGCTTCATCAAAAAATGCTGCTGGTCAAACCGGTTTGATACCAAATCCCCCCCTTGCTTGAGCTGACAATCTGCCAGCGGTGAAGTGACTCAACACCCCCCGTTTGAACGTATTAAAATGATAAACCGTTGTTTCATCGTACTTACACTCATCCACCCTAAAATCATCGCATCATGCTGAATGACTTTTACAAAAGCGTGTTTGAGCGCATCCTTGATGATGCCGATATCAAAATAGGGGGAGAGAGAGCGTGGGATATCCGGATCCATAACCCGGCAATCTATCGCCGCGTTGTCTCCCAGGGGAATCTTGGCCTGGGTGAGGCCTACATGGAGGGGTGGTGGGATTGTGAGCGGCTTGAAGAGTTTTTTTACCGGGTTATCGATTCAAGGGCGGAGCATAAACTCTCCCCTCCTGTCATGCTCATCGGGAAGGTAATCAGCAAGCTATACAATATGCAGCGCCCTTCAAGAGCATTCAGGGTTGCAGAGAAGCACTACAATATCGGCAATGACCTCTTTAAAGCAATGCTTGACAAGCGGATGCTCTACAGTTGCGGTTACTGGAAAGAGGCGAATAACCTTGAAGAGGCACAGGAGAAGAAGCTCCATCTGATTTTTCAGAAGCTGCAGCTCAAACCGGGAATGAAGGTGCTTGATATCGGATGCGGATGGGGTGGAGCTGCACAATTTGCGGCTGAACACTACGGCGTTTCCGTTCATGGCATAACGGTCTCAACCGAGCAGGCTGCCATAGCCCGCGAAAATTGTGCCGGTCTGCCGGTTACCATCGAAGTTGTCGACTACCGCAAAATGACGGGCAGTTACGACAGGATTTACTCCATCGGCATGTTCGAGCATGTTGGATACAAGAACTATCGGGAGTATTTCAAAATTTCTCATGAGTGTCTGAAAGAGGATGGCTTGATGCTCTTGCACACCATTGGAGGCAACACCTCAAGCACAAGCGTTGAACCATGGGCAAACAAGTACATCTTTCCCAACGCAAACATTCCTTCAGCGAGCCAGATCGCATCAGGCTATGAGGCAATGTTTACGCTGGAAGACTGGCATGTCTTTACCCATGATGATTACGCCCGGACACTGATGGCGTGGTATGAGAATATCGAGAAGCAGTGGCCCATGCTGCCACCCCGTTACGACGAAGCGTTTCAGCGCATGTGGCGGTACTATCTCTTGAGCTGCACGGGCGGGTTCAGATCGAGAACAAACCAGTTATGGCAACTGCTGCTTTCAAAAAATGGGGTCAGAGCGAGCTACTCCATTCCGAGGTAACGGGTGTCGTTACGCATCCATCCTTCTGCGCGGAATGCCGTTCAGGCAAAGAGTTCACAGGGATCGAAACTGAGAGCGTTTTCTGATTCAACTCGTTTCAAGGAGGATAATAGTTTTACTCAATACCTTGAGCAAAACAGCAATGATCAACTGAACACCAGACGAAGCGTGCGGTATATGGGTGATCGCAAATAGCGCTTGATCTCAAATCAAAATGGTAACTTCCGGGATGAAATGAATACGCGTACGGCCAATACCATCATGGCACCTCAATTAACCACCTCTTAAAACATGAAATCATACCACAAGGAACTCTGGCTTGAGATACCTGCACGAATGGATTTTGTCAATATCACCGGCGAAGTTGAGCAAGCGTTGGAGGAGAGCGGCATTCAGGAGGGGCTCTGCCTCGTCAACGCGATGCACATTACCGCATCGGTCTTTATCAATGATGACGAGCCGGGACTGCATCAGGACTACAAAAAATGGCTTGAAGAGCTGGCTCCGCATGAACCGCTCAGCCGCTACCAGCATAACCGAACCGGAGAGGATAACGGCGATGCCCACCACAAACGCCAGATCATGGGGCGGGAGGTTATGGTTGCCGTCACCAGAGGGAGGCTCCATTTCGGAACCTGGGAGCAGATCTTCTACGGCGAGTTTGACGGCAAGAGAAAAAAGCGGGTGCTCATCAAAATCATCGGAGAGTAGACAAACAAAAAAGGCCCGCAAGTGCGGACCTTTTTTGTTTGTTCATGCTGATTGTGTTCAGTGCTCGAAGAGCATTTCCGAGTAGGTCGGAAGCTGCCAGCGGCTGCGGTCAACCATCAGCTCAAGCCTGTCCGAAACTTCACGGACTTTAACCATGAATGGGAGCAGGACGTCGGCGCAGTAATCCGCTTTATCAAACTCGCTGTCAAGCGTCTCAAGCTTTTCAACGGCCTCATCAAACTCACCGGTCAAATCAATCAGGGTCGAAAGGTTTTCGGCCAGTTTTTTGAGATGATCGGCCTGGCTCTTGATTGCCTTGTCGGAAAGCCCGATAGCCTCTGCCGCAGCAAGCAGGTTGTTGAAGGAGCTGCCGATATCACCCTGATATTCGGAAACATCAGGAATAACAAAGGTCTTCAGCATAAGCTGGAGCGTGCGGGCTTCGATATCGATACCCTTGACATAGCGCTCGAGACGGATGTGCAGACGTGAATTGGTCTCTTCGGCAGTCAGGACGCCATACTTGATAAACACATCCTGAACATCCTTCTTGAGGAGCACCCTGAGAGACTGAGGAGTGTTCTTCAGGTTAGGCAGACCGTTATCCTTCGCATACTGCTGAAGGGCTTCACTGTAGTTATCTCCCTGGTAGCGGATTGCCTTTGTTGCGGTGATCTGCTCGCGGAGGGTCTCAAGAATTGCTGAATCCCTCTCTTTTCCTGCCTTGATTTTGGCAAGAATCGCATCAGCCATCTGGTCAACCGATTCGGCCATAAGGGTGTTGAGCACCATGTTCGGCACAGAAGCGGCCTGTGATGAACCGACAGCCCTGAACTCGAACTTGTTGCCGGTAAAGGCGAACGGTGAGGTACGGTTGCGGTCGGTATAGTCCTTGTTGACCTCGGGAACCTGTGCCAGACCGAGGTTGAGCACCTGTTTTTCGGTTTTAAGGTCTACCTTGCCGCTCTCAATTGCATCAAGCACACGCTCAAGCAGCTCGCCGAGGAAGACGGTAACCACAGCAGGAGGAGCTTCGTTGGCACCGAGACGATGGTCGTTGCCCATGCTTGCAATAGACATTCTGAGAATATCAGCTCTCTTGTAGATACCGCCAAGAACGGCAACAAGGAAAACAAGGAACTGAATGTTCTTTTCAGGAGTATCACCCGGATCAAGCAGGTTGATGCCGGTATCGGTGCCGATTGACCAGTTGTTGTGTTTGCCTGAGCCGTTGATGCCGGCAAACGGTTTTTCAGCCAGAAGAAGAGCAAAGCCTTTCTTTTCGGCAATCTTTTTCATCACTTCCATGACAAGCAGGTTGTGATCAACGGCAATGTTGGCCTCTTCAAAAATCGGAGCAATCTCGAACTGATGGGGTGCAACCTCATTGTGACGGGTTTTTGCCGGAATACCAAGCAGATAGAGCTCGTGCTCAACATCCTGCATGAACTCAAGAACACGGTCGGGAATCGATCCGAAATAGTGGTCCTCAAGCTGCTGGCCTTTCGGAGGGAGAGCGCCAAGCAGGGTACGGCCGCACATGACAAGGTCAGGACGTTCGGTATAGTATTTTCTGTCGATCAGGAAGTACTCCTGTTCGCAACCGGCAAAGGTTTTAACGCGTGAAACACCGCTGACACCAAGGGTCTCAAGAAGCCTGATGGAGGATTTGCTTACAGCATCCATGGAACGCAGAAGCGGCGTTTTGGCATCAAGAGCTTCGCCATTATAGGAGATGAAGACGGTCGGAATACAAAGAGTCAGATCTTTGCCGCCCTTCATAAGGAATGCAGGACTTGAAGGATCCCATGCGGTGTAGCCACGGGCTTCAAAGGTGGTGCGCATGCCGCCGGACGGAAAGCTTGATGCATCAGGTTCACCCTGGATCAACTGTTCGCCGGAAAAACGCTCGATCGGTGTGCCGTCACGGTCAATCGACAAAAATGCATCATGCTTTTCTGCCGTGGAGCCGGTCATCGGCTGAAACCAGTGGGTGTAATGAGTGGCGCCTTTCTCCATCGCCCACTCTTTCATGCCGTGTGCAACGACACCGGCAATCTCCTCAGTTATTTTTTTACCTGCCTTGATGGTGCCCTGCAATGCCGTGAATACCTCTTTGGGAAGCCTTGCACGCATGGCTTTCTGATCAAAGGTCATCGCACCAAAGTAAGTGGATACCGGAATTTTACTTTCACTGCTCAAGAGAACCTCCTTGTTGATTTGCTGGATACTGCCTGTTACTGAAAAAATGAAAAATTGCCTTATGATTTTCTTGATTTCTTCTCATCAAAGGTGATCAGAACCTGACGATCCTGAAGATTGCTGCGGACAATCTCTGCACTTATTTTTTTGTTCTTCTTGAGCTGGGAGAGCACAAAACTGGTGTTGGTGCCGAGAACTCCCGGCCAGCTCTGTATTCTTGAAAGAAACTGCTCAAGCGATGCAGTGTTGTGGGTCATAACCTTCAGAATATGCGACCCTTCACCGGTAACGGAGAAACACTCCATAATCTCATCTTCCTTCATCACATGCTCCATAAATGATTTATAGTGCTTGGATGAATCAATTCTTACCCGTACAAACGCATGAATGTCAAAACCGAGCTGCCGCTCATCAACCTCCATGCTAAAACCTTTGATAATGCCGTTCTTCTGCAGCTTGTCGAGCCTCTCGCTGACTGATGGTATGGAAAGGCCCACCACTTCAGCAAGCTCACTCAACCGAACCCTGCCATTTTCACCAAGAGACTCGATGATTTTCAGATCAATCAGATCAAGATGTCCGGACATAAGCGGTTTTTGTTTTATCAAATTTAGTGAAAATTACACAATTGTAAGAAATAAACAACCATTTTCTTTAAATTTCACAACCTTTTCATCGAAAATCTTAAATTATTTAGGGCTAATAGCGATTACAGAACTACTTATGCGATGGCAGACTGTTGCGGGTTGTTTTCTTTTGGTTGTTTTTGCAATTTATCCAAATCACCCCAAGAGTCCACAGGAAGAGGTGGTTTTTTCAAACCCGTTATCAGTTATTGTTTTATTCCATGGCTGAAAGAGAGAACAATAAGGTTGAAACCAATGCGATACAAGGAAAGCCTGTAGAAAAAAGAGGATTTCCGCCTGTTCCGCGCCGCCCGGCAAATCAGGATCTGCGCTTTCTCGTCAGTGAATCATTCCGGCTCGGAATGAGAATACTGTCAGAAATTGACAAGGCACTCAGAGCCCTGAAAGGGTAACTCAATTAATTCCTCCTGTCGAATGCCGGTATGATCCGATTTTCGTTATCGGTCTATCTTTACGTATATTACCCGGCCTGAATCAGGCAATCCACGTACCTTTCCAATAAAAATCATAGCTAATCGGTGAAAATAGCAATTTTCGGAGCAGGGGTTGCAGGGCTCAGTGCAGCAATAGAACTTGTCGATAAGGGCCATTCGGTAGAGATTTATGAAAAACGCAAAGTGCTCGGCGGGAAGGTCTCTGTCTGGAAGGATAGCGACGGGGATTCGGTAGAGTCGGGACTGCATATCGTTTTTGGCGGATACTCACAACTCCAGCACTATCTCAAGCATGTAGGTGCTGAAAACAACTACAGCTGGAAAGAGCACGCTCTTATCTATGCCGAAAGTGACGGAAAACAATCCTTTTTCAAAAAAGCCAACCTTCCAAGCCCCTGGGCTGAGGTTGTCGGAGGTTTGCAGGCGGACTTTCTCACCATGTGGGACAAGATATCCCTCATCAAGGGCCTCTTCCCCGCCCTGGCCGGAAATGAGGAGTATTTCCGCAGCCAGGACCACATGACCTACTCCGAATGGCACCACCTGAGAGGCGCCTCGGAACACTCACTGCAGAAACTGTGGCGCGCCATTGCCCTTGCCATGAACTTCATTGAGCCCAATGTGATCAGCGCCCGGCCGATGATTACCATATTCAAATATTTCGGCACCGATTACGCGGCAACCAAGTTCGGTTTTTTCCGCAAAAACCCCGGTGATTCGATGATCGAACCGATGCGGCAGTATATACAAAGCAAGGGCGGGCGGATTTTTGTTGATGCAAAACTGGGACGCTTCGAGCTCAACAGCGACGAAACCATTAAACATGCTGTGCTTCGCGACGGCCATACCATCACGGCTGACGCCTATATTTCAGCACTTCCGGTACATAACATTAAAACCGTACTGCCGGTCGAGTGGCTGGCCCACGACTACTTCCGCAATCTGCACCAGTTCGAGGGGAGCCCGGTAGCAAACTGCCAGCTCTGGTTTGACCGAAAGATTACCGATACCGATAATCTGATGTTTTCGCAGGGCACCACCTTTGCAACCTTTGCCGACGTCTCGCTGACCTGCCCCGATGATTTCCAGAAGGGCATGGGAACAGCAAACGGAGGAAGCGTCATGAGCCTTGTTCTTGCTCCGGCCCACAACCTGATGGATATGCCGGGCGAGGTCATCATCAGCATGGTTATGAACGATATTCACGACCGCTTCCCGAAATCCCGTGATGCAAAACTGCTTAAATCAACACTGGTCAAAATTCCCCGTTCGGTATACAAGGCTGTACCCGATGTCGATCAGTACCGCCCGGACCAGATCAGCCCGATAAAAAACTTTTTTCTCGCCGGTGATTACACCGATCAGCGATACCTCGCCTCCATGGAGGGGGCTGCACTGAGTGGAAAGCAGGTCGCAGAAAAGCTTCTCAGCAAGCTGGGAGGCTGATTGGAGACGTTTATGGACAAGTCACCCTCACCCCGTCACCGTCCGGGAACAGCGACCCCGCCAGCCGAACAGGTAAAACTGCTCGAAGAGACCGAGTGCGGTATTCCTCCTTTTGCCAAAAGAGTTGCCCGGTCAGGATACACGCCGCTTCGTCCGGCTGAGATTGAGGTACTGCAGATCAATACCGGCTACACCTGCAACCTACTCTGCCGCCACTGCCATGTTGACGCAGGTCCGGATCGACGGGAGATGATGACACGCAACACCATGGAGCTCTGCCTTGAAGCCCTGAAGGGAAGCAGCATTAAAACCGTTGATATTACCGGTGGCGCCCCGGAAATGAACCCGGAATTCCTCTGGTTCATTGAGAAGATCAGAGCATGCCTGCCTGAGGGGAAGATCCTTGTTCGCTCAAACCTTACGCTTTTTACAACAACCGAAACGTACCGCGCTCTGCCGCATTTTCTCAAAGAGCAGCGGGTAAACATCATCGCATCACTCCCCTGCTTTACACGCGAAGTTGTAGATCAGGTCAGAGGAACGGGAGTATTCGACCGCTCCATCGAAGCACTCAAACTGCTCAACAGCCTCGGCTACGGCCTGGAGGAGAGCGGTCTTGAACTCAATCTTGTCTATAACCCTCCGGGCCGGGTGCTGCCCGGTCACCAGGCCGCGCTTGAACAGGAGTACCGCAAGCATCTTGCCGATGAGTTCGGTATTGTGTTCAGCCATCTCTACACCATCACCAATATGCCGATCAGCCGCTTTCTCAGCGACCTGCTTGAAAGCGGTGAGTATTGCAGGTACATGACGCTCCTCGAAAAAAGCTACAATCCGCTTGCAGTGGAAAAGATGATGTGCAGAACCACCGTTTCCGTTGGCTGGGACGGAACACTTTACGATTGTGATTTCAACCAGATGCTTCATCTGCCGACCAGAAAACCGGCTCCGCAGCATATCAGCGAGTTCAGTGAGACCAAACTCCGGAACCGCACCATAACCCTCGGGCAGCACTGTTACGGGTGCAGTGCAGGTGCGGGATCGAGCTGTCAGGGGTCACTCTTATGAATAACGGACGACTGCTGATCATCTTCACCCGCAACCCGATCCCCGGCAAGGTCAAGACACGGCTGGCTGCCGCCATCGGGGATAACAAAGCCCTTGAGATCTATGAAACCCTCAGAAGCCATACCGCATTAATCACCAAATCGGTAAACGCAAAAATAGCGCTGTTTTTTTCAGACTTTATCCCTACTGAAGATCTTCTCCTCACCAAAGAAAGCGTTGCCCGTCGTCAACAGGGATCGGATCTTGGCGAGCGCATGCATCACGCTCTCAGTTCCGGGTTTGCAACCGGTGCACGCCGTATTGTACTCATTGGAACAGACTGCCATGAACTGAGTACGGAGATCATCGAAGAGGCATTTTCGGCACTTGATCACGCCGACACCGTTATCGGGCCGGCAAAAGATGGCGGCTTTTACCTGATCGGAATGAAAAAAGCAATACCGGAACTCTTTTCGGAACGGGAGTGGAGCAACCCGGATGTGCTTCAGGAGAGTGTAGACATTCTCCTGCGACTCAATATCAGCTTCAAGCAGCTCAGGGAGCTGTCGGACATTGATACGCTGGAGGATCTGAAAAACAGCACCTTATGGTCCCCGTGCCCATAAGTATAATCATCCCGACCTTTAACGAAGAGGCCGGGATCGCTGACTCCATGAAGGGACTCCTGAATCTTGTCAGGGAAGCTCAGGATATTGAAATTATTGTCAGTGATGCAAGCAGTGACCGGACTCCCGAAATTCTTGCCAGCTTTCCGGTAAGGGTGTGCAGAAGTGCCAAAGGGCGTGCCGTGCAGATGAACACCGGAGCACGGCATGCCAAAGGGTCGATCCTCTACTTTCTGCATGCCGATACCCTGCCTCCCGCAACCTTCCCTGACGATATCCGCAGGGCGGCCAGTGAGGGAAGGCGAGCGGGCTGTTTCAGGATGCGGTTTGATGATGAAAATCCGCTGATGAGCCTCTTCGGATGGTTCACGCAGTTTCCGCTGCCGGTCTGCCGTGGCGGAGACCAGTCACTCTTTATCGAGCGAAGCCTCTTTGAAAAGATCTGCGGGTTTGACGAAGTGATGCAGATTATGGAGGATTACGATATGGTCCGTCGCATTGAAGCGCACACTCCCGTCCATATCCTCGAAACAGAGGTGACCACATCGGCCAGAAAGTTTCAGCAAAACGGCATCATCCCCCTCCAGATAAACTTCGCCGCCATCCATCTCATGCACGCCTTCGGTGCCGATCAGGAGAGCCTGAAGCGCTACTACCGGGAGAATATCAGATAGTATCTGCATGCTCCCTGCAGCTCTGACCAATCTACCCGTCAATCCCGTTGATCAAACTGCCAATCCTCCTGATAAATATGTTGTAAATGCACTTATTAACGTGTGTTAATACTCATTCAGCATTCAATCAGGCACAAAAACCCTTATCATCAGCCGCACCAAAAAGATAATTTAACCGTATTATTTATATTTTTATTACGTATTATATTCCGTAAAGAGCAATCCAAGCAGCAGGCACAGCTCCATGCCGGATCCCGGAGCGGCAAGAAACGGCCCTCTGCCGTTCGGCTGCATGATTCGCCTCTTTGTTGTCTGATCAAAGGAGTCCACATCAATCCATAACCGTTGAGGAGGGTTAACACTATGTCAAAAACCATCAACATTGATGTCATGTTCGACACCGTAACCATTGAAGAGAAGTACAAGGGGGGAGGCAGTGCCAGCAATCCGATAGGTATTCAGCATGCTGACGTTTTCATGGTGACACAAAAGGCCGTTGTGGCCAGTGGACAGGCTACGGCAGATCTCAGTATCAACGCACTGGTCAATGACACCATCCGGTGGCGTTCAGAATCCCTGAGCGGAAACACCGATCAGGCGGCTATCATCTACAAAATCGTCAAGTTCAGCGGAAAAGAGGTCACGACCGTTCCGGCCATGCGGGTATCCTATCCCCCGACACCCATCCCCGACCCCGGAAATCCAACGAGTTATCAGCCGTCGAGCACCCAGGCGGATGTCTTCCTCAGTTGTGAAGTACTGATACAGGGCACCGAGGGTTATCAGGTCTGGTTCTATATTGTGAACAAAGACCCGAATACCGGAAAACTGAGCACCTTCGGATACTACTACTGGGATCCGACTATCAATGTTATCGGATAAAAACCGGTCACTCACGCCTTCCCGGCGTGAGTGACCAACTGTTTATCGAATAAGAGTTGGTTGAACAGAAGGAGCTCTTTTATCCAATCCATAGCAGTGATCGATGCATAACAAGGAGTAAACACCAATGATTATTGATATCAAAATGGTAGTAGACACCGGCATGCTTCGCCAACACTACCCGCATCCGAGCCAGGATACCATTGCGCCAACGGCAATTGCACAAAAAGATGCGTTTATGGTTGCAGCACCCTTGCAGAGTGTGCATCGCGGACATGGTTCGGATAGTCTGGAACTGAATGCAGGAACTGAGGATGTGCTCCGCTGGCGTGTCAGCACCACGGCCATCGATATGCGTTATGTAATGCTCTACAAGGTTATTCTGCTTGATGAAAAGGGGGCCGTTCCTGTCAATGCCGGTAATCAAGGGCTCAAAACAAAGCCAACAGGTGTTCTGACCTCCCGTTTATACCCGGTTCCCGACATAACGGACCCGACGCACTATACTGAATCGCAACGCCTGAGTGTATGCTGGGAGCTCCCGATTAAAAAATACGGGAAACATCACTTTCAACTGCTCTTTTACATCGTTGAGCAGAATGCTGTTGACGGGAAGCTGAAAACTGTCGGGTATTACTCCTGGGAACCCCGGAAAATTCATTTGATGAAACATTGGTAAATACAACACAGAACACTTTTCCAATAACTGGCTCCGGTCGAACCGAACCGTTATCGCCTTACCGTATATGCTTTTGCATAGGGTCATTACCGAATGAACCCTCCCTTCACCGGCAGATGCCCCGAACGCAGATCATCAAAACCGTTTCCATCGACATCCGCTCCCGGTTGTTGGCGCATTCGTCTACAGGACAAAACAAATTGAAGCAACCGAGATTTTCCGACAAATAATAAAACGTATGACCTCAGTATGCGTGACACTATAATCGACATCAAGCTCCGCGTAAGGCATTCTGAAATAAGAACAAGAGACAGGCAACAGAAGTCTGATACAGAATAATGCAAATGACCGTTTCAGGCTGATATCAGACTCTGACGGAATATGCCAAGGGACTCATGGGTCAATATATCAGTAAAGCCCATAGATACAGCAAGTTGAGCAAGCATGAACGGCGACAGATTACTGTTGGTACAAAGCATCACAGGACGCCATAGCGGCGCAAACTTGTTTTTGAAACGGTACAGACCCTCAAAGTCATATACATGTTTCCAGTTTGAAACCAGAGAGACCATAAGTTGCTCCATGGGAGTGAGCGGCTCTTCCGGATTCTGCATCAACATCATAAACGGCACCTCTCCAAGGCTCCACTCAAGAAATCCTTCACGTTTAAGAATTTCAAAAATGCCAGCGACAAGAGACTCCATGATATCTCCGGGAGCACTCCTGTGCCTGAGCATCAGTTCAGTGTGTACCTCCATTTCACCCCGAAGTGTAAGGGTTATTGCCCCAAGCCACTCACCGGAATAAGCGCGAAAAACGAAACAGCGACATACTCCTGAAGGTTTTTCCCTGAACAGATACCGGAGCTGCGGTTTATGTGCATGTTTTGTCTCGCACCGAAATTGCTCAAAAAGCTGTTGATTTGCTTCATTCATCTGAATTTCCTCCACATACCCCTGCCTGGCTCCCCTCACGAGCGAACTCCGAACAGTTTTTCTCTCCAGATGCGCTCTGTTCAGCTCCAGAACTGCTTCAGCTCCGGTTCTCAGTGTCATGCAGTTTCGCTCTAAAAAAAATGTTCCGGTTGAGGGAGTACATCCTCGTAAAACATACCCGTCAGGATATGAACGAGAGAGGTCTTCGTAGAGAATCTGAAGTGTGTAGTCGTAGGGTATGTCAGCACAGGAAATCCATCGGGTACGGGAAAACGGCAGTGCGATGTCCCGATAAACTGGACGGATACCATGGATCCTTATCCAGCTTAACGGCAGAATCTCATGCAACTTGAATTTCTCCTTATATTTCCTGTATCGCAGAACGTAATGCACAACAATAAGTTGCAGGCATCAATCGATGAAATCAGGTTATCGGATAACTCCATCAGGCGTTTTCACTTTACTGGAAACCTCGTATCATAACCGAATAGCTGTTGGAACATCAATCAAAGCGTATTGAACAACTCCTCCTACCTGCTGCAACTCAATTCCTGATACCGAACCTGCCACCATGACAGGATAACCCTTGATGCTTCAGCAGTAATCTGTTCGACATTGTCAACATGGAAAAAACCGATAGCTAAATCAAAAAATCCTTCAGGATCTTCTGAACCATACGAGATGGTAACTGCGTAAATATTGTAACCTGGCAGAAGGGTAGCATAATAGGCTTCTACACATGACAATCCGGCATGAGCATTGTCGCGGTTAATTTCAAAGATATGAATTGGAGCAAAAAGATTATTTCGCATCTGAACAGGACAATCCCAGTGTTTGCGTCCATTAACCACAATACCATCTTCCTGTACGAGTGAAGCTTGAGGAAGCCGGCCCTGAACAGAAGAGAGTGCAATCTCTGCGACTCTGTTTGAATCGTCAAGGTTACCATTTTCCCTGTATGCCGGGCCCTGATGTATCCAGCGTTCAATGAGCGTTTGATCATCCCTTGAGTAGAGGGAGGGCAGTACCATACTCTCTTGAAACATCATTTTCGTATTTATTTAGCCTGATTAAAAATCCGGGTACCTGACAAATCGAAACACCCCTGTTTTGCTCCCCGTTTTTCCGGGTCACCAATACATTCTTTCTGATATTGACGTTGACGGACACATGCATACACCATCACCATTCAGAAAATTTATGGGATTGTATCCGTGTTAACTTTGCGGGCTCTTGGCTTGCAATGGATTGCCTATCTCTTTGATTGCTCCCGCAGCCTTGACAGCAAGCGAGCCAACAGCAAAAATCCCGACTCCTACAACGGCAATTCCGGCAAGACCGGAAAAGACCGGCAGGGCAACCGGAGCTATTAATACTGTCCCCCCAGCTACACCCACAGCTGTTTTAACTAAGTTTGCTGGATTAGATGGAATCATATGGACAACCTCCTTTGTAATACCTTTGTGTTGTGTATAAAAATTATTTCAAATGGCCGGAATTTTATCTCATAGACAAAATGAGACCCATAAACAATAAGTATAGTGTGGATTACAACAGCTCGCCTTTTCGGCCTCTGCTTGAAAATAAATGGTAGACATAATCTCTCTTCATTAACAGCCATTTCAAGCAATACCAGCTAAACCAAAACTGTCGCATGACTCTTCTATCTGAAAACATGATGCAGGAGAATGATTAATGTTCAATTATTGAAATGGAACAACTATTGCCTTATATCATTCTGGTCCATAATATTGTTCAGTTGATACTCGGATCGTGTTTCCCGCTGCCTGGAATCAAAGCCTTGGTATACTTTTCACCTGCAGCAAATCCCTCTGTAAAAACCATCTCGGCGAACTCTTCGAGAGTTCCCCCCATAGTAATCTGCTGACTGAGATGAATATCCATACGTTGAGGCATTATATCCCTGTTTAACTTTCTTATGTATGAATCCCATGCTTCCTTTACAGCACCCATCCATAAAAGTCTTATCATCATGGCTATTATTTCAATAATTAGCGTTCGGAAATTCAACAATCAATAATCTTTTGAACAGTTTTACCTGACAAGAAAAATGATTATCTGCACCATTGCATGAATCTTAAAAAGCGCTTACCCATGCCGCTTCTGTTTCAGCCTTAAACACAAGAATTAAGCGTTTCACCACGTTCAGATTACCGACTCCTGGACAGAGATCGTAATCGGAACATGTTCAACAAGTGATGTTTCAAGCATTGCAGGCTTGATATCAAAAGAAGGTAAAAGAGGCATACCCTTTGTTGCCTGCAAAATCTTTCCTGCAAAAGGAGCCATGACGGTTGATATCGCGGCGGCGCCAAGGCCTGCAACGAAAGCTCCGCTTAATGCATGAAGAAAAAGAGGCAAGCCGATCACAGGAGCCATCATTGACAGACCTGTAACTCTTTCGGACGGGAGTTTTAATGATAAAATTTCTGTACCGGACATAGGTTGTGAGGAATAGTGATGAGAGTATAACGGAAAGCACCACATACCAGAGTATGCTGTGCTTTCCACTCAATTGAACACCTTACTTATTGGGTGTTATTGACTCTGTTACGCTTGTCAACATCTGATTACATGCATTGATAACATTACCGGCAAGTTCGGCAGTATTTTTGCTTAAAGGCTCAATAGCCTCAGACACGGATTTGATCCCGCATGTGATCAGCTCAATCTGCTGCTGAGCAAGCTTTCCGACCACATCCATGAGGTTGTTAACCACGTTAACAGCCTCGTTAGTAGTTTCATTTGCCATGACTTTTATTTTTGTTTGATTAATGAATATGAACACACTTTGCAGAAAAATTCTAACTAGTTATTTTTCATATACATAATCGCTTATATCGATACGTTCAAGGTATTTGATAATCCTTTCTGACGGGCTTTTACCATGGCTTCCTTTGCCCGGTTTCGGCTGATTGCTGATAGTAATTGTAACCCTATTTCGAAATCCTGCTGAATAGTTCTCCTGGGAGAGCCGCTCATTCTACTCGCCACTCCCGACACCAACAATCATTTATCGCGTAATATTTGTAACATATTACACGATAAATACACGAAGCGAGAGGACAATAAAAAACTGATTATCGGCCCTAAAACTTTACTTCACAAAGCAGAACCACCAACAAAGAGAGGCTGCAAAGGACATTGAACACTGTCTTATATTTATTGTGACATTTATAATAAAAATAATATATTTTTTAAATTCAAAAAGAAAATGGCTGGCAGAGGACAACTCCTGATAGCTGTTCCCTTTTGTGATCCCCCTAAAAATAAGATGAAGTGATTATGTCCTTCAATTGGCTGCAAAAGCAAAAAAAGGAGCCGGCCTGCTGCTCCCGTTCCCCTATTAAAATATCTACAGATACAACAACAGAGCCGCCGACTTCCGACAGCTGCCGCATATCAGGGCAAGCGGAACTGTGGACGCATCCGAAAGAGAACCGGGACGGTGGTGATGAGTTATTGAGATTGCGTCAGAGCACTCACTGTGGATTTTCAACCGGAACAGAAAACAATATCAGACAATCAAACAATAACGTTATGACACCAGAAGAGTCAAATGGCTTGATTGAAAAGCTTGAAGCTGATGAAGTGTTTCGCGTCAGAGTTCTGACATCTAACAGTATCGAGGAGTGTATGGCGATTGTTGAGGCAAAAAGCATCAATTGTTCAGCGCATGAACTTATCGATATGCTTGAAAACTATATCAAAAAATACGCTATAAACACTTTCTGGAATCGATCAATATGGGGCAACAAAATTGCCTGACGAACGATTGAAGCATGCCTGTCAAGCAATGCTTCAGTTGTTTTCAATTCTGTACAAACAATCAAAAACATAAACCGATATCCTCAAAAATCATGAACAAAACCCAGGGCGCATTTGTACAAGGAGCAGAAGCTTATGGCCGACTTGTTGAAGTATTCATTGACGGTACGTGGTGGATTGTCGGTGATTATCTCGAAAACGTTGGCAAGTGCACCAAAAGGCTCGGAGCCAATGCATATCCCTATCTGTATGGTGGAAACTCCATGAGCAGCAGTTACCGTGGAAGTTCCCCTTTGAAATCAGGTTATGCAAAACCATCAAAGGAAATCCAGAGACGATTCGGCGCCTGAAGATTGACCTTCGCATTTATCAGAATTAACTATTACGAAGAGAGAGCAGATTAGCATGCTGAAAGAAGAAAAGACGATACTTCCCCGGAAAAATTATACTGTGCAATCACGCGAAAGTATTACAACAGAAAAACAAACAAGGAAAAAGTGGCTTCTTGTTCAACCTGTAAGCAAGACCAGTATGATGGTGGATTCCGGTACGGTCAGCATGCCGTTGAATCTGATCATGGTTGCCTCCCTTGTCGGAAAATTCTTTGATGTAACCTTTATTGATGAACGTCTCGGCGACAAAGTGCCTGAAGATTTTTCCGGATTTGACGTTGTCGCCATCACCTCTCGCACGCTGAATGCATCACAGGCCTACCGGATCGGTGACGCTGCACTGCGTCAGGGCAAGATAGTTATCCTTGGAGGGGTTCATCCCACCATGCTGCATGATGAGGCCGCCTCGCACTGCACCAGCGTGGTCTACGGCGAAATAGAGTCGATCTGGACGGAGCTGGCCGCCGATGTACTGAACGGCGAAATGAAGCCAATCTACCGTGCCAAAGAGCTCAAGCCGATGGGCAGCATGATCCACCCTGATTTCAGTTACGCCCTCTCTTCTCCCTCGGCAAAAAAATACAGTTCACGAATTCCCATCCTTGCAACAAAGGGGTGTCCGGTAGGGTGCAACTTCTGTACCACACCTACAATCTACGGCAAGAATTACCGCTACCGCGAGCTTGATCTGGTGCTTGACGAAATGCGCTATCACCAAAAGAGACTCAACAAGGAGAAGATCAACTTCTCCTTCATGGATGACAACATCAGCTTCAGACCACAGTACTTCTTTACTCTGCTCGAAGAGATGGCAAAACTCGGCGTGCACTGGAACGCCAATATCTCCATGAACTTTCTTGACAAGCCGGAGGTCGCCGAACTGGCCGGACGCTCCGGTTGCGATCTCTTGAGCATCGGTTTTGAATCGCTCAATCCGGAAACGATTAAAAGCGTCCATAAAGGGTCAAACCGGCTGGGAAACTATGAGAGTGTTGTGAACAATCTCCACAAGAACGGCATTGCCATCCAGGGCTACTTCATGTTCGGCTTCGACAACGATACCGAAGAGAGCTTCCAGCTCACCTACGATTTCATTATGAAGAACCGGATTGAGTTCCCGGTCTTCTCTCTTGTAACCCCATTCCCCGGCACCCCCTATTTCGACGAGATGAAGCCCCGTATCCGTCACTTCGACTGGGACAAGTACGACACCTACCACTACATGTTCGAGCCAAACAAGATGAAGGGCGAAAAACTGCTCGAAAACTTTGTCAAACTTCAGAAAGAGGTTTACAAAGGACGAGCAATTATGCAGCGCATGAAAGGCAAACCGATGAACTGGGTCTGGCTTGCCAACTACGCAATGAACCGGTTCACCAAAACACTTAAACCCGAGCTGTTTCTCTGAAAATTTTCATAAAAATACGCCAAAACATTCTGATACTCTCAGATAACCTTACTTAACCTAAGACGGGTATTCCACAATCATGAATAGCGAAATATTAAAATACACGACATTTTTTGCGCCTGTTGGTTTTTTTCTTGGCGGGGTTCTTATAGTAATACTGTTAAACAAATTTATTGGCAACAGTTCTGCTCAGAAAAAGTCCGAGTGAGCTTGCGTATGCGGCAATAATCCGGGGGGGAAACTGAAACCCGGCATCTGCTCCTGTTTTCACCACACCGACTATCCCATCCTCGATGACGGTCAGTTAATGATCAATCATTATTTCCTGTTACAGTTATTATATTACAAAAGCGATTTTTTGTATGAATTGTAAGCAGAATAAGCTGTGATTTCCGAACGGCTCTTCATTTATATTACTTACGATTATTCCCTGCATCCTGCAAAACCGGGGTCTACTGCAGGAACATAATCCAATACCTTGCTTTGTTGATGCATACGAACAATATCCATTCCGACAGGACCCGTTCCGATGAGACGGGCTTCTCCGCCTTGCTGGAAGCCCTTCCTGATGCCGTCTATATCATAGATGAAAAAGGGGTTATTCTTGATACCAACAGCCTGTTTGCCACCCAATTCAACATGCAGCCGCAGGAGTGTATTGGCACCAGTGTCTACGATCTGATCAAAAACGTGGCTCATCTGCCGGAACTGGCGATATATCATCGAGAAAGGAGTGAAGAGGTTCTCAGAACCGGCAAACGCGTCGTTTTTGCTGATGACAGGGATATAAGAAAGGTTACCATCGCACCGTTAGCGTTACAGGAAGAGGGCATTACCCGGCTGCTCATCACCATTCAGAATATTTCCGAACAGAAGCAGATTTTCCGGGAGTTGCAAAAAGAGCGCTCTATCAAAACAACCCTTCTTGATGCGATTCCCTTTTCCGTCATCATCCTGGATGCCAGCCTCAAGATGATCTTCGGAAATCAATATGCAGAGAATATGCTTTTCAGTAAACCGGAATCTGAAAAGTCCTGCATTGAGGCAAGCGAATTCTTTTGCCCTGAAGAAATGGGTATGCTCAGAAAAAAAATCATGGAAATTCTCGATTCCGGAATTGAGGACGCCAGAGAAATAGAGGTTCACCCTCATGGGAGCAGTGATACATTATGGCTGTTGAGCAGAACAAGCAGAATATTCATTGATGGGCAGCCCTGCGTTCTCTGCATCGGCATTGATATCACCGAGCGCAAACGTTCAGAGATTGCACTCCGCGAAAGCAAGATGCGTTACAGCTATGCATTGGACGCCTCGCATTCAGGAATCTGGGAATGGAACGTAAAAAACGATGAACTGAGCTGGTCTGAACAGGTCTGGAGATTGTACGGATTGAAGGAAAACAGTCTCCCTTTGAATAATCAGCTCTGTGTTGATACCGTACATGCCGATGACCGCGAAATGGCAGCCTGGATTATACGGAACGCTGTCAGTAAAGGAAGTGCAGCCTCTCTTGAATATCGAGTCATTCACCCTGATGGTTCCGTACACTGGCTAACATCACATGGCATGCCGCTGCACGATGCTGATGGAGCAGTCACTCGCTACATCGGAACCATTATCGATATTACCGAACGCAAAGAGACGGAGATTGCGCTCAGCGAAAGCAAGACGAGGCTGAATCAGGCACTGAAGGCCGCTTCTGCAGGTGTTTGGGAATGGAACCTGACTACCAATGAGAATATATGGTCGGATGAAATCTGGCCGTTATTTGGACTCGAATGTACTGATGGCTCACCATCTTTTGAACTCTGGGCAAAGTCCATTCATAACGATGACCGGGAAAAGGTAATTCAGATGGTTAGCGATGCGGCACGCAACAAAACCGAACTGAATATTGAATATCGCGTCTTGTACCCTGATTGTTCAATTCACTGGCTCCTCTCCAGAGGCAAGCCGATATGCAATGACAACGGTCAGGCGATACGGTATATCGGGACAATCATCGATATAACCGATCAGAAACTGACAGAGCTTGCACTCAGCGCCAACAAGACAAGGTTCTCATTTGCTTTGGATGCAACGCATGCAGGTGTCTGGGAGTGGGACGTCACTGCCGACAAGATTATCTGGTCGGATCATGTATGGGCGTTATACGGACTGGAGCCTAACAGTATGGCCAGGACGCACAAGCTCTGCGCAAGTACCGTGCATCCTGATGACCGGGAAGTGACATTTCAGAACGTCATGTCGGCAGTTCAGAAAGAGATCGATATAAACATGGAGTACAGGGTCTGTCACCTTGACGGCTCAATTCACTGGCTCATGTGTCGAGGAATGCCCCTGCTGGATGAGAATGGTCAGGTTGCTCATTACATCGGTACTGTTATGGACATTACCGAGCGAAAAGAGAGAGACCGGGAGATCGTTGAGAGCAGAAACCTCCTCAAACAGGCACTGGAAGCTGCCCGGGCCGGAACATGGGAGTGGAACCTGATTACAGGAGAGAACACCTGGTCGGAAGAGGCCCGCCTGTTACACGGGATGAAACTGGACAACCCGAAACCATCTTTTGAATTCTGGGCGAGCACGATTCACCCTGATGACCGGGAGATGGCAATCCTTGCCGCGGCCAGTGCCGCTGAAAATAAAACCGAGCTTTATAGCGAATATCGTATCTATTATGATAACAACTCCATACGCTGGCTCATGTCGCGAGGCATGCCCCTGTTTGACCGGGATGGAAACGTTGAACGCTTCATCGGCACCATTATCGATATAACCGAGAGAAAAGAGATAGAAGAGGAGCTGAGAAGAAGTCAGGAAAGGCTGAATTTCATTCTTGAAAACAGTCATATCGGGGTCTGGGACCTTAATCTTCAGGATGGCAACACAGCCCGGACACTTGAACACGCTCATATTTTCGGCTATGAAACAATACCGCCGGTATGGTCACTTGAGAACTTTTTCGATCATATCATACCCGAAGAGCGCGCCGATAAACAGGCTCTTATCCTGAACGCGATTGAAGAACGGAATAACTATAGTTTTGAGTGCCGGATTCACTCTGCGGAGGGTGAGTTACGATGGATAAGCGTTACCGGTGCATTCAGGTATGACCATCAGAACGACACAGGTCATGTTTTAGGAATTGTACAGGATATCACCGGTCAAAAAAAGGTTCAGAGTGCACTCAGGGAGAGTGAGCTCAAATTCAGAACGATCTTTGATCACTCCCCTGTTGCTATTGCTATCATTGATGTTCACGATGGCAAATTATTCGATGTCAATAATGCGTGGCTGCGAATTTTCGGATATACAAAAGAAGAAGTTATAGGTAAAACCATAAAAGAGCTCCGCGTGTATATGCAGGACGAAGATTATGAAAATAATGTCACCACGCTCAATGAACATGGGAAGATTTTAAATAAACCGCTTTCATTCCGAAAAAAAAGCGGAGAGATAGTTCATGCACTCTATTCCGGAGAGCACTTTACTCTTGAGGGCAGAGAGTGTATTCTGGTGATGATGACTGATATCACGATGCAGGAGTTGCAACAGCTAAGCATTGAGCGGTTGGAGCAGATTGTCGCTGAGCGCACCGAGCAGCTTCATGACGAGATGGAACATCTGCGCCACTTTATCAACATGATCTCTCACGAGTACCGAACTCCCCTGGCAATTATCCGTGGCCAGCTCAACATCATAAAGTTTAAAAATAAAAGCGACGATAACCCGAATATCCGCCACATAAAGAAGATTGACAATGCTATTAACCGACTTGTAGAGGTGATGGAAATCGCCTTAGAGGAGAACCGCGTTATTGGGTCAAAAACAACATTAGAACCCGTCCCTTTCCCGGTTGCTCCGCTTGTTGATTCGCAAGTTGAGTCGTTCCGTAATATGTGGGATAACCGCACTATCCTTTACACAGGACAGCTCGACAATGCTGAAATTTATTGCGATCCGTCTCAAATCAAACTGGCCATTTTCAATCTGCTTGATAATGCCCGCAAGTACTCTCCTCCTGCATCAGCAATCGAAATGGATAGCCATATTAAAGACAATGCAGTGGTCATAAGCATACGCAACAGGTCTGACAGAATCTCCCCGTCAGAAGAGGGCACCGTTTTCGAAAAGTACAAACGAGGAAGCAACGCCGTTGGCACTGCCGGGGCAGGGCTTGGATTGTGGTTGGTCAAAAACATCATCGATCAGCACAACGGGCAGATTTCATTATCATGTATTGACAAAGTTACTGAAATAACCGTCCGCCTCCCTCTTATGCACGAAAATGAGTAGCTGTACACTCTGCCCCGGCGGCCCACAGAGCCGTATAAAGCATTAAAATGTTAAGATTTATGATATATTAACATATGGAAACAACCTCATCTGCATCCACCGTGAACGGTAAACGAATTATCATTGTCGAAGACGATAATGATTTCCGTGAAAGTATTATAGAATACCTTCAACTGACCGGTTTTGAAGTTACAGCTTCAGCGTCCGCCCTGGAATTTTATCAGATCCTCTCACAGCAATTTTTTCAACTGGTAATTATCGATATCGGCCTGCCGGACCAGAGCGGTTTGGTGCTTGCTGAATACATTCGAAACAATACCGATATGCGCATTATTATGCTGACTGCAGATTCATCTCAGTCAAGCAAAATTAATGCATACAAATCCGGAGCGGATATCTATCTGGTTAAACCGGTCGACTTCTCCGAGCTCACAGCAACTATAAACAGTATTCTTGGACGTGTTGACGCACAACACTCCAACAATCATGAGATAAAAAAATCCGAACCGGTAAGAGAAAGTGCACAAAAGTACTGGAAACTTATACGCAAAAGCTCTACGCTGTGTTCCCCGTCCGGTGATGAAATAAAACTCACCTCAAAGGAGTTTGAGTTCATGCAAGTGCTGGCTGTATCCAATAACTCGATCATCTTGCGTCAAGATCTTTTGAAGGCCCTTGACTATAAAAATAATGATTCCGGTAATCGTGCCCTTGTTGCACTGGTGAATCGCCTGCGACGTAAAAATGATAAGCTTGACTATAAAAGTCCCGTTAAAACTGTCCATGGTTCAGGGTACTGTTTTTCGGCTCCAATCATCGTCGAATAAATCCGGAGTAAATTCCAACTGACTCTGCCGCATCTTCTCCCTCTCGAAAGCACAACATCCTTGCCACAAAGGGCCATACTGCCAGGAATCAAAGTTTTTTCGTCTTTTTTCTATTAGCTGTAACGCCGCATCCTCTTGTAGTCTATGGTTCGAGCAAAAGAGAGGGGGAGTTCTTTTGCAAAAGGAGAGTGGCAAAAGCCAAAAATGATCCTAACCGCTCTTCATTTCATCTATGCAGGCGGATTACAATTCGATCCGCCCGCACAGTTCTTTAGGGAAGCTGACACCGGAAGAATTTCAGGTTCAGCAAACGAATTTTTACAAAGAAGAAGTGGTCTTATAGACGGGGGCACGTCCGTCATAATCCCGGTCAAAATACATCCAACGGTGGCGGACTTGGTAAATAGATTTCTTATATTCCGGTAATTACAATTAATTATCTACCTATAACAAGATACCACTATGGCAGAAGAACTGAACACGCCTGCGGGCGCACCAAAACCGGCTGTACAGAAAAGCAGTGAGTCCAATGTCGGCAACGGCGATATGGCCAATCTGATCGGCAATGTCGGCATTCTGATTGACTCAACCATTGAATCCGTCCAGGGCATTATCACCACAGTAAGCTCAGCGACCGAACAACTGATTGACGGTGTTACCACTACCATCAAATCCGAACCTGTACAGGGCATCATCAATAATGTCAATTCGGTTTCGGGCAAGTTGATCGATAACGTCAACACGGTATCAGGACAGTTGATTGATGGTGTGACCGCCACACTGAACTCCGAACAGGTACAGAGCTCGTTTCAGGAACTCGGTAAACTGTTTAAAAACCTGCTCGATAATCTGAATTCAGCAGTCTCGACAGTCAGCTCCGGCCAGGTACAGAACCTGTTTGACAATGTAAGTGCAGGTCTTGGACAACTTGTCGGCAATGCCATGTCATCTGCAAAAATCGGCAGCAGTGAAGATCGCCACAAAAAAGAGGTCAAGGAGATTCATTTCACCCAGAAAGAGGTTGTTCCTGAAGTTAAAAACCCGGCACCGGTATCGGCACCTGCAATTTCAGCTGCTCCTGTATCAGCTCCGGCTCCTGCCGCGGCTCCTGTAGCAGCAGCAAAGCCTCCGGCACCAGTATCAACACCCTCACCAGTATTGAAACCGAAAATCTGACCGCGAAAACTCAATACCGGGCAACAGAGCAGGAAAAACTGTACAGAAAGAGTTGGAAATCTCTGATGAATAATGGTTTGAGGGGGGTTAGGCTATCACAGCAAAGCGATAACCTGATCCCCTGAAGCAGGCAAACGAAAGGTGCATTGAAAGAGGGTCAATATAATCGCTATACCGGAAGCAAGACTGCAGCAACCAAAAAAAGTGTTGTGCTCATTGCTGACGATGACAATACATCGCGCCGGATTCTCAGCCATTTTGTCCAGAAAATGGGCTATGTTCCCATCGTGGCAGAGGACGGTGAGGAGTGCATTCGATGCCTGACAGAGCAGGCTCCGAATGTCATTCTGCTCGACATCAACATGCCCAAGAAAGATGGCTTTGAAGTGATGCTGCACATGAAGGCGCACAATATTGTGACGCCTGTCATTATGATTACGGCTTCACACGATATCCCCCATGCAGTCAAATGCATTAAACTCGGAGCTTTCGAGTACCTGACCAAACCCCTGAGCATCGACAGGCTTGAAATTGTCATGCGCAATGCACTGGCGGAGTCCTCCCTGCAAAGTCAGGTGCAGCTGCTTCAGAAAGAGCTGAAAAGTCAGAACCTGTTCAGAAAAATTATCGGTTCCAGCCCGGTAATAAAACATACCATGGAGCAGGTCATTCAGGTCATGGAGACCGACCTGAACGTACTTATTATCGGAGAGAGCGGTTCCGGCAAGGAGTTGTTTGCCGAGGCGATTCATTACGGCAGCAAACGAAAAAAAGGTCCGTTTGTTTCGGTTAACTGCGCAGCGATCTCCAACAATCTTGCCGACAGTCTGCTATTCGGCCATGTCAAAGGCTCATTTACCGGAGCAAACACTGATTCTACCGGTTTTTTTGAGCAGGCGGACAACGGCACGATTTTTCTTGATGAGATCGGAGACATGGATTCAGACGTACAGGCAAAGGTGCTTCGTGCTCTCCAGGAGAGAAAAATCAGGCGCGTTGGAGAAAAAAGCGAAAAGAGTGTCAATTTCAGGGTCATCTCGGCAACCAACCGGGATTTCTCACAGGCAATCAAAAACAATCTTTTCAGGGAGGATCTCTACTACCGCATTGAGGAGTTTCCCCTGTATATCCCCCCCCCTCAGGGAACGTCCCGAAGATATTCCGCTTCTCATCCGCCATTTTCTCGACGAGTTTTCAAGTGCCAACAATCTGGAATCGCTTCAACTGGCTCCGGATGCGCTTGACAGTATTGACGGCTATCAGTGGCCGGGTAATATACGGGAGCTTAAAAATGCCGTACAGCGGGCTGCTGTAACCAGAAAAGGCAACCTGATCGAAACATTGCGCTCTGCTCTTATTCCGGGTTCAGCCGGAACGCACGCCACAGAGAAAACCGTACCGGAAAAATTGGCCGAACCTGTTTTATCTGATCAGAAAGCGGCAAGCAAGATATCCTATTCGCTCGAAGAGCATGAGAGGGATGCGATCATCAAGGCCTACAAGGCTTCACAGGGCAACCTTACAAAAACCGCCCGCATGCTTGGTATCGGCAGGGCAACGCTCTACAGAAAGCTTGACAAGTTTGGTCTTGAGTATCTGAAAACAGGCTGATCAAACCCCCACCCGAGCCGGGGGCTGCCGCCATAATCTTCACTGCCTGCCGGTTCCCGTATGCCCAAACCCCCCGTCACCCCTTGCCGTTGAACAAAGCTCACTGACCTCTTCAAATGAGACTTTCTCGACTTTTGCCACGACCATCTGTGCTATCCGGTCACCATTGCGGACAATAAACGGCTCCCGTCCGTAATTGATGAGAATAACCTTGACCTCTCCACGGTAATCGGCATCAATGGTAGCCGGACTGTTCGGCAGCGAGATCATCGATCGAAGTGCCAGACCGCTTCTTGGCCGGAGTTGTGCCTCATACCCCTCCGGAAGTTCAAGGGCAAAACCGGAAGGAATCAGTGCTGTTGTCAAGGGCTCGATGGTGAGGGGCTCTTCAATACAGGCTGAAATATCCATTCCTGCAGCGTGGGCAGTTGCATAAAGCGGAAGAACTGCTTGTTTGTTAAGGCGAACTATCTTTACTTTCAGCATTGTTGGGATTTTCTTGGTTATCGGCAGAAGACAAGCCGGGTAGTGGAGAATAAGCAAATCGAGATCGTCAGAATATAACTACAATTATGAGAAGAGAACCGGATAGAGCAGCTCAAAAGGTCTATGCACTTGCTTTCGGTGCCCACCCTGATGATGTGGAACTCTCATGCGGAGCCACCCTGCTGAAAATCATCGGCGAAGGCCGTCAGGTTGCAGTCTGCGACCTGACAAGAGGTGAGATGGGAACAACCGGAACTCCTGAAACAAGGCGCGCTGAGGCCGATCGTGCTGCCGCCGTAATGGGTTACCAGTGCCGCACAACCCTCGACCTTGGAGACTCGAAACTTTTCTACACCGAAGAGAACCTTGCCGGTATCATCCGGGTCATCAGAGCCTTCAGACCGGAGGTGGTTTTCTGCAACCCTCCGGATGAACGGCATCCCGACCACTCGAAATCATCAAAACTGGTCACTGACGCCTGTTACTATGCCGGGCTGAAACAGCTTGAAACCAGCCTGAACGGATCACTCCAGGAAGCTCACCGCCCTCACCATCTGCTCTATTACATCCAGTTCAAACACCTTGAACCGCAACTGATTGTAGATGTTTCGGAAACCTTTACCGCTTCACGCAAAGGTGTTCTTGCCTTTGCATCGCAATTCCACCGTGAAGGAACAACCGGAGAGCCGGAAACCTTGATCAAACGTCCGGAGTTTCTTACCGGACTGGAAGCACGAGCCCGCTATTTCGGCGAGCAGATCGGCGTCACCTACGGCGAAGGGTTCAGGCTCTCCTCTACCATGGCAATCAACTCCTTCAGCAACGCATTCCCCCCGAAAACCACTTTTTAAAACCAGCTTTCACCCTCCGGATCCTCCCGTACTGCCAGATAAAAAAACCGGCAGGCAGCAGGGCATTGCCCTCTTTATTCACAGCGATTTCTGAATCCACCAGAAAGTTACATCACACTCCACCCTTCTCCGCTTTTTGTTCACAATCCTGCAACACTCCCGTAACAATTCCTTAACACTACTAATGGTATGTTTGGAGAGCAAAAATGATGCGAAAAAGTTTTGTGTACTCACAACATCAACCAACCCAAAAGAGCATGAAAAAAATAGCAATGATGGTCGGTCTTGCAGCGGCCCTCGGATTCAGTAACGCCGAGGCTGTCGATCTGACATGGAAAGGTG